>JARLFY010000008.1 GCA_031296325.1 Acidobacteriaceae bacterium | reverse complement strand
TTCATCGCGATGGGTGGGATGCAACAACGCTCGCACCCCATATCTTTGCCGTTGCCGGTTTTTAATCCGCCTTCATCCGTGTCGATCCGTGGTCGGGCTTTACTCCTCGGCAGGCTCGACCAGACTGACGCGGACGCGTTCGACCTTGCGGTCGGTGGAGGCCAGAACCTCCAGGCGCAGGCCGTCTTCCTCGACGACCTCGCCGGGCAGGGGAATGTGTCCGGCGATCTCCGAGACCAGGCCGCCCAGCGTCGTCGCCTCGTAGTGTTGGGGAATGTAGATTGGACTGCGCGCTTCGTGGGACGGCTCGTGGTCTTCCTCCTGCGCGGCCTCGTCGCTGGAGGTTGCGCTGGCAGACTCGCTCGGCTCCGGCTCGCTGAAGAGTTCGCGCAGACGCGAAAGCTCGAAGCTGCCCGGAACAACGTAGCGCCCCTCGGCCTCGCGCACCGGTTCGTCGACCTCCTCGGCCTCGTCGTGTTCGTCGGCGATGGAGCCGACGATGGCCTCCAACAGATCTTCGATGGTAACCAGTCCGGCCACGCCGCCGTACTCGTCGATGACGATCTTCATGTGTTGCTTCTCATGCTGCATCTCGCGCAGCAACTCGGCGACCTTCTTGGTCTCGGGAACGAAGGCGGTCGGCTTCTGCAACTGCCCCACCGTGCGCTTGTCCGCGTCGGCATCCAACTCCTGTAGCAGGTCGCGCGCGAAGACGATTCCGGTGACGTGGTCGAGTGATCCGGCAAAGACCGGAACGCGCGAGAAGGAGTTCTCCTTCAGCTCTTCCAGCAGCCCGGTCAGGCTCAGCGTCTCAGGAACGGCGAAGATGGCAGGGCGCGGGGTCATCACCTCGCGCACGACCTTGTCGCCGAACTCGACGGCCGAGCGCACCAACTCGCGGTCACTCTCTTCAAGGATGCCCTCCTCTTCGCCGGCTTCGAGCAGAGCGTCCATCGCCTCGGAGGGATGTTCCTCTTCTTCGGCGTCCTCCGGCTCGGCCAGCGCGACGATGGAGAGCAGAAGCCCCAGCGTCAGCGTCACTGGAAGGATGAGGTAGAAGAGCACTTCCAACAGATAGCGTATGCGAGCGATCCAAAGGCCCTTGGTTCGCGCAAAGAGTAGCTGCGGAATCAGCCGGTCAAAGAGCAGAATCAGCAGAATCAGCTCGAAGAGTGTGACTGTGACCTCGTTGCCCAGCGAGGTCGTGCCGAAGTCCGCCGAGAGATACAGCCGCAGCCCCAGCAGCATTGCAATCGCAGCCAGCGAGAGTTGCCGCAGCACCGAGGCCGAGAGAGCCAGACTCTCGCGGCTCAGATGCAGGCGCGGCTCGACGGCGCGGGTCCACGCGTCGATGTTGTCCTGATACTCGCGGGCGAGAAACTTGCCCATCTCGCCGTAGACGCGATCCACATAAGCCGCCAGAGCGAGGATCGCCAGCAACACAGCCAGCGTTAGATGATAGCCCGCGTTCACGACCGCGCCCTCTTGCTGGCAACTGGCTTGCTCTTGCCGACAACCCGCTTGTCATTGCCAACCATGCGCTTGTCATTCCGCAGCGAAGCGGAGAAATCTGCTTTCGCTCTGGTCTTTGCCGTCGCGCCGTTGACGCGTGCGATCAGGCTGGTAGTGACGCGCAGTTCGCGCCGCAGTTCGGCCTCGCGCGCGGCCATCTCGCCGTTATCCGTCTCGTGGTCGAAGCCTGCGAGGTGAAGCACTCCATGCAGCAGAAGGACGCGCACCTCGTCGCGCAGCGAGTGGCCAAACTGCTCGGCCTGCCGCTCCGCCGTCTCCAGCGAGATGGCCAGATCTCCTGCCACGCCGGAGTCGTTGCCCTCTTCCGCGTCGCCTGCGGGGAACGAGAGTACGTCGGTCGGCTTGTTCTTGCCGCGATAGGTACGGTTCAGCCGTTGGAGCGTTGCATCGTCGGCCAGCAGGACGTGTACCTCGCCTGCCAGCCCGACCGCCGCTCGTGCACGATTCAGAAACCGCGCCAGCCCAGAGGCGGAGATTCCCAGCCGTCGCCAGGGGGCTGCGTCGTCTGCCAAACGTCTCGGAGGTTCCAAGGTAATCATGTATTCTTTGATGCTACTAGAGCTTGCCTGCGCACAGCTTAGCAAAATGTGCGAAAAAATGGATTCATCGACAGGGTGGGCGCTCTCCCCGCCGTCCGCTTCGCCGCGAAAACCTCATTCGGCGATACACTATCCACTGCGAGCAAGCTCAGCGCGGAGACCCAGTTGACCGACATTGCACCCACGACCCCAGACCAAAAAATCGCCGTAGACGCAGCTTCCGAGCAGTCCGGGCATGAGGATCACGAGACCGCGCTCGAGTCGCTGGCCTCCATTGCGACCGTGCTGGCCGTCGGCCTCTTCGTCATGACTTTTATCTTCCAGAACTTCGAGATTCCCTCCGGCTCGATGGAGAAGACGCTGCTGATCGGCGATCACGTTCTGGTGGATCGCGTCTCGCTGGCACCGCCAACGCTGCTTGCGCCCTTCGTTCACTATCGCGCGGTGCATCGCGGCGACATTATCGTCTTCCTCAAGCCGAATCCCGAGACGCCCGACCTCTATCTGGTCAAGCGCTGCATCGGAGTCGCTGGCGACCACATTCATCTGGAGCACGGCGTCGTCTACCTCAACGGAGTGGCGCAGAACGAGCCCTATGCGCAGATGCCCCACGGCGACGGGAAGTACGCCTACATTCCCTATCGCGACGACTTTCCCTCGGATCTGCCGGGCATCGAGCAGGCGTCGATGGAGAACAACGCTCCGCTGTGGGCCGTTGACATCTCCAAGTACATCGTCAACGGCGATCTGGTCGTTCCTCCGGGCAACGTCTTCGCCATGGGAGACAATCGCACGCAGTCGCTCGACGGACGCTTCTGGGGCTTCGTGCCGCAGGAGAATATTGTCGGTCGCCCCATGTTTATCTACTGGTCGTTTATGACCGATGAGGATCAGATGAACAAGACCTCCTTCTCCGAACGGATCGCTTTTATGGAGCGCATCGTAACCCACTTCTTCTCGGATACCCGCTGGAATCGCACCTTCCGCGTTGTCCGCTAGCGCGACCGACTCGCCGCCGCGCGAGTCGGAATTTTGTAAAACAGGTATTAGTTATAGCGTTTTCGGAGATAGTGTAGACCATAGCAGCACAAACAAAATGCGGGGATTCTTCGCTCCGCTCAGAATGACAATTCATCCTTGTTATTAGCAATTTCGAAGATGCTCTAATTGCAGCACGAACGTATATTTTTGGGAGTTACCGCAAATGCGCAAGTCGATCTTCGTTGTGATTATCGCCCTCGCAATCGGCTTCACCGCTCCGTCTCTACAGGCGCAGTTCCTCGGCGCACGCATACATAACGACTTTATCGACACCTCGATCCTGCGTCCCCCGGCTGGCAGCAAGGTCGCCATCATCGTCTTCGAGGATCTTGGCTGTCCCTCCTGCGCTCGCTCCCATCCGCTGGAGTTGCAGGCCGCTGCGCAGTACCACGTTCCCATCCTGCGCTACGACTTTCCTCTGGCGCAGCACATCTGGACCTTCGAGGGAGCCGTCTACGCGCGCTACCTGCAGGACAAGGTCAGCCCGAAGATTGCCGACGAGTTTCGCAGCGACGTCTTCCTCTCTCAGCAGTCGATTGGCAGCAAGGACGACCTGCACCAGTTCGCTCAACTCTGGTTCCAGAAGCACGGCCAGAAGGTTCCGCCCGCTATTGACCCCACCGGAGCGCTCGCCGCCAAGGTTCAGGCGGACTACGATCTTGGCAAGCGCCTCAACGTTACCTACACGCCGACCATCGTCGTCGTGACTCGCAACAACTATCAGATCGTCTGCGGTCAAAAGGATCTTGCCGATCCCACGCAACTCGTTCCCATTCTTCGCGCGGCAATCGCACAGACGCAAACCACTCCTGCGGCCGGACGCAAATAACTCCGCCGCATAATCTCTCGTGACCATTTACCGCTTGTGGCCTATCATGCATAGAGCCATGCAAGAACCCATGCAAGAGACAAACCCGACTCCCAATCCGATCGCCGCTGCGTCCACGCCAGACGCTTCCACCCAAGCCTCGCGCGGTCGTCGTCGCCTGATTGTCGCCGCCGCCACGGTTGTAGTGGTGTTGCTGGCGCTGCTTTTGCCGCCGTACCTCAACGTCAGCCGCTACCAGCACCGGGTTGCGCGCAATATCAGCGCCGCTCTGGGCCGTCCGGTTCACTTCGATAAAATCTCGCTTGACCTGCTGCCTGTTCCCGGCTTCACGCTGGAGGGATTCGTCGTCAACGAGGATCCAGCCTTCGGCTCCGAGCCGGTTCTGCGAGCCAATGAAGTTCGCGCTAACGTTCGCCTGCGTTCGCTCTGGACCCGCCACGTCGAGTTCTCTCGCATTGTTCTGACCGATCCCAGCGTCAACCTGGTTCGCACCGCAGATGGCCAGTGGAATGTCGAGAGCCTGCTGCTTCAGGCCTCCCACGCCGAGGCTGCGCCCACCTCGCAGAGCTACGCCGGCCCCGCGCCGCGCTTTCCCTACATTGAGGCCACCGGCGCGCGTCTGAACCTCAAGCTCGACCAGTCCAAGAGTCCCATCTCGTTGACCGAGGCTGACTTCGCCCTTTGGCTTCCCGAGCCGCATCAGTGGCATCTGCGCGTCGAGGCTCGTCCTGCTCGCACCGATTCCAGCCCGGCGAACACCGGACTGCTGCGCGTCGAGGGAACCCTCGGGGCAGCGAAGACCGCAGCAAACTCCATGGCCGAGATCCCCATCGACCTGCATGGCGAGTGGAAGAATGTTCAGCTTGGAGGACTTAGCCGTCTGCTGATCGCCGACGACGCAGGAGTGCGTGGCGAACTGACCCTGACCTTCAACCTGCTTGGAACCCTCGGCCACGCCGCCGTCGCAACCAATCTTCAGATCGCCAACGCCCGCCGCGCCGACTTCGTTCCTCCGCACCCGCTCGCTATCGAGGCCGAGTGCCACGCGATTGCGCAGAACTCCTTTCACTCCTTCTCCAACATTGAGTGCCGCTGGCCTCCGACCGGCTCCAGCGACCTGCTGCTGAACGCCGATTTGCCCGACGTAGCCCAGCCCGGCTCGTCCTCGGCCACACTGGTTCTGCCTGCCCTTCCCGCAGAGACCTTCTTCAACTGGCTCAGCGTAGCCACTCCGCACCCTCCCACCGGACTTACCGGCCCGGGAACCCTCGCTGCAAGTCTGATCTGGAACTCCGCCGACAGTCCTGCGCCCCAACCGGGGAAGGCTGGTCAGCCCGGGGTCCAGTCTATCCTCTCCGGCCAGATGGAGTTCAGCCATGAGTCGCTGCAACTTCCTGCGCTCGGACCCAATCCCATCCCGCTCGGTGACATTCTGCTCCGCTCCACTCCTGCGTCCGTCGCCCGAGTCCGTCGCGGCCAGAAGTCAGCCGCGCCGACCGTCAACGCAACCAGCTTCGATCTTCTCCCCCTCGCACTTCCGCTTGGAGGAAAGCAGCCCGCAAGTCTCGTCGGCCGCTTCGACGACACGGGCTACACTCTCCATCTGACCGGAAGCGCGATTCCTTCTCGCCTTCTGGCGCTCGGCGACGCCGTCCCCCAACTCGGCGACGGACTGCGACAGCTTCTGGCGACGCCGTCTTCCTCCGACGACCCAATCCGCCTCGACCTGACCGCTACCCGTGCCTGGGGAGGCCCGCAGATCTGGCGTCAGACTGCCCAGGTTACCCCCCGAGGACACTCCCGCTAGAGTCTTGAGTCTGAAATTCGTCGGCGCGAAAGGCGCAGGAATCTTGCGCCGCGTCTCGCATTCCAATAGCCTTGTAGCATGCGTAGAGTTCTCGCCGTCCTTCTCCTCTTCACCAGCTATTCGCTTGCCCAGTCTAATCTTCGAACCATTCCGGCAAATCTTCTGATCCCCACGCCGCCGCCCTCCGCGCCTCTGGCCGACTGGACCGGCAGCGCGATGCGCATCAACCACAGTATCCCCCTCAGCGACGCCACGCTGCGCGGCTGGGAGTATCCCAGCTCGAAATCCAGCGCCCCAGTCGTTCTCTTCTTCAATGGCAACGGTATGACCGTTGACCGTTCCGATCCGCTCTATCGCGCCATTGCATCCCTCGGCGGAGACGTCTGGGTCTACGATTACCGCGGCATCGGCTTCTCCTCCGGCTCGCCCGACGTGATGACCTTCCGTCAGGACGCCCTGCGCGTCTACGACTCGGTGGTTGCCGCTCGCCCGGGACGCCCGGTTATCGTATATGGATTCTCGCTGGGCACGGCGATGGCCAGCTACGTCGCCTCGCAGCGCAAGGTTGCCGGAACCATTCTGGCCGGAACCATCGCCTCCGCCGCCGAGGAGTTCCCGGTCTACACCCATGCGCAGGGAGTTCCCACGGAGGTTGCCGCAGCTCTGATTCCTGCGCCCGACTCCATTGAAGCCTTCAACGAGGTTGGCAACGTCGCTCGCTCCACGGCTCCGCTGCTGATGCTGCATGGCGAGGCGGACACGCTGGTTCCCATCGCACAGGGACGCGAGGTCTTCGCCGCCAGCACTTCTACGCAGAAGAAGTTTATCAGCCTGCCAGGGGTGGCCCACAACCAGACTCCCGCCACGCCCCAGTCGATTGGAGCGGTTGCCGAGTTTCTGGCCACCTTCCATTCAGCCCACTAGCGTCTTGAGTCAGTAGTTCGTTGAAATTATAGGTCGGGCCTTCAGCCCTTGGACTGTGTGCTGTGCGTTTACCTAGGCCTTCGGCCTAGGCTGGTATAGAACGGGCCTTTGGCCCTTGCCAGCAACGGCAAAGACAACCGCAACGGCAAACGCAGCGGCTCGTGGTGCGAACTGTATTCCTCCTACCCATCGCTGATGAGACTGCGATGGATGGGGCGCCCACAATGGGTACAACAATAGGCGGTCAGATACCGAGCAGACTATTGGGGAGTGCTGGAACCTGATTCTTCGGCTTCGCTCTCGGCGGCCACCTTCTTCAGGTTGATGTGATTCAGTCGCGCTGCGATAAGCCCTGCGGGAATGATCGACAGGAATGTGACGACCAGCAGCAGTGCGCCGCAAGCCGTTGCCGCCTCGATCGGAGCGCCGTAGAACGCGTGCATCGCAGCGGCGGTGACGGCGATCTGGGTGAACCAGCCCACGATGGGAAGTTGCAGCAACGATCCGCCGATGCTTGCGCCCATCAGCAGCATGGTGCGCGAAAAGGAGATCGTCGCCAGCTCCGGCGTGTCGACGAAGGCGTGCAGCGTCTGCACATAGGCGTAGCCAATCAATCCCCACATTGCGAGCGAGACCAGCGAGACGAGGAGAAAATCCTGCGCCGAGGAGATTGCGTTGAGACCATCGCGAAAGCCGCGAATCTTTCGGCCAACGCTCGCTGCGAGCGGCTTGGAGAGCCAGCCGAGCATCGTTTCCGCGAGGTCTGCGACTGCGCCTCCCGCGACGCGGATGGTCACGGCAAAGAGCGCGATCAGCGCCGTTCCAGCCAGCGAGACGATCCCGGTACGCACGAAGACCTCGTGGTGGGGCAGGTCATGCGGAGCGAACACGAGCGCGCCGGAGAAGATCAACGCCGCCGCTCCCAGATCGAACATGCGCTCAATGGTATAGACCGCGACCTGCGAGCTGATGGAGAGCTGAACCCGCTTGGCAACCAGAGCCGGACGAATCACGTCGGCGAGGCGACCAAAGAGTGCGACGGCGGTGAAGCCGATGAACTGTGGGCCGACCAGAGTAAACGGCGAGACCTTCTTCGTCGCGTTAAGGAAGACCGACCAGCGCGATGCGCGCAGCAGGTAGGTCGCGTAGATCAACGCAATGCCCGCCACAATATGCAGCCAGCCAACGTGGCGAAGTTCGAGCCAGAAGACTGCCCAGTCAAAGTGAATGCGGTCGCGATTGCAGTAAACGATCAGCGCCAGAAGCAGGAGAATCACGAGCCCTGCGAAACCCTTGCGATTCTTCATCGGGCCATCTCGCTGTGGCTCTGCGGAGAGCTGGCCTGCGTGGGCTGGAGTTGTGCGCGCATAGTTGTGTGAGAGGCCTGCGCGGCAGCGCGTTTGCGGCGATTGAACTCGCGGATGACGCGGGCGACGTAAGCGCGCGTCTCGGCGTAGGGAGGAACTCCGTGGTAGCGATCGACCGCCGCTGGGCCTGCGTTATACGCTGCAACCGCCAGCGTGATGTCGTCGTGATAGCGGGTCAGCAGAGCGTCGAGATAGGCCGTTCCTCCGCCGATATTCTCCTCCGGCGCAAACGAGTTGTGAACGCCGAGATCGGCTGCCGTCGCGGGCATAAGCTGCATCAGCCCTCGTGCTCCAGCGCGCGAGACGGCGTGTGCGTTGCCGTTGCTCTCGGCCTGCACGACGCTGGCCAGCAGGTCGGCGTCGATGTTGTGCCGTGCTCCGGCGCGCGCCAGCATCTGGCCCATCTCGGCTGTGGTCAGCGGAGAGGCGGTAGGAGTTGGCGAAGCGGTTTCGGGATGCGCATCCTTGAGCGGCAGACGATCGGCAGGAAGCGGATCGGCGATCGTCTCAATCTGTAGAACGGAGCTGGCGGTGATCTCGATGTAGTTCTCGTTTTCCGCTGTAGCTACGGGGGAGGTACGCTCGGTTGGCATCAGATAGAGACGGAATCGATCGCCAGCCACCTCATGCCGAATGCAATCGAACTCCCTGCCGCCGCGTAGCGTAATATGCTCCGCTCCATAAGCCAGCGGGCAAGCGATCGCGATCAGCGACAGCAGCAGGGCGGAGCGAAGTTGGGTGCGGCGTTTCATTAAAGGTTCAGCCTCCATCCTACGACGGCGACGCCGCTCATGGATAGACTGTTGTTGATTGGCTTAGATCCGTTCTTGTCATGGGGCGTAGGGTTTCGAATGAAGAAAAGCAGATTCCTCCGCTTCGCTACGGAATGACAAACAAAAGAGCTATGGAATGACAAACAAAAGAGCTATGGAATGACAATCAAAGCGGTTTACCGTAATTTAGGAACGGCTTAGTGATCCAGCGTTAGTCGGATTCCTGCGGCGAGAGCAGGCGAGCGGCGTCCATGATCTGAAGCCGCTGGAGAATCTTGCGCGCAAGTCCGGTCAAAGGCAAGCTGGCAAGGCTCGCCGTGCGCGTCCATTTCAACTCGCGGGAGTCACTGGAGAGGGCCTTGTGCAGCCGCTTGGCCGCAGCGAGCGTGTAGTTGCTGCGCGTCGCCGAGGTGTGGCGGCGCAGCGAGTAGACCTGCACATAGTAGTTTGTGTTGGTTATGGAGTGGCGCAGTCGCAGCGCGGGTTCCAGAGTGCCTACGGACTCGATCGGCAGCGACGGCAGCTCGTACATCGCGGGCATGACGGCGGCGTCTGCGGGGCGAAGCTCCAGCAGAACCTCGGTCGCAGGGCCGCGCTTGCGCAGGTCGAGCAGGCAGGCCAGAGGAAGACTTCGCTGCGGCGCGCGCGCTGGCGTGACGTGTTCTCCGCGCGTGAGACATAGATCTCTGACCGGACACTCGCGACAGAGCGGCGCACGAACCAGACAGATCGTCGCGCCCAACTCCATCATCGCCTGATTGTGGTCTCCGGCTGCGTTTTCCATCGGCACAGAGGATTTTTTTGCCTTCGTGCCGCGCCGCGCGTTTGCCTGATTTTGCGGCCAGTGCTTGGCCGTCGATTTCGGCATCAGAGCCTGCGCCTGAGCGCGGAGCTGTGCGCGAGCGGCGGCGGTGGTCTCGCTGGCTCGCCCGGAGAGGCGCAGAATTACCCGCTCCACGTTGCCATCCACCACGGCGACGCTCTCGCCAAAGGCGATGCTGGCGATTGCCGCTGCGGTGTACTCGCCGATGCCGGGCAGGGTGAGCAACTCCGCCGCAGAGGGGGGCAAGTATCCCTGTAGCTCCTCCACAATGAACTGCGCGGACTTGTGCAGCAAACGCGCACGATTGTAGTAGCCCAGCCCGGACCACGCCGCCAGAACATCCTCCTCCTCCGCCAGAGCCAGCGAGACGAGTGTGGGAAAGCGGCGCAGAAACTCATTGTAATAATCGATAACCGCAGCCACGCGCGTCTGCTGGAGCATGATCTCCGAGACCCAGGTGCGGTAGGGATCGGTGATCCCGCGCCAGGGAAGAACGCGCGCGTTGGCGCGATACCACTTCATCAGACGACGACGAAAGACCATTGGGTTGACCTCCCAACGTGTCGTCTCCGTCGCATCGCCAGCAAGCTCTGTTTGCTTCATCACTGCCAGTCTATTCGATTGGCGGTGGCTGAGGTTCGGAACTGGATTCAGCGCAAGCATTTTTAAGTGAGACAAAAGCCGACCACGGATCAACACGGAGGAACACGGATTAGAGCGAAGCCCGTAATGGTGTATCCCGTAGTAGAACAACAAAAGCAGATTCCTCCGCTCGCGCTGCGGAATGACAAACAAATCTGGCCTACACAAATTTGGCCTACACAGATTTGGGAACCGATCTAAAGACAAAACGGTTTTGTTTGATCCGTGAAGATCCGCGTTGATCCGTGGTCGGGTCTGTTTTTCGAGTTATCTCCGATTCGGCGGACGAGCTTGCCCCAGCTACAATTCTTCATGTGGCAGTGAGCTTTCAATTCGAGCAGTGCGTGGCGTTCGAGCCGGATCGTGCGGCGGAGATTCTGCGCTCGATTCCCGCGCTTCCCGGAGTCTTTGCACTGCGTGGGGCGCAGGGCGGCGGTGCTGTGGAGGCGCAGCCTTATCTGACGCGGGCGGCGGATCTGCGGCGGAGGATTGCGCGGATGTTGGCTCCGGCGGAGATCTCCGCCGAGGGCGTTGCTGTCCAGTCGAAGCGGCTGAATCTGCGCGGGCGAGTGGCGTGGATCGAGTACAGCGTGACCGGCTCGGAGTTTGAGTCGCGGCTGACGCTGTATCGCGCGGCGGTGGCGATCTATGGCCTGGCCGAGGCAAAGCGTCGGCTGCGGCTGCATACGCCTTTTTTTCTGCGGTTTACGGCGGAGAACGCATTTCCCCGGGTCTACTCGACCAATCGCCTGAGTCGGCGGGCGTTGGCGAACTTCTATGGGCCGTTTCCTTCGCGAGCGGCGGCGGATCGCTATTGCGACGCCGTCCTCGACCTGTTCAAGCTGCGGCGGTGCAGCGAGGAGCTGGCGCCTTACCCCGAGCATCCGGGATGCGTCTATCAGGAGATGAAGAAGTGTTTGGCTCCGTGTAATCAGGCTTGTACGGCGGAGGGAGCAGCGGTCTACTCCGCCGAAGCCGCTGCGGTCGAAGCCTTCTTCGAGACGCGTGGCGAGTCGCTGCTGGGCGATCTTACGGCGCAACGCGAAGATGCCTCGGCGGAGATGGAGTTCGAGCGGGCAGCGCAGATTCATGCGCAGGTGTTGCGGGTGAAGGCCGCCGCGCAGCTTGCCGACGAGATTGTGCGGCCGCTTCCGCACTTGCGCGCCGTGATTGTGCAGGCTGCGGCAGAGGCCGAGGGAGATTCCGCTGCGGCGATCTTTCTGGTCGAGGGCGGGGCGCTGGTTGGCCCTGCGCGGCTCTCCACGCTGGGCGTTCGCGCGGTAAAGGAACAGATCGAGGTCGGTAGTTCATTGTTTGCCCAGCCGCTAATGTTGCAGGCT
>JARLFY010000007.1 GCA_031296325.1 Acidobacteriaceae bacterium | reverse complement strand
TCAGTTCTAAGCGGGGACAATCCAGATCGATTGGAACTAGGGCGTATCGACATATACACTTTGCTTTGCGACGCGGTTTTTAGGTGTGAAGTGGGACTATGCCGGGTGCCACATCCATCGCGGTTTCATCGGCGATGGGTGGGGAAAATACAGTTCGCACCACAAACCGCTGCTGTCGCTGCTGCCTCTCTTTTGTTTGCCATTCCGCAGCGCAGCGGAGGAATGACAAACAAAAACAGGCAAGGACAACTGCAATCACAAAAGAGCTATATGTCGATACCGCCTAGGCTGTATCGACATATAGCACGGTTGAAGCGTTTCGATCCTCGGAGAGCTATAGCGCGGGCCTTCAGCCCTTGGTCCATTCGCTGGGCGTCTACCCAGACCTTCGGTCTGGGCTGGTATGGGACGGGCCGTTGGCCCTTGCCAGACAAAGACAACCGCAGATCCTTCGACTCTGTAGGTGCAGAGTGCTGCCCCTGCTTCGTTCAGCGGCAGTTCTTTATATTTCAAGTGTTTACAAATTGTGTATAGGTCGATACGCCCTAGTGACACGGAGACTGAGAAATAGCGTTTCTTCTGAGTAAAACGAGGAATTCCCGTATCTATTCGTAGCCTGCACACGACCCCCTCCTCCAGAAATAAATTTTCTGGAGGAGGGGGAGTACGGTAGGATGAGAAAACACTCAGAAATTTTGCAGAACTTTCTTTCTTCAGGAGAACTTACGATGCGGAAGAATTTCGTGGTAATAGCTATGCTCACTTGCCTGCTCTCCGTGGCAAAGTTCGGAAGCGCTCAAGCTATTGCCCCCTATTCGCTCGGAAATCTACAGGTTGGGGGGGGATTCAGCGTAGCCGCGACAGATTTCTCGGCTACGCCCATCAGTGATCCATTTATTCCGGACGATTACATTGCTGGGTTTACCGGATACGCCGACTACGACTTGAACCGCCATCTGGGTGCCGAGGCCGAATTTCACTGCCTCGCACTTCTTACCTCCAAAGATCGCGCTGAACTCTCCACCTTCGTTGGACCAAAAGTCATGGCCTCCCGTGGACGATTCACGTTCTATGGCAAGGCTCTGGTGGGACTCGGCGACCTTTATATTCAGGAACAGCAGGACAATAATGGCGTTCCGAGTGGAACCAGCGTCGCCTATGCCTACGGCGTAGGCATCGACATTCAATACTCGCCAAATATCGTCATCCGCGCCTTCGACCTGGAGAGCCAGCATTGGCCCTCTTACGCCACTGGAATATCCCCAGTTGTGGTCACTTTTGGAGCGGCCTATCGCTTCCACTAGGAAGTTCGCTGTATCTGTATAGAAAGGGCAAGGCTTTAGAGTTTCTCGCTAATTGTTCCTGTAGAGATATATAGTCATTCTGTCCCTTGATCGAACTAAAGGGGAAGAATGGCTCTATATTGTTTAGCGGCGCAACGAATTACGGCTTCGTTGAAGTTGCTCTAACCTGTCCTCGCAATCGGAGTTCTCGCGTGATCGGAAGACTGGCGTTCGCGTTTCTGCTCGGCGGAGCAACCCTTCTTCATGCTCAGGCTATCGCGACCGCTTCGCGCGTCGGAGACCTTCAAATCGGCATCGGCTATACCGCCGCCAAGCCCGACTACGGCCAGCAAAGCTTTCAGGGCGTCGCCGCCTACGCGGACTTTGACTTCAGGCCAGCCCTTGGCATTGAGGCGGAGTTTCATCAGGTCAACAGTCCAAACGGCGACCAGTCCTACCAGCGAACCTACGCAATCGGCGGACGCTATCATCGCAACTACGGCCCCGTCGCTCCCTACGCCAAGGCGATGATTGGGCGAGGCGACTTCAACTATCCGCAGGGTCTCACCAATCTTGGCTACAACCTCTTCGCGGGAGGCCTGGGAGCAGACTACATGCTCGGACTCCACCTGCGCGTTCGCGGCGAATACGAGTACCAGCGATGGTCCGGCTTCCCACCCAGCGCCCTAACCCCACAATTGGTCACTTTTGGCGTCGCCTACCGCTTCGCCAACAGGCTCAGGTAGCAAGCCAGACGTGGCTTATTTGTTCAGGGCTTGAAGAATTTGCGTCGTGTCAGTACCGCGACGGCAAGGATTCCGGTGCCGAGCAGAAACAACGTTGAAGGTTCCGGAGCTGCAGAGGGGGAAGACTGTGACGTCCCGGTCGATACTGGATCGAGCGATCCAGAGGTGATGTCGAAGGGACCGCCCAGGCCGCTGTTGGCGTAAACCTGCACAAACGAAGCCTGATTGCTCTCCGTTCCACACGAACCGACATAGAGGCAAAGGTTCAGATCTCCAGTGCCGATGCTCGCCGTATTGAAATACAGGGCGATCTGCCCCCCCCAGTTGAGCGCGCTGTTGCTCGCGCCGGAGATGTATTCCTGACTCAACCCGTTATAGGCGTTCGCAACGGTGATCTGCGAAAAAACGGGGTTGCCAACAGCCGCATCGTTAAAGGTGATGTTCGCGGCCGTGATCAGGTCGGTAGTAGAGTCAATGGCGACGGTTCCGGTTACGGTTCCAGCCGAAGTGGTCACTCCGATGAGGTTGTAGGTAATCGATGTGGCATGGGCAATGCTGCTAGAGACTGCCAGTAACCCAACCAAAATGATGTTCTTGACGAAATTGCGGGGCCGTGTGGAATTCAATGGAACCTCATGTCTGAGAACGAAGAATCAGAAGAAGCGCTGGAGCGATTTCAAATTACAGTAAACCGGACTCTTTGTCCTTCCGTAGCGCGAGCGGAGGAATCTGCTGAGGACTCGCTCCACGACGGTCTGTACGATTACCGAAAATGCTCCAATAACAAAATCTGGAAAAGCGTCTTACATTCTTTCATGCAGACTATTTATTAGCTTGCGTTTATAGTGTAGATCTACAAAAGGCAAACAATCTACAAATTAATTGCAAAATATTTCACAAGTTACTAAAGATCGTTCGCGGAGAACCTGCCTGCGCGGGGCTGGCGGAGATTTGAGTCCGGGCGGTTTGGCTGGCGGCTGATATGATTGGGGTGCAGGACGACGAAGGCACAGGGGTACGCGGTGGCTGGTGGCAAGGCGGTTGAGGAGAAGACGGTTGGCGGAGTCTCGCCAGTGCTGGTGTTGCTGGCTGGCTGGCTGGTTCCTGGAGCAGGCCACCTGCTGCTGCGCAAGTGGTGGCGCGCAGGGCTGTTAGCGCTCTCGATTGCAGGGATGTTCGCCATCGGCATCGCTCTCAAGGGCAAGGTCTACCAGATGAATTTTGGCGAGCCGTTGGATATGCTGGGATCGGCTGGCGACCTTGGCGCGGGGCTGTTGTATGGGCTGGCGCGGCTTCTGGGCTGGGGACAGGATCCGGTGCTGGTGGCCGTGGCCGACTATGGAACCAAGTTCATTGTAGTGGGCGGATTGCTGAACATTATCGCGGCGGTCGATGCGCACTCGCTGGCCATCGGAAGGAAGCGCTCATGACGATCTCGCACTTCAGCGCAGTCGTGCTGTTCTCTCTGTTTACCTCAATCGTCTTCGGAATCACGCAACGCTCGGAGCCAAAGAAGATGGCGCAGTTTGGCGCGCTCTGCTTTGTCCTCTTCGTCGGCGGAACGATTGCCGCGAGCTGGTTGATGTGGCTCATCAAACACTGAGACTTTGCCGCTGGCTTGTTGCGACGGTCGCAAGGGAACCCGGCCAACTCGCTCATCCTTGATCTATAGCAATTCAAAAACGCTCAAAAATCTCTACTCCAGCGGCCTCATCTCCTCGGGCAACGCGGCGATCATCTCCTGGCGCACGGCCTGCATCAACTCCTCGCGCGTGGCGTAGTTCGCCGGGTAGATCGCCGGAAGCATAGTGATTCTGGCCAGGCCCGGCGTTACGGCGGCACTGTGCTTGCGCATCATCTTTTCGGTTCCGGTAATGACCACCGGCACGATCGGCGCTCCCGTCTCCATCGCCATGTAGAAGGTTCCGCGCTTGAACGGGGCCAGCCGTCCATCCTTGGATCGCGTTCCCTCGGCAAAGATCAGGATGTGCAGCCCGGATTGCAGCGCCTTTACCGCTGCGGCCACGCTGGACTGAGCGGCAGTTCGGCTGCGTCCCCGCTCCACGGGAATAAACCCGCCCATGCGCATGGCGGTTCCCAGAAAGGGGATGCGCATCAGCTCTTTCTTCAGCACTGCCGCGCTGCGCCCCGGCAACGCGGGAAAAATCACTGGAGGGTCGAGGTTCGAGACGTGGTTCGACAGGTAGATGCAGCTCACTCCGGCGGGAACATTCTCCTGCCCGCTCACCTCTACGCGGATCCCTCCGGCGCGCAGACCCGTGCGCAGAATCCACATGACGACGCGGTACAGCCGATCCACATTGCCCACCACAAACGAGTAGGGAATCCCCAGCACTCCGGCCAGAGTTCCCAGAACGACGTACGTCAGCACCATCTTGAAGGTCACAAACATAGAGCTTCCAGAATATCGCACCCGGCAACGTCCCGAGCCGTTCTTGCCGCGCAGACCGCAGGAATCTGCGAAGGACGAACGCAATAGCCCAATACCGCTGTCCGGCGAGCCATAAATAATTCCCTTGCTCAGCCGCCTGCGAGCCTGTCCAGCCCTGCGCTCCAGTGCTACCCTTGAATCTTAGCCATGAGCCACGAAAAAAACTCCAAATCGCCCGCCCAGTCGCCCGCCGAGTCCTCTGCCAGCAACCTTCCCAAGGCCTATGATCCCTCGATCATCGAGCGCCGCTGGGCCGAGTATTGGGTCGCAGAAAAGCTCTTCGCAGTTCCCAGCCCCGCCGCAGAGTCAGGCGCTGCCGCGCCGCAAGACACGGGGGAGAACCGCTCCGCCGCCTTCACCCAACTGCTGCCTCCGCCCAACGTCACCGGGCGTCTGCACATGGGCCACATGCTCAACCAGACGGAGATGGACATTCTCACCCGCTGGCACCGCATGCGCGGGCAGAGATCGCTCTGGGTTCCCGGCACCGATCACGCCGGCATCGCCACGCAGATGATGGTCGAGCGCCAGCTTGCCAGCGAAGGTTCCTCGCGCAAGCAGTTGGGCCGCGACGCATTTACCGACCGCGTCTGGGAGTGGAAGCGCCAGTACGGCTCGGCGATCACCGACCAGATGCGTCGGCTCGGGGCCAGCGTCGATTGGTCGCGCGAGTACTTCACCATGGACGACCACCTCAACGTAGCGGTCAAGGAGTCCTTCGTTCGTCTGTATGAACAGGGCCTCATCTATCGCGGCAGCTACATCGTTAATTGGGATCCCATCCAGCAGACCGCCGTCTCCGATCTGGAAGTCGTCCACGAGGAACGCCTCGGCAAGCTGTATCACATTAGTTACCCCTTCGCGGACGGAAGCGGCGAGATCGTCGTCGCCACCACGCGCCCGGAGACGATGCTGGGCGATACTGCCGTAGCCGTCAACCCGACCGATCCGCGCTACACCGCCATGATCGGCAAGTTGATCGCGCTGCCCCTGAGCGGCGTCTCTGGCTCTGCCAATCGCGAGATTCCCGTCCTCGCCGACGACTGGGCGCAGCCCGAGTTCGGCACCGGAGCGGTCAAGGTCACGCCTGCGCATGACCCCAACGACTTCGCCATCGGCCAGCGTCACGGGCTTGCCTCGATCACGATCCTCGACACCTCGGCCCATATCGACCTGCCCGGCTCGCCGTACCACGGGCTGGATCGCTTTGCCGCGCGCGAGAAGATCGTCGCCGACCTACAGGCCGCCGGTCTGCTGGTCGACATCAAGGATCACAACCACGCCGTCGCCCTCTCGCAGCGCTCGGGAGCCGTCATCGAGCCGCGCCTGTCGATGCAGTGGTTCCTCGCCGTCAACAAGGCTCCCGCCGCCGGCGGAGACTCCATCGCTGCGAAGGCCGTGGCCGCCGTGCGCGAGGGCCACATCAAGTTCACCCCGGAGATGTACTCCAAGACCTACTTCGAGTGGATGAACAACATCCATGACTGGTGCATCTCTCGCCAACTCTGGTGGGGCCATCGCATTCCCGCGTGGCACTGCGCCGACTGCCGCGCCCTCACCGTCTCCCGCGAGACGCCCACCGCCTGCTCCACCTGCGGCTCGGCCAACATCACGCAGGAGACCGACGTTCTGGACACCTGGTTCTCCTCCGGCCTGCTCCCCTTCACCGTCTTCGGCTGGCCCGGAGCTACCAACGCTACTTTGTTGTCATCCCGCAGCGAAGCGGAGGGATCTGCTTCTACACTCACCCCAGACCTCGCGGCCTTCTACCCGACCTCGGTCCTAGTCACTGGCTTCGACATTCTCTTCTTCTGGGTTGCGCGCATGATTATGCTGGGAACCCACTTCATGCTGGACGTTCCGATGGCCGACGGTTCGCCGCGCACCCTTGCCGAAGCCGTCCCCTTCCGCGAGGTCTACATTCACGCTCTGGTCCGCGACGCCGATCGCCAGAAGATGTCGAAGACCAAGGGCAACGTCATCGACCCGATCGAGATCATCGAGCGCTTCGGCACGGATGCAGTGCGCTTCACGCTCGCCAGCATGGCCTCCCCCGGCACCGACATCGCCTTCAGCGAGGCTCGTACCGAGGGCAATCGCGCCTTCGCCAACAAGATCTGGAACGCCGCCCGCTTTCTCTTCATGAACGTGGAGCGCGCCAAAGAGGCTGGCATCGAAGTCATCCTGCCAACACATGAGTCCATCATGAATCCGGCTACAGATTCGGGTGCCCCATCCATCGCAGTTTCACCGCGATGGGTGGGATCGACCACCGACGCCCTCGAATCCCGCTGGATTCTCTCTCGCCTCAACGCCGTCTCCGCCGAAGTTCATCGCGCCCTCGACGACTACCGCTTCGACGAGGCAGCCAGCGCGATCTATCAGTTCTTCTGGGGCGATCTCTGCGACTGGTATCTCGAAATCGTCAAGCTCCGCCTCAACTTCGAGCCGACCAACGATCTGCCCTTCCCCACCTGCGAGGACGCCGAGGAGTCCGTCGCACAGACCACCTCCGCTCTCACCACCTTCATCGCGGTCTTCGAGTCGGCCCTGCGCCTGCTCTCGCCCTTCATGCCCTTCCTCACCGAGGAGATCTGGCACGCGCTCTATGCTGGCCTGCCTCCGGCCAAGTCCATCGCTCTTACCCGCTACCCGCAGCCCGAGGACTACGTCTGCGACCAGGCCGCTCTCACCGAGATGCAGACCCTGCAAGAGCTCATCACCATCCTGCGCGGCCTGCGCAAGGAACTGGGAGTTCCCGACAAGGAGTCTGCGC
This sequence comes from Acidobacteriaceae bacterium, assembly GCA_031296325.1. GTDB lineage: Bacteria > Acidobacteriota > Terriglobia > Terriglobales > Acidobacteriaceae > Edaphobacter. The sequence continues at coordinate 35,177 of JARLFY010000007.1, read as the reverse complement.
CGATCCTCATTCACGGCGACGAGCAGACGCTGAATGCCATCCAGTGGAATCAGGACATTCTGGCCAAACTCGCCCGCGTCAGCGACATCAAGGTCTCCGACGTCGCCCTCACCGGCAACAACGCGCGCGGCACGGCGACCTTCGACGTAGCCGTCGTCTACGAGCGCCAGATCGACATTCCCGCCGAGCGCGAGCGCCTGACCAAAGACCTCGCCAAGTACGAAAAGGGACTCGTCGCCGCCGAACGCCAACTGAGCAACGAGGCCTTTATGGCCAAGGCTCCGGCACACATCGTCGAAGGTCTACGCAAGCAAGCCGCCGAGACCCGCACCCTCCACGACAAGACCAAAGCCGCCCTCGAAGCCCTGCCGGAGAACAACTAGAGCGGAAGAAACCCATCCGGAAGGATCCGGAGGGATAATCACGGAGGGAACGCCTTCAGGCGTGCCCTTCCGTTGCTCCGGTGTTACACGTTGCTAATGTGCCTCCGTTGCAGACTCTTCGGCACATGTAAACGCTTGCCTTTCCGATGGCCCATCCCTTCACCCTGAATTCTGCGTCCATTCCAGCCCGGAGGTCCCCCCCCCCGAAGCGAAGGCATGGAAGCCAGATTCCCCACGCTGGTTTACGATGAATCATGGACTGGAAATCCCGCCGCATCACCACACTGCTTGAGGCTGCCCTCGTCGAGGACAAGGTCGCTCACGATGTCACCACCGCGCTGACCATCGACCCCAACCTGCGCGCCACCGCCACGGTCATCGCCAAGCAGAGCTGCATCGTCAGCGGCCTGGGCTGCATCTCCGCCTTCCTCACGCTCTACGGCAAGCTCTCCGCCAAGCCTGCGCGCCGCTTCGAGGTGGTCAGCCACCCAGAGATCTTCGACGGAGTGCGCGTCAAAAAAGGCCAGACGATCGCGGTGATCCGTGGCAACGCCGCCGCCATCCTCTCCACCGAGCGAGTCATTCTGAACCTGATGCAGCGCATGAGCGGCATTGCGACCATCACCAACGAGTACGTCAAGATCGCCGCCGCGGTGAAGTCTCCCTCCGGCGTCAAGACCAGGATTCTCGACACCCGCAAGACGATTCCCGGCCTGCGCGCGCTGGACAAATACGCCGTCAGTTGCGGCGGGGGCACGAATCATCGCCTCGACCTGCAAGACGGAATCCTCATCAAGAACAACCACATCTCGCTCGGCGGAGGACTGCCGACCGTTCTTGCCACCGCGCTGGCCAAGCGCAAGCCCGGACAGATTGTGCAGGTTGAAGTTCGCACCCAGACCGAGCTGGATCAGGCCATCGCGGGTGGGGCCGAGTCCATCCTGCTGGACAACATGACGCCGAAGGAGGTCGCCAAGGCGGTCAAGCTGCTGCGCGCCAAGCTGCCCAAGGCTACCATCGAGGCCTCCGGCAACATGAATCTGAAGACCCTGCGCAGCTACGCCAAGACCGGAGTGGACTTCATCTCGGTCGGCGCGCTCACCCACTCCGCCATCGCCGTCGATCTCAGCATGAAGATCACCGCCGACCTCCTGTGATGCCGAGCCAAGCCATGAATCTTCACGCCTTCGATCTTCCCGCCGTGGATCAGGCCATCGCCGCCACGCAGTTCGCGGGAGAACTGCATCACGTCGCCACCACCAGTTCGACCAGCGATCTGGCGCTGGCTGCGGCACAGGCTGGCGCGCGGCGCGGCGTCTGGTTCGCCGACGAGCAGACCGCTGGCCGTGGACGGGGCAGCCATGTGTGGCATTCCACTCCCGGCGAAGGTCTCTATCTGACCGCGCTCATTGCCCCGTCGATCCCCATGCAGAGCGCGCTCAGCCTCTCGATGCAGGTGGCCATTGCGGTGCAGTCGGCGATTGCGTCGGTTGCAGGCTTCCGTGTGCGCGACCAAATCGACATTCGCTGGCCCAATGACCTGCTCCTCAACGGAAGGAAGTGCGTCGGCATCCTCATCGACACAGCCTCAAACCCAGCGACGCAGACCGCTCCCGCAAGCCTGCGTTACGCGCTCATCGGCATCGGCATCAACGTCAACCACACCGCCTTTCCGCCTGAGATTGATTCGATTGCGACCTCGCTGCGCCGCGAGCAGGCTGATCCATCGCAACCACTGCGTCGCGAGCCGCTGGCTGCGGCGATTCTGATCGCGCTGGACAAGGAGATTCGCCGCCTGACCTCGAACCGCGAACCGCGAACTCTGAACCTCGAAGCCCACTCCTCCTGGATCCGCGGCAAACGAGTCCGCGTCGAGGCTCGCGACGACGACCCCGGAGGCTATACTGGCATTACCGCTGGACTCGATCCGCAGGGCTTCCTGCGCGTCGAGGGAGATGACGGCCAGCTCCACACCGTTCTCTCCGGCGGCCTCCGTGAACTCTGACTGAGTTTGTCATTCCGTAGTGCAGCGAAGGAATCTGCTTTACCTCGAACCTCGAACCAAAGAAAACCATGCTCCTAGCCATTGATGTAGGCAACACCAACACGGTCCTCGGTCTCTACCGCCTTGCCACGCCGCAGGCTCCTGCGGAGCTGCTGGCGGACTGGCGCATCACCACGCATCGCAACCCGACGATGGACGAGCTGGGAATTCTCTTCCGCGACCTCTTCGCTCTGCGTTCGATGGAGATCGCGCAAGTCACCGGCATCATCATCTCCTCGGTAGTTCCTCCGCTGGATTCCACCCTGCGCCGTGCCGCCGAGTTCTACTGCGGCGTCAAGCCCATCTTCGTCGAGCCGGGCATTCGCACTGGACTTCCCATCCTCACCGACAACCCTGCCGAGGTTGGAGCCGACCGCATCGTCAACTGCGTCGCCGCCTACGAGTTCTTCAAAGATCCGGCCAACTTCAAGGGTTCCGTCCCGCCGCCGGATTCGCCGCATCCTCCGGTCATTGTGGTGGACTTCGGCACGGCGACAACCTTCGACGTCGTCTCCTCCAAGGGCGAGTTTCTGGGCGGAGCCATCGCTCCCGGCCTGGGCATCTCCGCCGACGCGCTCTTCACCCGCGCCGCCCGTCTGCCCCGCATCGACATCCGCAAACCCGCCAAGGTCATCGGCACGGGAACCGTGGACAACCTGCAAATCGGCCTCTACTACGGCTACATCGGCCTGGTGGACGGCATCCTCTCGCGCATGATCGACGAGCTTGGCCCCGAGACGCGCACCATCGCCACCGGAGGGCTGGCCAGCCTCATCGCCACGGGTTCGAAGTACATCCGCCAGTTCGACGACCGCCTGACCCTCACCGGACTGCGCCTCATCTACGAGCGCAACTTCGACCAACACGACCGCCCGCGCCAGCCCAAATCGATCCGCGACTAGAGTGTGTTAGGAATCGCTATCGACCAAGAAATGAATTGTCATTCTGAGCGAAGCGAAGAATCCCCGCATTTTGTTCGCGCTGCTATGGTCTATACCATTATCAAAATGCTCTAGCATTACCATTCCCACCGCGAAACAGGTTCATGAATTACTTCAATTACTTTACCGAGATCGAGGAGCGCTTCCAGCAGCGGCGCGGCTCTCTGCTCATGCTCTCCACGCTCGACTGGGCGCTGATCGAGACATGGCGCGAGGCGGGCATTCCGCTTGAGGCCGTCCTGTGCGGCATCGACGCGGCCTTCGACAAACACGACGCACAGGCCCAGCGCGGAACCCGTCGCCCGCGCAAGGTCAACGGCCTCGCCTGGTGCGCGCAGGCCGTTCTCGAAGCCGTCGAGCAATCCAGAGACGCGGCCATTGGCTCCGCGCCCAGCCAGCCTGCCGAGTCCCGCGAATCCGGATTCGAGGAGGATCGCATCGCCCGCTATCTGGAGCGCAACGCCGCACTGCTCGCCGCCGCCGCCGATTTGCCCTCACCCGCCAATACTGCCGCCAGCGAAGCCGCATCCCGTCTCCGCGAACTGGCCGCCACGTACCCTTTGTTGTCATCCCGCAACAACGCGGAGGGATCTGCTTCTCCCTCGAACCTCGAACCTGCTCCCCTGAACCTAGAAGCTCTCGACCGCACCCTCACCGTCCTCGAAGAGAAGCTTTTCGCCGCACTTCTCACCGCCGCGCCCGAAGATCAGCTTGTATCTCTACGAGAACAAGCCGCCCGCGAACTGGCTCCCTATCGCGGCAAGATGCAGTCCGTGCAGATCAAGCAGGTGCAGCAGCAGTTTCTGCAAAAACGTTTGCTGGAAGCCTACTCGCTCCCGCGCCTCAGCCTCTTTTACATGCCCCACGAAGATCAGGTCTAAACCATGTCGAATCAAACCTATCCCGCAGCAGAAGCGACTCCGGCGCAAGACCGCGCCACTCCAGCCTGCGCACACTTCGGCACTTGCGGCGGCTGCCAGCTTCAGGATCAGAGCTACGCGACGCAGCTCCGTCTCAAACAGGCTCGTCTGCGCGCGCAGCTCGAAGCAGCCAACCTCGAACTGCCGGAACTTCAACTCCATCCCTCCGCGCCGCTGGCCTACCGCAATCGCATCCGCCTCAGTCTGGCCGAGGTCGATGGCCAGCTTCGCGCTGGCTACCTCGGTGCCGTCCCCTCGCCCGACGACACCCCAGCCTTTCTCCCCATCAGCGAGTGCCCCATCGCCGCGCCGATCCTGTGGCGAGCCACCGAAGCCTTTCTCGCGCAGATCAACGCACAGCCGCTCCTCTGGCTGCGCAATCCCAACCAACTTCCAGACCAGCTCGAACTCTTCACCGCCGCCGATGAGTCCAGTCTCCAGTTCACCCTCTACATTCGTACCGCCGCAAAGGTTCTCCCCAGGAAGCTCGCCGCCGACTTCACGGCGCTCTGCGAGACCCTGCGCAGCACGCTCCCCGAGCTTAGCGGGGCAGGAATCTCCATCCTTCCCACCCTCTCCAAGGAGCGCAGCCGCCGCAACGAGCTACCCCGTCCCGGCCCAGCCTGGGGCAAACCCGGCCTGACCTATCGCGTCGCCGAGTTCGATTACTGGGTTCCTCGCGGAGCGTTCTTTCAGGCCAACCGCTTTCTGATCCCCGAACTTCTCTCGCTCGTCGCCAACGACCGCACCGGCCAAGTTGAGAATCTTCATTCTGACCGCGGCGGGGCAGTGAATTGTCATTCTGAGCGGAGCGAAGAATCCCCGCATTTTGTTCGTGGAGCGAAGCATTACACCCTTGCTAAAAATTCGCTGGCCTTCGATCTCTACGCCGGAGTCGGCCTCTTCTCGCGCGCCCTCACCACCGGCTTCGCGCAGGTCACCGCAGTCGAGATCGCCGAACCCGCCGCCGCCGCGCTGGCCGCAACCAAGCTCAAGAATCTCCATGCCGTCAAAGCCACCACGCTGGACTTCCTGCGCGTCGCCGTCCTCGACCGCGACCGCCCGGACCTTGTCGTCCTCGATCCGCCACGCACCGGTGCAGGCGCGGAGGTCTGCGCTCTGCTGGCCCGCATCAATGCGCCGCGACTGGTCTACGTCTCCTGCTCGCCCGAGCGCCTCCCCGCCGACCTCGCCGCGCTCACCGCTTCCGGTTACCGTCTGGCCGAGCTGCATCTCTTCGATCTCTTCCCCCAGACCACCCACATCGAGACCGTAGCCATCCTAACCCGCTAGCCGGGAGCAGTTCCCATCATGAACGGTTGTCGTGGAGCAAGACATAAGCGGATTCCTCCGTTCGCGCCAGACCGTATCGACCTATAGAGCAAGATCTACAGTCGTTACTCTTTCTTCTCTTGACTGCTCTTGCTGTTGTCTTTGTCTGGCAAGGGCCAAAGACCCGTCCTATACCAGCCTAGGCCGAAGGCCTAGGGGCAACGCACAGCACAACGACCAAGGACTGAAGGCCAGTGCTATAGCTCTGCTGCGGATCAAAACGCCGGGTGCCGGGTGCCCCATCCATCGCGGTTTCATCAGAGATGGGTGGGAGGAATACAGTTCGCACCACAAACGGCTGCGGAATGACAAACAAAAACAGGCAAGGACAACTGCAATCACAAATGAGCTATATGTCGATACGCGCCAAGAAAGAATCCGGTTACAGTAACTCGAAAAACTCTGTTAATGATGATCTACGCCATTGTCTGAATGACCTGCTCTGTTGATCCCATTACTGCGGCACGCGATGCTCCAGCGTGACCGGCTTGCGAGCCACGGGCCTGATCGCGTCGCCATTCTCCGGCGCGTCCGAATGCACTCCGAAGTCCCACACGCCGAGGTTGATCTCGTTGTTGGAGACGACCTCCATCAGCGCGTATTCGCCAGGGTCGAGCGGATGCTTCGGCGCAATCTTCATCCAGTGGCCGCCGGGCAGTAACTCGCAGAAGGTCTCAATCACATCCTGCTGCTGCTTCACTCCTCCGCCCAGCGCTCCGACGTTGAAGCTGGCCAGAACGCGCGCGTCGCTGCGCACGTCGGCGCGTACCAGTACATAGCCGCTGTTGGGCGAGCCGCCGCTCGCATCCCGCTTTACGCCAGAGTCCGCTCCAGAGCCATGCGTGTCTACGGTCAGCGGAGTCCCTCCACGCATCACGCCCGCGTCGTCGCCCAGACGCAGGTAGATCACCGGAGTTGCAACGTGCAACTGCACCGCAGCCTGCTCGCCCTTCAACTGCTCGATCTGGTGCGAGGCCGAGCGCGGATTGATCGCCAGCTTAAGAACATTGTGGCTGGTGGTATGGTTCAACTCGCCGTCGGATTGCACCAGCGGAACCAGCTCCGGCGCGCCCTCGAAGCGGTCGAGCGCAAGAACGCTGTCCAACTCCGGCAGACGCAGATCCTTGGCGACCTCGGGAGTCCACGCCGCGCGATCGGCCTCCTCGCGCAGCAACTCGGGATCGATCGCGGGCGCGGGACGCTGCGGCTGGCTGGCCGCCGCGCTCGGCTCTGCTGCGTACTGCCGCTCCCACTTGTGCGTCGCCTCCCAGTCAATCAGATCCGCAGGCATCTCTTCGGTCGCATCGCGCTCGGCGCTGTAGTAGCGCACAATGTTGCCCTTCACCTCGTAGCTCATCACAAGCTGATAGGTTCCGTCCTTCAGGATCAGCCGCGAACGATGCTGCGGCATCTGCGCCGCGCCGGTCTGCTGTGCCTGCGCCTCGGCCATGGGCCGCTGCTGCGCCCCGCTCGTCCCCGCGGTGGCAAGCGCCAGCAAACAAATCAAGAGTGCGAATCGTCTTTCCATCTCAACTTCAGAGTTTAGACGCATCTTCGGAATTGCTGTAGCTGGAATTGCTATAGACGGAATTGCTGTAGCCCAATTTATTTGTCATTCCGCAGCCTTTTGTTTGTCATTCCGCAGCGCAGCGAAGGAATCTGCTTTTTTGCTCGATGCTCGGCGGTCTAAACCATTACTCAAAATGCTCGAGTGCTGCGAATTGGTGGCTCGGGCAACGAGCAAAACCACCACTGCGCGTTGAGCGGATAACATAGAAAGAGATGTTCTCTTCGTTATCGCAAAAAAGCCGCGTCGTTATTGCCTTTGCCTGCGTGTACTTCTTCTGGGGATCGACCTACAGCGTCATCCGCATTGCGAATGCACACCTTGCTCCGCCGCTGGTGGGAGCGATTCGCACCCTGTTTTCGGCGTTGCTGATCGGTGGAATCTGCCTGATGCGCGGCATCCGCCTGCGCGTGTCTTTTCGCGCGGCCTGGCGACTGGCGCTGGTCGGCGTTCTCATCATGACCGCCAACAACGTGCTTCTGATCTGGGCCGAGACCAAGGTCGCAACGGGGTACGCCTCGCTGGTCATCGCCATGATTCCCATCCTGATCGCGCTGATGGAGACGACTCTTCCCGGCGGCGAGCGGATGAACCTGCGCGGTTGGCTGGGTACGCTGCTGGGCGCGCTGGGAATGCTGGTTCTGCTGTGGCCCACGCTGCATCGCGCACATGGGTCGGAGCAGCGCAGCCTCTTCGGCTTCCTTCTGCTCTTCGGCGCGGCGCTCTCGTTCGCCGTCGGCTCGGTGCTGATGCGGCGCTTCGATCTACAGGTCGACACCTTCGTCGCGACCGCGTGGCAGATCGGCTCGGCGGGAGTCGTCAACCTGATTCTGGCGACCGCCGGAGGCTGCTTCCGCACCGCGCAGTGGACGACCAGCGAGCTGCTCGCCATCGTCTACCTCGCCGTCTTCGGAACGGTGGTCGGACTGAGCGCGTACATCTATCTGCTACAGAATGTTGCGGTGACCAAGGTCTCCACCTACGCCTTCGTCAACCCAATCGTTGCGGTGCTGATCGGCGTGGCTCTCTTCCACGAGCGGCTGGCTCCGGCAGAGCTGGCCGGAATGGCTCTGATCGTCGCCTCGGTCGCCACAGTGATTCTCTCGCGCAGAACATCCGCCGCCACCCCATCCGACCCGCTGCTGGAATTTCCCATCGAGGAGTAACGCCGCCGTAGTTGCTACGGTCGCGCCAGCGCCTCCAGCAGCAGTGCTCCGGCCTGTGAGACGCTTCCTGCGCCGAGGGTCAGGATCACGTCGCCCTCGTGTGCGGCCTCGGCCAGCGCGGCGACTCCCGTGGCAATGGAGTCGGCGTACGCGACGTTGGCAATCGTTCCGGTGCGGCGAATCGCTTCGACCAGTGTGGGCGCGTCAACGCCGGGGATCGGCTGTTCGCTGGCGGCGTAGATGTCGAGGACTTGCAGCGTGTCGGCGTCGGCAAAGGCGCGGGCGAACTCCGGCTCCAGGTCGCGCGTTCGCGTGTAGCGATGCGGCTGGAAGAGGACGTGAATCCGTTTGTAGCCCGCGTCCCGCGCAGCGCGCAGCGTGGCCATGATCTCCGTCGGGTGGTGGCCGTAGTCGTCGACGACCGTGACGCCGCGAACCACGCCCTTGATCTGAAAGCGGCGATCGACTCCGCGGTAGCTGGCGAGACCGGCGGCAATTCCCTCCGGCGAGATGCCGAGCTGCACGCCAATCGCAATGGCTGCGGTCGCGTTCAACACGTTGTGCCGACCGGGAACGTGCAGCGTAAACGGCCCCAGCGTCTCTCCCTTGCAGATCACCTCGAAGCGCCAGTGGCCCAGATCCTGACCCGCCGCATGCGCTCCGGTTGGCTTCTCCAGCAGACGCAGGCGGAAGTCCGCGCCCTCCGACTCGCCATAGGTATAGACGCGGCGGCGAACGCGATCCAGAACCCCGCGCAGCAGGGCATTGTCGATGCAGGCGGTGGTCGCGCCGTAGAACGGAACGCGATCCATGAACTCGACGAAGGCGTTCTCCACGTCGGCCATATCGCGATAGCAGTCCATGTGTTCGCGGTCGAGGTTGGTGACGACGGCCAGCACGGGCGAGAGCTTCAGGAAGGAGCGATCGCTCTCATCCGCCTCGGCGACCAGATACTGCGAACTGCCCAGGCGGGCGTTCGAGCCGCCCAGCGCGTCAACGCGTCCGCCGACGACGACCGTGGGATCGAGATTTCCCTCGCCTCCGCCCGCGCTCAGCACCGCCGCAATCATCGAGGTGGTGGTCGTCTTGCCATGCATTCCGGCGATGGCGATGCCGTACTTCAACCGCATCAGCTCGGCCAGCATCTCGGCGCGCTGGATGACGGGGATCTTGCGCGAGCGCGCGTTGACGACCTCGGGGTTACTCGCGGGCACGGCCGAGCTGGTGACGACGACGTCGGCCGTCGAAACATTCTCTGCCGCATGACCGGTGTAGACGGTCGCGCCCAGCTTGGCGAGGCGGTCGGTCGCGGGGGATTGGCGCAGGTCGGAGCCGGAGACGGAGTAGCCCATCGTCAGCAAAATCTCCGCGATTCCACTCATGCCAATCCCGCCAATGCCGATGAAGTGGATACGGTGTGACGGAGCAAACAGAAAATGACCAGGCAAAAACATACAGTACTCTCTCTCCTAGGTACGTTGACCTCGGTTCTTCGTCGCACCCGAACTACACTCTATCAGCCTTTCGAGGCTCCGTACTCGGGCGAGGCTTCCAGAGGCGGCTCTCACAGGGATAAACCGCAGCTTTCAGCGCCCCTGCCACGCAAGGCTCAGCCCACTGTAACGCCGATGGCTACCCCGGCTCCGCGCATGGCAAAGGTGATCCCGTTCCGCTAACGCCGGAGCGACGCGTCTCCCCGCCCGTTGCAAGAAGCTTGCTGATATATCTTTGCGCCTCCGATTTTGAGCCGGAGCGGACGATCGTGCGGGATGTGTCGAATATCACACCAAATGACCTATTGGACTGCTAGTATTCGCACACTAAAGAACAGGACGCTTTGAGTGCGCTCAAAGCGTCGGCCGCAGTAGTCCAAACAGAATCACCACCGAAGGGGAGGGCACCGTGTCTGTCAACGACTGGGTAGTATTTTTTCTTGCCGTAAGCGTTCTATCGCTGTTCGTCGCATGGCGATTTACGCGCGAGGTCATCGGGGCCGACCATGGCGCACCGGGCATGCAGCAGATCGCCGTCGCAATCAAAGAAGGCGCCGAGGCCTTTCTGAAGCGTCCGTACAAAGCCGTGGCGGGCCTCCTGCTTCTGGCGTCTCCCAGCTTCGCCCATGCGCAGTCGGAACACTCCGGCGGCGGCGAAGCCAATCTGATCCTGCCGGATTTGAGAGCGGTACATTTTTTCGGTATGAACGGCCATGCCCTTCTGATGATCGGCTTACTGTTCTGCGTCGGCGGCCTGTTGTTCGGTCTGACGATCTATAAGCAGTTGAAGAACCTTCCAGTTCATCGCACCATGCTGGAGATCTCCGAGCTGATCTATGAGACCTGCAAGACGTATCTGGTGACGCAGGGCAAGTTCATCCTCCTGCTCTGGGCTTTCATCGCGGTCATTATCTCGCTGTACTTCGGCTATCTAGCCCCGGTTCCGGGAAAGTCGATTGGGGTTACGCTGCCGATTATTTTGCTGTTTAGTCTGGTCGGCATCGCGGGCAGCTACGGCGTGGCGTGGTTCGGCATTCGTGTCAACACCTTCGCGAACTCACGCACGGCATTCGCAAGTTTGCCCGGCAAACCGTATGCAATCTCCGAGATTCCTCTGAAGGCTGGCATGAGCGTCGGCATGATGCTGATCTCGGTCGAACTGCTCATCATGCTCTTCATTCTGCTGTTCATTCCGCGCGATTATGCGGGTCCCTGCTTCATCGGCTTTGCCATTGGCGAGTCGCTGGGCGCCGCCGCCCTGCGTATCGCCGGAGGCATCTTCACCAAAATCGCCGACATTGGCGCCGACCTGATGAAGATCGTTTTCAAGATCAAGGAAGACGATGCGCGCAATCCGGGCGTCATCGCCGATTGCACGGGCGACAATGCGGGCGACTCGGTCGGGCCCAGCGCCGACGGCTTTGAGACCTACGGCGTCACCGGCGTAGCCCTCATCACCTTCATTTTGCTGGCCGTCAAGGAACCCTCGACGCAGGCGCAACTGCTGGTCTGGATCTTCGTCATGCGCGTGGCCATGCTGCTCTCCAGTGCGGGTGCGTACTTCCTCAATAGCGCAATCGCTCGCGCAAAGTACGCGGACTCCGAAGACATGGACTTTGAGGCGCCCCTGACCTCTCTGGTTTGGATCACGTCCATCGTCTCCATCATCCTGACCTTCATCGTCTCGCACATGATGATTCCCACGCTTGGCGACGGAACGCTCTGGTGGAAGCTAGCTTCCATCATCTCCTGCGGAACTCTGGCGGGTGCCGTCATCCCGGAACTGGTCAAGGTCTTCACTTCCACCAAATCGACCCACGTGAAAGAGGTGGTGAAGTCATCGCAGGAGGGTGGAGCCTCTCTGGGAATCTTGTCGGGCTTTGTGGCTGGCAACTTCTCGGCCTACTGGCTGGGACTTAGCATGGTTGCGCTCATGACGCTGGGCTATTACTTCAGCTTGGGTGCGTCCATGGCGGATCAGATGCTTGCTCCTGCCGTCTTCGCGTTCGGCCTGGTTGCGTTCGGCTTCCTTGGTATGGGGCCGGTCACGATCGCCGTGGATTCCTACGGGCCGGTAACCGACAATGCGCAATCCGTCTACGAGCTGTCGTTGATCGAAAATGTTCCCAACATCGAAGCGGAGTTGAAGAAGGACTTCAACATCGACGCGAGGTTCGAGCGCGCAAAACACCTGCTGGAGGCCAACGATGGAGCCGGCAACACGTTCAAGGCTACGGCAAAGCCGGTGCTGATCGGCACAGCCGTCGTCGGCGCAACCACGATGACCTTCTCGATCATCATGGCCCTGACCCACGGACTGACTACGGATGTGGACAAACTCTCTCTGCTGCATGCGCCCTTCATGCTCGGATTGATCTGCGGCGGAGCCATGATCTACTGGTTCACCGGAGCCTCCATTCAGGCGGTCTCTACCGGAGCCTATCGCGCGGTCGAGTTCATCAAGAGGAACATCAACCTGGAGAGCGCGGAGAAGGCGTCGGTCAGCGACAGCAAGAAGGTGGTGGAGATCTGCACGAAGTACGCGCAGAAGGGAATGTTCAACATCTTTCTCGCCGTCTTCTTCGGAACTCTTGCGTTCGCATTCATGGAGCCGTTCTTGTTTGTCGGCTATCTGTTCTCGATTGCGATCTTCGGCCTGTATCAGGCGATCTTCATGGCCAATGCCGGCGGAGCATGGGATAACGCAAAGAAGATCGTAGAGGTCGACCTGAAGCAGAAAGGAACCGCTCTGCACGATGCAACCGTGATCGGAGACACCGTTGGCGATCCGTTCAAAGACACCTCTTCGGTGGCTATGAACCCGATCATCAAGTTCACGACCTTGTTCGGCCTGCTTGCGGTCGAACTTGCCGTGACGCTCGGCTTGAAAAACCCGCTGCTCACCCACGTGCTGGCAGTCGCCTTCTTCGTGGTGTCGGCGTTCTTCGTACACAGATCGTTCTATGGAATGCGGATTGAACCTCAGGAGAGCAACTGATTCCTGTCTTGTAAATTCTGTTCTGTAAATCGAAGAAAACGTCGCCTGAAACCGGGCGACGTTTTCTTTTGCATAATAAGGTGGCTTCTGCTCATCAAGTGGCCGGGCGCCCCATCCATCGCGCCCTTGTCTCTTGCGATGGGTGGGAGGAACAAAGATCACACCAGAGCCTTTGCCGTTGCTCGTCTTTGTTTGTCATCCCCGAAGGGGATCTGCTGTTGCCTTTTGCCTTTGCCATTGCGTCTTTGTTTGCTCCAACATGAAGAATTGCAAAAGATTTTTCATCGGGGAGGCCCAACTGTATCCCTCTCGAAGTAAGATAGTCTGCATGAAATATCTGATTGCACTACTGGCAGTGGCGGGCATCGTGGTGAGCTCAATGGCTCTGCACATTCACTTCATGGATCCTGCCGCGCTTCCTCCCTGCGCGGTGACGGAGAAGTTCGACTGCGGCACCGTCAACCATGGCAAGTACTCGGTCTTTCCGCCGCTCTCGTTCGACGAGAAGCCGGGAGCGATCCACATTCCGGTTGCGGCCATCGGCATTGCGGGCTACGCCATCATCGGCATCTTTGCCCTGATGGGCCGCATCTGGATCGTCTTCGAGCTGGCTCAGTTCGGCTTCTGCTGCGCGGCGTTCCTCAGCTTCATCGAGGCCTACATTATCGAGAAGTGGTGTATCTACTGTCTTTGGTCGCAGGGGATCATGACGGCCATTCTCCTGGTCAGCGCCGGAACCCTGTTGCAACGCTGGTATAGCGACCGCAGGGAGGAAGAGACTCTCGAACCGCCGTCCACAATGCAGCTTGACTAACATGCGGCGCAAACCATAAGTCCTCCGCAGCCTTCGTGCAAGGAGGCTGCGGGGCAAGTAAACTAAATTCATGTGGCCTAAACTTCTCTTCGAGCTTCTGCCTCACCTCTCGCGCCTTCTTCCGGTCGCCGACAAGTATCTGGGCAGCAAGAGCGCGGGGGACAAGGCGCGCGACGAGGAGCAGGCAGCCGCCATGGCCGAGCTGGCCGAGGGGCTACGTCTTGAACTCGGTCAGGTGGCTGAGGCGCATACGGGCGTCTACCGCCAGCTTCGCGAGCAGAGTACGCAACTGGCGCAGGTCTCGGTCGAGGTGACGCGTACCCGCATGGGCGTGGAGAGCGTGGAGGCGCGCCTGAACCAACTGGAGGCGCGATCCGCCAAGCTGGAGAAGACGGCGGCATCGGCCGTGAAGCTGCTCGCGTCTCTGCTGATTGTGGCGGCGCTGGTCGCAGGAATGCTGATCCTGCTCGCCGTACTGCTGCTGCATCGCTAGAACTCTGAGTGGAATGCATTTTCACAGTTGCCGTAATGCAGGACGATATTTGTCATTCTGAGCGGAGCGAAGAATCCCCGTATTTTGCTCGCAGCGCAATACTTTACCCCATCGCTGAAAATACTTGAATGCATATTTGCTGATGGGGTAGACCGCCATAGAGCGAGCAGAAGCAGATTCCTTCGCTTTGCTACGGAATGACAAACAAAGAGGCTGCGGAATGACAGACAAATTGGTCTATAGCCATTTCTAAGCTGCCACTAAAAGTCGTGAGCAAAAAGCTCTGCAAGAGTGTGCACAGATTCTCGGCTCAACTTTCTTTGCAACTTATCCGATAAGAGCAATGAGGTCGCGAGATGCTTGCAGATACTTATATTGCAAAGACGATCGAGTGTGCGCAGGACGCCATCGCCAGCCATGTGCGCTGGAAGATCGCCCTTATGCTGGCGGTCAGGCTCCGCGAGCCGCTCAGTCCTCGCGCCACCCAATCCCTCCAGAGGCCCGAGGAATGTTCCATCCACAAGTGGCTGCTCTCCGATCGCACCCTGTCGCTGCGCGGCACTGCGGAGTACAGCGCCGCGCTCGAACTACATCAGGCGTTTCATGGCCAGATGCAGTGCGTCGCAGAGCTGATCAACTCCGGGCAATACGAGAGGGCCGAACAGATTCTGAACGCTCCCGAGCCTTTTCAGAGTGCGTCGATCGCTCTGGCCAACGCCATCATGGCGCTGGATCGCGTGGATCCCAAGCGGCCCGCGCCGCATCCCTCTCCTTTGAAAGAGATGGTGTAAAGCGAGCAAATCTCAGAGGCCCTCGCGTTTGAACTGACTCGCAGCTGAAGGCTTGGCCTATGCATGGATTGGCCGCCATGTGCGGCGTTAGAGCAGTTCTCGTAATGGTGGATCCCGTCGTCGAATGAAGAAAAGCAGATTCCTCCGCTTCGCTGCGGAATGACAAACAAAGCGGTCTATAGTAATTCAGAAATGGCGTTACTTCTTCGCGGCGTACTCGCACCAGACCAGGTTGTCGCGATAGTTAATGTGCAGGACGAGCTGGGTCAACGCCGGTGCGCCGATAAAGCCAGAGACCTCCACGCCCACGCCATTCGATAACTTGGTTGTGTCGATCGAGGTCATGCTGGGCGAATCCAGACGCAGACCGGCGAAGGCCAGAGTAAACTTATCTGCCTCGTAGACCTTGTCTACCTCGCCGGAGATGCCGCGAATGCCCATGCTCTCGTCGCGCGAAACCTTGGTCACTTCTCTGGCGGCGGCGGGCGAGATGAGATTGGACTCAGAGCCCGTATCCAGAAGGAAGAGCTTATCCTTCCATGCGCTGGGGTCTTGTATTCGCTTGGTCTCGACGATTCCGGTGGGCATCAGCAGGTCATGTCCGCTGCGATAGATGGGCTGCCATTTGGCCATTTCTGGAGCGACGTAGGGATCGTGTGGCGCGGGCTCCGCGTCGTCGGTGGGGGAGGGTTTGGTCTCGCCAGGGCGCAGAGGCAGCGGAGCGATGCGCAGCTCGTGCTTGGGAAAGTCCAGCGTCAACTGCGAAGCGTCGAAGACATCGCCCCCAATCAGACCGTCGGAGTCGAGCAAGCTCCACTTCTCCAGAATCTCCACCGCGCAGTTGGTGAACTCAATGTTGCCGATCTTTACGCTGGCGACGTGGGTGATTGAGGTATTCACGTCTCCCTTGTCGCCGACGCCTCCGGTCTTGGTAGCGTCCTGACGCTGGATGCCGAGGAACATGGCCGCAGCGCGCGAGATGGTGATGCCGCCAGCTCCGGTATCGATCTGTAGCCGCCGCTCCTTGCCATTGAACTTCACATCCAGTCCCCAGCCGACAAAACGAGTCGGGCCATCCATCACCTTCACCATCGGCACCTTGGTCTCGACCGGTGAAGTCGGCGCCATGCGGCAGTCCGAGGCGTGGTAGAGCGACTCCTTGGCGAGATTCGTCTTCATCTTGGCGCGATTCTCTTCGCTCACCTGAGCGCTGTGCGCGGCGTACTCGTTCCACAGGACCAGCCGCTCGGCGCGTGGCCGAGTATAGATCCAGGAGCTATAGATCTCGTCGTCGCTGGGGTGCAGGGCGTAGGCCTGCTCGATCATCCGCTTGCTGCGAGCGTGAAAGCCAGCCAGTCCATTCACATGAGCGATGCCCAGATAGGCGCGCGCATTGCAGGGATCGGCCTGCGACGCCTTTTGAAACTGGATGTAGGCATCGCGCAGATTGCCCTGGCGAAAGCGAACCTCGCCCAGAGCCGTCAAGGCCAGCGAACTGGCGGGAGCCTTCGCCGTCCAGACCTCCACATTCTTTGCCGCTTCGTCGACCTTGTCCTGCTCGATCAGGGCGCGGATCAGGCCCTCCTGCGCGGCCTCATCGTTGACAGCTTTGGCCAGCACGGCGCGAAAGAGCGTCTCTGCGACGGAGAAGTCTCCCCTGTTCAGAGCCGTCTCTGCGGGAGTTGGCGCGGAAGAGTTCACCCCGCAGACTCTGCGCACGGGCGCGGCTGGCTTGACCGGCGCAGCGACCGAAGCTGAGGACTGCGCCGAAGCGGATGCTGGAGCCTGAGCTGAAGCTACGCCACTGCCTGCTGCGAATCCAACCAGAACGATACACTTCCACACGCGCAAAAAAGGGACCCTTGCCAACGTTCTCTCCTCGAAATAGACGATGGCGGAATCATACCCTCTTGGCCTTGATTTGCAATCTTTTTTCCATCACGACGATGGCCTCCCGGCTCTCATCGATCAGGCAGAACTGGCGGTCGTTCTTGGCCGCCGCCTCGCCGGTGGTTCCGCTGCCGGCGAAGAAGTCCAGCACCAGATCGCCGGGGTTGGAGTGGACGCGCACGATTCTCTCCATGATTCCCAGCGGCTTCTGCGTCGCGTAGCCCGTCTTCTCCTTGCCGTTGGTGGGGACGATGGTGTGCCACCAGACATCGGTCGGGGTCTTGCCGCGCGCGGCCTTCTTTGCTCCGACCAGCCCCGGAGCCATGTACGGGATGCGGTCGCAGACGTCGAGATTGAAGGTGTAACGCTTGGGATCGCGCGTGTACCAGAGGATGTTGTCGTGCTTGGCGGGCCAGCGCTTGGTGGAACGCGCACCGTAGTCGTAGGCCCAGATGATCTCGTTCTGGAAGCACTCGCGGCCAGAGGCGCGGCCCAGCGAGTTGCCGTCCTCGTCCTTCTGCTCGAAGATCTCGTCCAGCATCACCTTGCAGTAGTGCGCCTCGCGATAGTCGATGTGGAAGAAGAGGCTGCCGGTTGGAGCCAGAACGCGATATGCCTCCACCAGTCGCGGACGCAGAAAGCCCAGGAAGTCGTCGAACTGGTCGGCGTAGCCTGCGGCCTTGCCACGAGTTCCCTTGGCCGGAGCGACGAGCTGGGTCTTGTAGCGACGCCCGCCAAAGCCGACGCGATCTCCCGCCTCGTCGCGCACCGCCTTCATGCGCAGACGCGACTGCCGATGCCCGGTGTTGAAGGGCGGATCGATGTAGATCAGAGCTGCCGACCCAGTCTCCATTTTGCGCAGCGCCTTTAGATTGTCTCCCTGCAAGATGCGATTCAACCCATCCCCCACTTTCGTTGTTCCTCCAGAGTATCTTGAATCCTCTGCTGGTTTGCAGAAACCTTTTGGACTCTGGCGCGGTAAGGAGTATCGTTTCTTCAACCCCGTATTGCGCCGAACTGGTGTTCTGAAATGGCAGACGCTGCAACCTTGAAGCCTCTCAAGCCGCAACTCTCCTCTCCCGCAGCGGCGGAAGGATCTGTTGCGCCTGTAGCTCTCCGCTTTGCCATGCTGACCGATTGCGGACGTCATCGCCACACCAATCAAGACGCCTGCGCCGCCGTTCCCGAACGCGGAGCCTTTGTCGTCTGCGATGGCATGGGAGGAGCCGCTGCCGGAGAGGTCGCCAGCCAGATCGCCACCGAGGCCTTTCTGGACTGTATCGCCCATCGCTGTTGTCCCCCAGCCGCCTCCGCTCTCGCCGAAGCGAGCGCTGCAACGCATCCGTCCGAGTTTTCTTTGACGCACAAGGCTGTCCCGCCTCCAGCCCGGGCCTCGCATCCTGCAACAAAAATAACTCCTCGTGCGCGTCTCGCCGAGGCCGTGCGCGCCGCCAACCACGCCGTCTACCGCTACTCCCGCAAGTCGCCCAGCCTGTACGGCATGGGAACGACGCTGGTCGCGCTGCTGTGGGAGGATTCTGCGCTGCGGCGTGAACACGGTTCGCCCACTCCTCCGCTGTGGCTGGCCCACGTCGGCGACAGTCGCTGCTATCTTTACCGAGACGGCGTTCTCCGCCAACTTACGGCAGATCACTCGCTGGTGGAGGAGCAGGTGCGCGCCGGCCTGCTCAGTCGGGTTCAGGCCGTCGCTTCGCCGATGTGCAACATCATCACCCGCGCCGTTGGTACGCGGCCAACCGTTGAGGTCGAGATTGCCAGCCACGCCACGCAGCCCGGAGACATCTTCCTGCTCGCCTCCGACGGACTCTCCCGCGAACTTGCCGAGGAGCAGATCGTCGGGATTCTGGCTCGCTCCACAGGCGCCTGCGGCTCAGATCGGCAGACCGCGCTCAACCGAGCCTGTCAGGCTTTGGTAGACGCAGCCAACGCCAACGGCGGACGGGATAACATCACCGTCCTGCTCGTCTCGCCGGAGTAAATCCAGTAGGACCTCTCCGCCGTGCGCGCTGCGGAATGACAAGGAATTCGATCTACAGATAAGAGGGAAAGCGCTCTATTCGTGGGGTAGGCGCAGATCAGGCGTGGTCGAGGATGAAGCGGAGCAGGGTCGTCTCGGCCCAGTAGCCGTCGTCTCCGCCGATGGGATCCGGCTTGGCGAGGAAGGCGCAGTGACCGCCGTGCTCGGATTGCAGCAGCGAGATGTAGGGGTTCGCTTTGAGTGCGGCCAGCGTCTCCGGCATGAGGGGGACGAAGGGATCGTCGAGCGAGTGCAGCACCAGAGTCGGCACCGCAATGCGATCTACCACGCGGGCGGCGGCGGCTCGGTAGTAGTAGTCCTCGGCAGAGGCGAAGCCCGAGTAGAGCGCGGTGATGCGCTCGTCGTACTGGCGCAGGGAGTGAATGTCGAAGGCTCGCCTGTAATCGAAGGCGCGAGGAAACAGACTCGTCTTCAGGCGAAAGCGCCGGATCAACGAGCGCACGAAGCGTAGCTCGTAGATGCGATTTGCCGGACGATGCAGGGCCGTGGCGCAGGCTGACAAGTCGGCTGCGGGAGAGATTGCAACCACCGAATGCAGCTCGGGAGGAGCGTCTGCGCCGAGTTCTCCGGCCAGCTTCAGAACCAGGTTGCCTCCCATCGAGTAGCCCACCAGAGCGATGCTCTGTAGCTGCTCGCGCGCGAGGAAGTGGCGCATCACCGCTTCTACATCACAGGACAGTCCAGAGTGGTAGAGCGTCGAACAGAGTCGTTCGGTCTCGCCGCAGTTGCGCATGTTCATGCGAACGACGTTGGCCCCGGCACGCCACAGCTTGTTGGCATTGCCGACCATGTATTGTGAGTCAGCCGAACCCTCCAACCCATGCACCAGAATTACCGTCGGGCGCTTGGCCCGCACCGCCATAGGATGCCAGTGGCACTCGCAGAGCACGTTGCTGGCAATCTGGGAGTGAGTGGCGGGAGAGACCTCGACCAGCTCCGGCACCGGAGCGGGAAGATGGCTGGGGCGAGGGAGAAAGTTCCCCGCAATCGTCTGTAGGTGGCCATTGCGAAGAAAGCGGCGTGGTTTGAAGGGACTGGTCTGAAACCGAACCGGTGGATCGAGTCGAGCAGGAGTCTCTGCGCGGGCCGCAGGAGGGTTTGCCACCAAGCTCGCTGCGACCTTGGTTTGATCGGGAACTGCCTGATCGGAACTATTCGATTGATCGGAGTCGATCATAGCCCGCCCATTCTGTCGCTTGCCAAGGCAAATCTGGCAGCTGGCAACTCACCCGTTACCACGACAGGAAGCATCGCAAGCGATTGTAAGATTTGGAAGAAGGGTGGCAAGGTCAATAGAATCAATGAAGAGAATTACAAAGCTAGCTCGATGCTCAGATCCATACTGCATCCATGAGAGTCGATCTTGAGATGTTTGGGGCGGCTAGTGGGGGTCGAACCCACGACATCCGCTGCCACAGAGCGGCGTTCTGCCACTGAACTATAGCCGCCGTATAAATAAAATTATAGCATTGCAGGCCGTCTTGCGGCTCTGTAATACCGAAGATCTTCTCGCAAGACGTATTTAAATGTGGATCGCGTACTTCCCCCTGCGGGAGCAGTAGGCGCGGAGAGCAAAAGCAGATTCCTCTGCTTCGCTACAGAGTGACAAAATCGTATGCGCGCTCTATCGCTGGAAGTCGTCGCGGTGACGAGCAAGCCACCAGCAGGCTCCGCTGCCGGCCTGAGGAAAGAGCGAGCGGCTACAGGCTACGTTGGCCAGCCCGCCCTCGTCGTACTCCTCTTTATTGTCCTTGAGCGGCATCACGATGATGGTGTTTACAGTGACGGTTCCCATGCCTCGGCCCTGCGCCATGTGCAGTCGCCAGAGCGCCCAGTCGCCCTCGTAGAGCAGCATCAGCGCCACGGCCAGTCCAATAATGATCCTGCCCAGAATCTTCTTCACGCAGTTCACGCCCCTCTGACTTTGATCTTACGCAGAAAGCTGAGGCTTTTGGGTGAGTTCCTGAGTGGGTACGCCTGTGTTTTAAATCTCTAGGAGGCAGAGAAGTCAGCGGATATGATGGAGGTGGCGATTCCTCGCGACCCTCAGCTCGGGGCCGTGCGATCAGGCAACCTATTTTCGAAGCGTGAGGCATCGGTGCTGGATGCGCCGGAGCAAGCTCACGTCTTCACCGAGTCCAGCAGCGATGGGAGAAGGCGTACAGCGATGGTGACCGAGATGCCCCTGCGACGCGACGCCCCCTATGCGGAGGATTACTCCGAAGACGAGGCCGCGTTCGAGAGCGAGTTTGCGCGACCGTCAAAGCGCGGAGGCCTGCGCCTGAGCCTGCGCGGCGGAGCGGTGCCGAAGACGTTGTGGGGCCGGATTGCGGCTGGCTGTGGAGTGCTTCTGCTGGCCGGAGCGGGCATTGCGGCGGCTCTTACGGTGCGCAACTATGTGTTGCACGACGATCATTTTGTGGTTCCCAGCTCAGACGCAATCCAGATTGCGGGCAACAGTCGGCTGACGCGCGCGCAGTTGCTCAGCGTCTTCGGCGAGGACGTCGAGCGCAATATCTTCAACATCAATCTGGCCCAGCGGCGCGCTCAGTTGGAGAGCCTGCCGTGGGTGGAGCATGCGACCGTGATGCGGTTGCTGCCCAATCGCATACGAGTGTCGATTGTGGAACGAGTTCCGGTGGCCTACGTTCGTCAGGGAACGGAGATTGATCTGGTGGACGCGAACGGCGTTCTGCTGAACCTGCCGGGTTCGGAGCCTGCGGGGACGGATCTATCCAGCTCCGATCCGCAGAGTGCGGCCAGTGTGCCGACTCCGAGCGCGGCGGCGAACTACTCCTTTCCGGTGTTGACCGGAATCTCGGCGGAGGATCCGCTCTCGACGCGGGCGGCGCGAATGAAGATCTATCTGGACTTCATTGCTGCACTGGACGTGGGAGGAGCGAACGTATCGCACCAGTTGAGCGAGGTGGATGTATCGAGTCCAGAGGACGTGAAGGCGATCATCTCCGAGCCTTCCGATGCGGCGGGCGGTTCGCCGGTACACAACGCGGGAATCCTTATCCACTTTGGCGATGGCAAGTTCCTGGATCGCTACCACCAGTACGAGCAGCACTTGGCGGAGTGGCGTACGCAGTATCCCAAGCTGGCCTCGGTCGACATGCGCTACGAACGGCAGGTGGTGCTGGAGATGCAAGCCGGCGGATCGACGGCTCCGTCCAGCGATTCGACAGCAGCAGCGGGCCAGCCGGCGAACAATCCCGCTCCCGCAGAAGCAACGCAACCAGCGGCAAAGCCTGCTCCTGCATCCGTCCCGAACACAGCTAAAGCTAAAGGCGCGGCGAAAGAGAAGATGGCGGAAACAGCCAAGGCAAAGAGCGCATCCAAGGTGAAGATGACGCGGGCTGAGAAGATCAAGGCAGAGCGAGCCTCTGCGGCCAGCGCCAAGGCGAAAGTCGCCACGGCTGCGAAGATCGCTTCCAGAACTCCCCGCGCAGGCAAGGCTCCTGTAGCTGCGGCGCATCCGGCGGCAACGGGATCTGCTGGATTGGGAGTTGCAAGGGTCGCCGGCAAGCCGACCGTTGCCACAGCGACGCAGGGGGTCCAATGAATCCTCGACAAGATAATCTGATTACCGTGGTGGACGCGGGCAGCAGCAAGATCTGCGTGTTGGTGGCGGAGTTGCAGGACGGCGTTCTGCGCTATCGCGGCCACGGCATCGAGCGGGCGCAGGGGATGCGCAAGGGGCTGATCGCGGAGCTTGGGCCGGCCGCCGAGGCGATCAACCGAGCCGCGCTGACCGCCGAGCGAATGGCGCGCGGAGACATTGAGAATGTCGTGGTCGGCATCGGCGGAACGCATGTGCGCGGGGTCAACAGTCGCGGCGGAATCTCCATGGGCAGCCGGATGCGCGAGATTACCCGCGAGGAGGTGCGCGCCGCGGTGGATCGCGCCCGCTCGGTGGCTCTGCCGACGGATCGCGAGGTGCTGCACCTGTTGCCGCAGGAGTTCATTCTCGACGATCAGGCCGGAATTCACGACCCGATTGGCATGGTGGGCAACAAGCTGGAGGTCAATCTGCACCTCTCCACCTGTTCGAGTGGAATGGCGCAGAGCGTCGTGACCTGTGCCAATCGCGGTGGGCTTGAGGTGAGCGACATGATCTACGAGGGGCTCGCCTCGGCGGAGTCGGTGCTGACGGCCGACGAACGCGAGCTGGGCGTCTGTCTGGCTGACATTGGCGCCAGCACGACCGAGCTTGCCGTCTACTTCGAGGGTTCGATCGCGCATACTGCTGTTCTGCCGATCGGCGGCGACCACTTTACCAACGACCTCGCCGTCGGCCTGCACGTCTCGGTCGATGAGGCCGAGGAGTTGAAGCGCATCTACGGAAACTGCGTGGTGACCGCAGTGCCGCAGGTCAGCGAGATCGAGATTGGCTCAAAGCTGACCACCGGCTCGCTGAGCGGAGAGAGCCAGCCTTCGCGGATGGTGCGTCAGCGCTTACTGGCAGAGATCCTGGAACCGCGTGCGAGAGAACTCTTCACCATGCTGCGCGATAATCTGCGCCAGGGCGGAGTGTTGGAGGCGCTGGGCGCGGGCTGCGTGCTGACCGGTGGCGGAGCGAAGCTGGCCGGACTGCTGGACAACGCCGAGAGCCTGCTGCGCGTTCCTGCGCGGGTGGGATCGCCGGTGCCTCTCTCGCGCATGCCGTCGGAGCTGGCGCAACCGGAGTTCGCCGCAGCCGTCGGAATGCTGCTCTACACCCACCGCACACAGGTTCGCCGCGCCAACGAGGAACAGGGCCTGCGCGCCAAGCTGAAGGCCATCTTCGCCGGCAGTTACTAGCCCATATCAATATATAATGTATCCGCAAAAGAGTGTTTCTACTGATATTCCAGCATTTGCCGTTGCTTGTTTTTTGTTTGTCATCCCTGAAGGGGATCTGCTTTTGCCTTTGCTGTTGCCGTTGTCGGGCAAGGGCCAAAGGCCCGTTCTATACCAGCCTAGGCCGAAGGCCTAGGGCAACGTACAGCACAACGACCAAGGGCTGAAGGCCCGCCCTATAGCTCTGCTGGGGATCAAAACGCTGTATTCGTATATGTCGATACAGCCTAAAGCTCAGTCAGGAGAGCTGCCAGAAGAGCCGTGCGCGGAATCAGATGCTCGACCAGAATCGACTCATGCGCGGCGTGAGCGCCTTCGCCCACCGCGCCCAGACCATCCAGCGTTGGCACTCCCCGCGCTGCGGTAAAGTTGCCGTCCGAGCCGCCTCCGGTCGCCGCCTCGTCGAGCTGAAAGCCAAGCTCGGCGGCCAGCCTGCGCGCCTGTTTGTACAGCGCCACCGTTCCCGGCTTGCGCTCCATCGGTGGACGGTTGATCCCGCCCGTAACCTCCAGCCTGCACTCAGGATCGGTACAGCACAAACTGCGGAAGAGCTTCTCCACACGCGCTGCGTCGCTGGCCCGGGCGATGCGCACATCGACCTCGGCATAGGCGTGTTCCGCCACCACATTCGACCGCGTTCCGCCGGAGATCACTCCCGGATTGACGGTGCGACCCAGCGGCGGCTCGGTGAAGCCAGCGACCGTCTGCAACAGGCGCGCCAGCTCCAGAATCGCCGAGTGGCCGTTGGCAAAATCCACTCCGCTGTGCGCCGCCACACCCGTCACATGCAGCCGATAGTCGCCAACGCCCTTGCGTGCAGTCTTGCAGGCGAGGCTCTGCGCCGGCTCCAGCACCAGCACCGCCTCGGAGGCCAGCGCCAGCCGCTCGGTGATCGCCCGCGACGCCGGACTGCCAACCTCCTCGTCGCCGGTCAGAAGCAGCGTGATGGGACGGCGGACGCCCACCTGCCCCAGCGCGCGAATCGCCGCCAAGGCCATCACGACGCCCGCCTTCATGTCCAGAACGCCCGGGCCAAAGATGCGCCCCTCGCTCTCCCGCCAAGGCATCGTTTGCAGCGTTCCCAGCGGCCACACCGTGTCCAGATGCCCCAGCAGCAGGATCGGCTTGCGACGGCTGCGCACCGGCCCAAAGCGCAGCTCCAGAGCGTCGCCGAAGAGCTTTTGCCGATGCATCCTGACTCTTCCGCCAAGGCTCGCGGCAAGCTCGGCCACCAGCCGCGCCGCCTCATCGACCGCCGCCTTGCAGTCGCTCGGCGACTCCACCGCAACCAACTGGCGCAGCCTCTCCAACATCCACGCCGACTGCTCCCGCACCGTTTCGAGTAACGCCCCTGTCTCGCTCATAGATGCCTTGAATGCTACAGCAGCCAAGCGCTTTTCGGCAGGATCGCCCCCAAAGCTGCAAGCAAAAACACGCCGTCTCCTTTGGGGAAACGGCGTGTTTCTAACGCTATCGGGTACGGAAAGAGTCTACGCCTTGGCCTCGGTCGAAGTCTCCGCCTCAGCTGCCGCTGCTGCTTCGGCTGCTGCTGCTTCCCTCTCGGCCTTCTCTTCCTTGCGTGCCTGAATCGAGTTCTGACCCAGCTCGTCAGCCAGCTTCTCTGTGGTGAACGACTCGATAATATCGCCCTGGCGAATATCCTTGAAGCCTGCCAGATCGATACCGCATTCCACGCCCTGACGCACCTCGGAGACATCGTCCTTGAAGCGCTTGAGCGAGGCGATCTTGCCGCGCCAAACCTCGTTGCCCTCGCGCAACACGCGAACCTGTGCGGTGCGAGTGATGAGTCCGTCGGTCACGCGGCAACCCGCAATCTGGCCAACCTTGGTGATCTTGAAGACGTTCATCACCTCGGCCTTGCCCGCGTAGTTCTCCTTGAAGACTGGTTCGAGCAGGCCATACATCGCCTTTTCGATCTCTTCGCGCAACTCGTAGATGATCGAGTGGATACGAATCTCCACGTTCTCGCGCTCGGCAACCTCTTGCGACTTGCGATCCGGCCGCACGTTGAAGCCGATGATGACGGCATTCGACGCCGACGCCAGCAGCACGTCGGATTCGGTGATCGCGCCCACGCCAGAGTGCAGCACGCGTACGCGAACCTTCTCGGTCGACATGCGTTGCAGATCCTCGGCGATCACCTCCACCGATCCCTGCACGTCGCCCTTGACGATCAGGTTCAGATCCTTCATTCCGGCATGCTTGATCTGCTCCGCCAAGCCTTCCAGCGAGACGCGCGAACTCTTGGCCAACTGGGCCTCGCGTTCCTTCATCTTGCGGTACTGCGCAATGCCCTTGGCCTTGTCGCGATCCGCCATGACGAGGAACGTATCGCCCGCATCCGGCATGCCTTCGAGCCCGAGAATCTCCACCGGAGTCGATGGCCCAGCCTCGGTGATTGGCCGTCCGCGATCGTCGAACATGGCGCGAATCTTGCCGAAGGTGTTGCCGACGATGTAGCTGTCGCCGGTCTTCAGCGTGCCGTTCTGCACCAGAACGCTGGCCACTGCGCCGCGTCCACGATCCAGCTTGGCCTCGATGACCGTACCCACGGCGGGCCGGTCGGGAGTCGCCTTCAGGTTGCCCATATCGGCCACCAGACAGACCATCTCCAACAACAGATCGAGGTTCATCCGCTTCTTCGCCGATACATCGACGAAGACGGTCGATCCGCCCCATGCCTCAGGCTGTAGACCGCGATCGGCGAGCTGCTGCTTCACTCGGTCGGGATTCGCTCCCGGCTTGTCGATCTTGTTGACCGCCACGATGATCGGCACATTGGCCGCCTTCGCGTGGTCGATGGCTTCGAGCGTCTGCGGCATCACGCCGTCGTCGGCTGCAACCACCACCACGACGATGTCGGTGATCTTGGCGCCACGCGCGCGCATCCGGGTAAACGCTTCATGACCCGGCGTATCCAGAAAGACGATCTCGCGGCCAAAGGCTGGCGAGTCCGGCTTGGCAATCTTCACCTTGTACGCGCCGATGTGCTGGGTGATTCCGCCTGCCTCGCCCGACGCAACATCGGTCGAACGAATCGCGTCCAGCAGCGAGGTCTTACCGTGATCGACGTGGCCCATGACCGTGACCACCGGCGAACGCGTGATCTCGACCATGCCGGTCGTATCTTCGAGGAAGCCTTCGATGGCCTCGTTTTCGAGCTGCTCTTCGACCGAGATCACCGTAGCGTCCGCGCCAAACTGCCGCGCCACATCCTTGACCAGCTCGCCGTCCAGCGACTGGTTCACCGTGACGAAGACGCCCTTCATCAGCAGCGTTGCGATCAGATCCTTGCCGCGAACGTCCAGCTTCTCCGCCAGATCCTTCACGCTGATGCCTTCGGTCACCGTAATCGTCTTGGTGATCGGCAAAGGCTCGCGCGAGATCTGCTGCCCGCCGTAACGCGGTGGCGGCTGGAAGCCCTTCATCGGGCCTTCCTTGGTCTTCTCGTAGCGCTGTCCTCCGCGCCGCTGGCCGGGCCGTGCCGCTGGCCGCATCCCGCCGGGATGTTCCCCCGGCCCAGGAGCTACGCCGGGAGCTCCGCCCGGACGTGCGCCAAAGGCTGGCCGCGCGCCCGGAGTAAAGCCCGGACGTCCCGGAGCGCCTGTCCCCGTGGGGAAGGTGCGCGTCGGATGCATCGGACGTCGTGCGCCCGGAGCCATCGTCGAAGAGGGACGCGATCCGGGAGCGCCTGGCGCACCGGGCCGTGGCCGCTCGAAGATCGGGCGTCCGCGCTGAATGCCGCTGGCCGCGCCCGGAGGCGCCGTATAGATTGGTCGTGGCCCGGTCTGCGGCATCACCACGCGCCGCACCGGAGGCCCAGGAGCCGCAGCCGCAGCCGCAGCCGAGACCGGCAGAAGGGAATCCGTCGCTGCCAAACTCGTAGACTCCGCCGCTGGAGCAGCAACAGGAGCAGCCGAGGCCGAGATCTCAACCGTCGAAGACTCCGCCGTAACCGCAGCCGGAGCAGCCTGCACCGCAGGAGCCGCCGCCGCCTCAGAAACAGCCGCCGGGGTCGCAGCCGGAGTCACCGCAGCCGGAGCAACTACCGCAGCCGGAGCATGAGTCGTCGCTGCATGGGGCGTCGCAGGATGGGTCGCCGCCGTATGAGCTGCCGCCGCATGGGCCACAGCCGGAGTCACCGCCACGGGCGGACGCGCAATCACAGGCCCCGCCGGAGGTCTGCTGGCAATCGCCGGAGGAGGCGTCGCGGGAACAATAATATGAGCGTGCTGCCTTGGCTGAGGAACGATCCGTCGCGGAGCGGGTGCTTCCGGAGCCGCTGCCACGGGAGCGCTTACATGCGCCGCAGGCTTCGCCACCACAGGAGCGCTCACGCTGGGCGCTGCCGCCACCACCACAGGAGGAGCAGCAACCACGGCTGGCCGCTTGGGCGCATGGCGAGCCTCTTCTTCGGCCTGCTTGCGCGCCAGAATCGCCTTCAGTGCGTCGCCGGGCTTGGAGACGTGAGCCAGATTGAAGACAGGCTTTGTCTCCACTGGCGGCTTGGTCGCCGAACTGCTGCTATACCGGCCGCTGAAGTAATCGCGCACCTTTGCGGCCTCGTCGGCCTCAATCGAACTGGAGTGCGTCTTCGTCTCGGTGACGCCAACCGCCGTCAGAGCGTCCAAAATGGATCGGCTCTTCACTTCCAACTCTCGTGCAAGATCGTTGATTCGAACTTTGCTCATCCGTCCCTTTTCATTTCCCCTGCGCGCTTAGCTGTTCATATCAGCCTCATCGAAGTAGGAATCTGTTTGCTGCTCAATGTTGATGAAATCGTGTTTAACTCTATTATCCCTGAAATCGCAATCGGCGATACCGCCGAATGCGTCCCAGGCAAGTGGTTTGTGTGCGTGGCCGGTAAAGCTAGCCACGATCGGGCTCCGTCTCGACGCCTTCGTCCGAAACCTCCTGGCTCTCGTTCACCAGGGTGTCCACGGCGTCGTTCTCCAACTCAATCTTCTCTACGCGAGCGTCTGCATCGCTGAACGCATCGCTCTCCGACCCGGCTTCCTCTGCGTCAACAATCGTCTCCGCCTTCAGGTTGCGAACCTCCGCAACCTCTCCAGCCGACGCCGCATCCGCAGCCAGAATCTCTTCCGGAGTCTTGTCTCCCGAACTCTCTTCAGGACCCGCAACCTCGGCAACCGCCGGCTTCTCTTCGCCCTCTTCGTACTGGCCGAAGTAGTGCCGCACCGCGACTGAGATCTTCTCCAGCGTCTTCTCGCCGATGCCCGGAATCTCTTCCAACTGTTCGGGAGTCATGTCCGCCAACTCCTCGACCGTGGTGATTCCCGCCGCAATCAGCTTCTCCTGAATCGTCTCGCCCAGCTCGGTGATCTGCTCGATCGGAGTCGTCGGCCCGTTGCCCATCGACTGCATCTGCTGCTCGACCTCCTGGCGCTTCTCTTCCTCGCTCTTGATGTCGATCTTCCAGCCCAGCAGCTTGGCCGCGAGGCGCACATTCTGCCCCTTCTTGCCAATCGCCAGCGACAACTGCGTATCGTCGACGATCACCTCGATCTGCTTCTCGGCAAGATCGGTGATCGAGACGCGGCTCACCTTCGCCGGCTGTAGAGCCTTCTCCGCGAAGGTCGTAATCTCCTCGGAATACTCGATAATGTCGATCTTCTCTCCGCGCAGCTCGCGGATGATCGACTGTACGCGCATCCCCTTCATGCCCACGCACGCGCCCACCGGATCGACGTCCTTGTCGCGGCTCTGCACGGCGATCTTGGTCCTCTCGCCCGCCTCGCGCGCAATTGCCTTGATCGAGACCGTCCCGTCGTAGATCTCCGGCACCTCGCTCTGGAATAGGTTCTGCACCAACCCCGGCGCGGCCCGGCTCACAATGACCTGCGGCCCCTTGGCGGCGCGATCCACGCGCAACAACACCACGCGCACCCGCTCGCCCACGGCAAACTGCTCCAACCGGCTCTGCTCGCGCTTGGGCATCCGAGCCTCGGCCTTGCCCAGGTCGAAGATCACGTCCATCGGCTCCAGACGCTTCACAATCGCGTTGATGACCTCGCCCGCGCGGTGGTTGTACTCCAGATAAACCGTGTCGCGCTCGGCCTCGCGCACCTTCTGGAAGATGACCTGCTTGGCCATCTGCGCAGCAATGCGTCCCAGCGGCGTCGTGTCCTTGTAGAAGCGCAGCTCTCCGCCCACCTCAACCTCGGGGGCCAGCTCGCGAGCCGCCTCCAGCGTCAACTGATTGATCTCGTCCTCGACCTGCTCCGGCCCTTCGACGACGGTCTTGTAGACGTAGGCGCGAATCTCGCCCGTCTCCTTGTCCATCTCGGCGCGCACGTTCTCCTGCGTCTTGTAATACTTGCGCGTAGCCAGCGCGATGGCATCCTCTACCGCGCCTACAACGATCTCGGGATCAATTCCCTTGTCCCGGCTCAACGTCTCGATTGATTGATATAGAACACTTGCCATCGCTCTCACTCATCCTTCAGAACTTGTGTCATTTCGCAACTACTTGCTTGCCAATTCGCAACTACTTTTTGTCATTCCGTAGCGAATTGCTTGCCGTTCCGCACTTACTTGCTTGTCATTCCGTAGCGAAGCGGAGGAATCTGCTTCTGCCTCTGTTCTTACTCTCGCTAAACCTAAATCTCAACGACTAAATTCGCCTTCTCAATATTCTTCAACTCAATCTCAATCGTCTCGACCGCCGCTTTTTTGGCTTTGCCCTTCTGCTTGACCGCCGCCAGGTCGATCTTCAAAACGCCGTCCGCGAATCCCGTCATCCGCCCCGTCCACTCGCGAATGCTGTTGATCGGAGTAAACGTCTTGACCTTGACCAGACTTCCCTGAAACCGCGCGAAGTCCTCCGCGCGCGTCAGCTTGCGTTCCAGCCCGGGCGAAGAGACCTCCAGCGTGTACTCGGCTCCCGGAACCACATCTTCCACATCCAGCACCGTGCCAAAGTCTGTAGCGAACGCCGCGCAGTCCTCGTGCGTCACGCCAGAGAGCAGTTCCACGGGAACGCCTTTGGGCAGATCTTCCGCCTCGCCGGCCTCCGCGCGAGCCTTCAGTCGAGCGCGTTCGGCGGCGTCTTTCTCCAGAAAAACTCGCAACGCGCGAGATTTTCCTCCGCCGCCAAACTCCAGATCCACGACCTCCAGATGATACGAGGCCGCAACCCGCTCCGCCAATCTCCGAATTTCGTCCATCTGAAGCGCCATAAGCCTGAACTCTCTCGTCGTTCTGAATCGCTTGCCGTTCTGTCTGACTTGTTGCTCTGCATCCTGCCGCTCTACCCCGAGGGGAAATCCGGTCTGCATCTGTTTTTTGTATGATGCATACTTTGGATCGGATGGTTCCAATCGCCGTTGAAACCGTCTTTGGAGCAACAAAAAGTGGGCTCTCGCCCACTCATCTCTTCCGCCATTTCTACCGGTGCGATCACGGCTGCGTGCAAAACGACGGAATAAAACGAAGGAACAAACTCGCTTGCTCTTTCAAGATACGCCCATCCTCAAAGGAATTCAATCCAATTTTTTGCGAAGATCGCACCCCGGACGCAAGTTGCAGAATCGCGGCCCCAACCCGGACCAGCTTTCGCAGCCAAAACCGGCCTCCCTCTCGCCGTGGACAGAGGCACTGACGAGGGCCTTTGCCGAGGAAGACCCGCTCCCGACTTTGCCCCCAGCGCGCCGTCAGCCTACAATCAATTAACTACACTGGACGCTAGAATCCCTCTGCGCTTGATGCGCACAAGAACGGAAACGATGATCACCTCCCCAATCCCGGAAGCCCTCACCTTTGACGATGTTCTCCTCGTCCCAGCCTACAGCGAGATCGTTCCCAACCAGGTCAGCACGGAGACCCAGCTCACACGCAACATCACGCTGAACACCCCGCTCATCTCGGCCGCCATGGACACGGTCACCGAGTCTCGCTTGGCCATTGCCATGGCCCAGCAGGGCGGCATCGGAGTCATCCACCGCAACCTCACCATCGAGCAGCAGGCCGGTGAGATCGACAAGGTCAAGCGCTCGGAATCCGGCATGATCGTCGACCCCATCACCATCTCGCCCGAGCAGCCCATCTCCGACGCGCTCGAACTGATGCGCCGCTTCAAGATCTCCGGAGTTCCGGTCACGCGCAAGGGCCGTCTGGTCGGCATTCTCACCAACCGCGATCTGCGCTTCGTCTCCCGCACCGACCTTCCCATCGACGACGTGATGACCAAGGAAAACCTCATCACCGTTCCGGTTGGAACCACGCTGGAACAGGCCGAAGAGATCCTGCACCAGCATCGCGTGGAAAAGCTTCTCGTCGTCAACGACCAGTACGAACTCAAGGGCCTGATTACCGTCAAGGACATCCAGAAGAAGTTGAAGTACCCCAACGCATCGAAGGACGAGAAGGGTCGTCTGCGCGTCGCCGGAGCCATCGGAGCAACCGGAGACTTTCTGGAGCGCGCCGCCGCACTGATCGAGATGCGCGTTGACGCGCTGGCCATCGACTCCGCGCACGGCCACTCCTCGCGCGTTCTGGAGGCCGTCGCCGCAGTCAAGAAGCACTTCCCCAACACCGACCTGCTGGCCGGAAACGTCGCCACCTACGACGGCACCATGGCCCTGATCGATGCCGGAGCGGACGCCGTCAAGGTCGGCATCGGCCCCGGATCCATCTGCACCACGCGCATGGTTACCGGAGCGGGAATGCCGCAGATCACCGCCATCACCGAGGCCACGCGAGCCGCCAGCAAGCACGGCATCCCCATCATCGCCGACGGAGGCATCAAGTACTCCGGCGATGTGACCAAGGCCATTGCAGCCGGCGCCAACGTGGTCATGATCGGCTCGCTCTTCGCGGGAGTCGACGAGAGCCCAGGCGAGACCATCCTCTATCAGGGCCGCAGCTTCAAGGCCTATCGCGGCATGGGATCGCTGAGCGCCATGGCGCAGGGCTCCGGAGAGCGTTACTTCCAGAGCGCCGAAGACATGACCGAAGGAGCCGCCGCAGAGCGCACCTCGGTTACCGCGCGCGATGCCAACGGCGGCAATCGTCTGGCGAAGTTCGTCCCCGAGGGCATCGAAGGCCGCGTCCCTCACCGTGGACCGCTTGAGGCCATGGTCTACCAGCTCGTCGGCGGCCTGCGTTCCGGTATGGGATACCTCGGCTGCGCGACCATCCCCGAACTGCACGTCAACGCGCGCTTCACCCGTATCTCCAACGCCGGCCTGCGCGAGAGCCACGTCCACGACGTCATCATCACCCGCGAGGCTCCCAACTACCACGCAGAATAGCAAAGCAATCGTCAGGATTTATCCCCGTCGGAGAATTTGCTACAAACCAACTTGTTTGTCATTCCGTAGCCTTTGTTTGTCATTCCGTAGCGAAGCGAAGGAATCTGCTTTTGATCGCTCCACGACGGTCTGCCCCATTACCAAAATGCTCGAGCCGATAACCATTCAGGCTCTCAGTTCGTAATGACTGAGAGCCTGAACTATACCCAGCCAAGTCGCAGTCCAGGGAATATCAATGCGTCCTGTCTTTTTCTACAAACCGTCGCTGCAACCCGATGCAAACCTGCGTTGGTGGCTCAACGTGTGGACTCCGGTGGTTCTCGCCATCGCCGTCATCGGCTTTGAATCGACGAACCTCTGCTCTTCGGCGAACACCAGCAGCCTTCTGCGTCCTATTGTGGAGCGCTTGTTCGGACACATGCAGAACAGCTCCTGGGACAGCGTCCACCACTATCTGCGCAAGAGCGGACACTTCGTTGGCTACGGCACGGTTGGCTTCACCTTTCTACGTGCCTGGCTGCACATTTTGGCGCGCAGCGAGCCGACTTCGCTGCTCCTCTGGCGGCTCAGGTCCTGCCTCTTTGCGATCCTCTCGACCGCCTTCATCGCCAGTTGCGACGAGTTTCACCAGACCTTCATTCCCAGCCGCACCGGCTCCCCACTCGACGTCCTGCTGGACACCGCAGGAGCCTGCGCGCTCTGCCTGTTGGTCTGGCTTCTCTGCTGGAGCAGGCGTTCGCAGTCGCCCCTCGTCGCCAGCGAAGAGTTTGACGCTCCCGGCATTTAAAACTTTTTCACTACAGCTTTACTGAATTGCTATAGCCCGATTTGTTTGTCATCCCGCCGCCTCTGTTTGTCATTCCGTAGCCTTTGTTTGTCATCCCGCAGCGAAGCGGAGGGATCTGCTTTTAGCGTTGCGCCACGGCGGTCTACGCTATTGCTGAAAAAGCCTCAGCGTCGCGTATCCAGAACCATTGCGTCGAAGCGGTGTCGTTGGACAAATCCAAACTGCTGGTAAAGCCGCAAGGCCTGCTCGTTTTCTTCGGTCACGGTCAGCGTTGCCGTCTCGAATCCAGCCCGCAACAGGCTCTCCAGACAGCGCTGTAGCAGCAGGCGACCAAGTCCTCGTCCGCGATAGTCCTGCGCGACGCAGATCTGCGTGATGTGCGCGACCTTCACGCCCACCCGCGAGCACAGAACCATTCCCACCAGCGCGCCGCTGCGCCGCTCGCGCAACGTCCAGGAGAAGCTCGCCTCGAAGACGCCGCAGCCGGGAAAGCGCACAATGTTGTGCAGAAATCGCAACGAACCATGCAGCGAGCAGTATTGATCGTTGATCTGCGCGTCGGTATGGCCGATGTAGGAGGCATAGACCAGCTCGCCTGCCGATTGGTAGTCCATAGCCTCCCACGAGCGCAGTTCCAGATCCGCCGGAGCCTCCCGCGAATCGGCCTGCTGCGCTGAACCTTGCGCGGACAACCGCGATCGCGCCGCCAGAGCCGCTCTATATCCGCTCAGGTTGCACTCAAGAAACAGCCGCGGATACACGGTGAAGACAGGCTCGGCAAAGATCCGGGCAAACCGGCCTGCGTCGAAGAGCAGGAGTTGCGATTCCACACGATCGACTCCCGGAGTGTTTCGCAGCATCTCCAGCATGTGGATCAGCAGAATCTGCGTCACGTCGCTATCGTCCATGCTGCGGTGACCCACGGCGAAGGCGTCGCCAATGATCGCCTTGTAGCCCTCGAAGACGCAGAAGGTATAGCCGCAGATGCGTCCCCGGTCCAGCGCGACAAAGCCGCTCAGAATGCGCGACTCCAGATACTGCAACAGCAGTTCGGTCGAGCTGCGGTAGTCCCAGAGCAGGCGATCGCGCCACGCCTCCGCTTCGCGCTCCAGTAGAGGGCGCAGTTGGCGTGCGGAGAAGTGCCGCAGGTCAAGAAC
The DNA here is from genome assembly GCA_031296325.1 of Acidobacteriaceae bacterium. Taxonomy (GTDB): domain Bacteria; phylum Acidobacteriota; class Terriglobia; order Terriglobales; family Acidobacteriaceae; genus Edaphobacter. Next base: position 204 of record JARLFY010000007.1, on the reverse strand, counting down.
TTCAATCTCGGATGCAACCGGTACGCTGGACATAGCCCTCGACCTACCTGTGCTTTTTCCTGCGCGCGTCTTCCGCTCGCAATGCGGCACTGAAAGAGCTTATAGGAGTAGAGGTTTCTTCGTACACTGACCAGAGAAAAAATATTCGGCGTTTGGATTTTTTACTAAATCGCTATAGACCATAATTTCTTGTCATTCCATAGC
>JARLFY010000042.1 GCA_031296325.1 Acidobacteriaceae bacterium | reverse complement strand
TGATTTTGTTTGTCATTCCGCTGCGCTGCGGAATGACAAACAAACGATAGGCAACGACGACGGCAAAAGCAGCGGCTTGTGGTGCGAACTGTATCCCTCCCACCCATCGCTGATGAAACCGCGATGGATGGGGCACCCGGCGCGAATCGAAGGATCTGGGGCTATCTCCGCCCCGCGACACTCTCCCCCTTGGGGAAAAAGCTCTAGCTCTTCCTTGCGTATCTTCCCCCAAGGCAACGCAGAAGCATGGATCCGGCGGTTCGCAGGTTGCTCATCTCCAGCGGATACAAGATCACAGCCCATAGGGCGCTTTGCAAGGCCGCCCACGGCTGCTGGCGAATCCACAGAGCGTCGGCTCGCTGCTTGTAGCAGTGGCTGAGAGCAATGCGTCGCGCAATGAATCCGCAGCCGGGCGCACCGTAATGCTTCTCAATAAACTGCCTCTGCGCCCGAAGCATCCGCTGCGGATCAGTGGACATGGAACTGGCAGAGACTCTGTATTGCGCGATAATCTTTGGAATAAAGGCGACTTCGTAGCGTAAGGCGATTCGTAGCCACAGATCGCGATCCTCGGTCGCGCGCATCGTCTCGTCAAAGAATCCAACCGTATCAATACATTTTCTGCGAAAGGTAATGGTCGGACAGGGCAACTCAATATCTCGCCGATAGATATAAGGTGCGACCCAACCTTCGGCATGCCTCCGATTCCCCTCGAAGCTTCCGCCAATCCGGCCCTCTGAATCAATGCCGGAAATTCCCGCGTAGGCCAGACCAGCCTGCGGTCGCTCTTGAAAAATCTTCACCGACTCTGCCAGGCGACAGGGCAACCACACGTCGTCCGCGTCGAGTAGAGCCAGAAACTCGGCAGTCGAGGCTCGAATGGCCGCGTTTCTAGCCGCAGGCAAGCCTCGGTTCTCTTGCCGCAGGACGGTAATTTTGGAGCCGAATCGATCCAGAAACGGAGCAAGCACCTCGGCGGTATTGTCGGTGCTGCCATCGTCCACCAGCAGGATCCGCCAATCGCTGAACGTCTGCGCCGCAACGCTCTCCAGAGCAAATGGCAGGAATTTTGCCGCATTGAACGCCGGAATAATAATATCGACCGTAGCCATTCTGCATATTCTCCCACATCGCCGCAGCGTACCGTCATAGATTATTCCCAGACTGTGACAAAAGAGGTTTATCGCCTGTTTGGCGTTGCGCCCGCCTTCCCCTTCTGCGAAGATGTAGGCGGTATTAAGATGCAGACGTCCTTGCAGACGTGTTATTGTCTGGAAATCCTGAATCAGGGGCTGAGTTTTTGATGGTTCGACCGCGTCACGAAGGAACAGGCTACGACAACGCCGACGTTCTTCAGAACGACCCGAGGGAAGCTATGGCCCAAGGCAAGAGTATTTCCATTGCAATGTGCACCTATAACGGAGAGAAGTATCTACAGCAACAACTGGAGAGTATTGCGTCCCAAACGCGACTTCCTGACGAACTCGTCATCTGCGACGACCGATCTACGGATAAAACGACTGAAATAATTCGTAATTTTGCCGACGCTGCTCCCTTTCCAGTTCGCTTCAACCTCAACCCGGTTAATCTTGGTGGCGCGGCCAAAGGAATTACTAGAAACTTCGAGCAGGCAAGTAGTTTATGCACTGGCGATCTGATCGCTTTTTGCGATCAGGATGACGTGTGGATGCCGCAAAAACTCGCTCGCATGGCACAGACGATGGAGCAGAATCCTCAACTGGGCGGAGTCTTTGTTGATGCGCAACTCATCAACGCCCAAGGAGTTCCAAAGGGTGTTTCCCTTTCGCAGACCACGGGAATGACGCAGCACGAGCATAGGAGACTTAGGCAGGGCAAGGTTCTTCCGGTCCTCCTCTCCATGACCAAGGTCTACGGATGTACGCTGATGGTTGACGCTTCTCTACTCAGAAAAATTCTTCCCGTCCCGCCCAACTGGTGGTTCGACGCGTGGGTTCCTTGCATGGTTGCAATTCACTCCGAACTGGCATTTATTCCTGAACAGCTTTTTTACTACAGAATTCACGCAAACCAAAGCGGAGTCGGAGCTTCACTGCCTTCTCCCTCGGAAAGGGTAAAGCAGTGGAAGTATTCCGCGAAGGATTACTGGAGAGATTCCGAGCCGCAGCTAGCCGATCTTGATGCAAGGCTGGCGACGGAAGATCGCCTTACCATAAAACTATATCGAGACTATATTCACGGACGAATGGAACTGTTGCGATTTCGCGCAGAACTCCCCTCGAACCGCTTTTTGCGAGCAATCAGGGTGATAAAAAGAACAAAGGATTATTGCCAATATTTTAATGGATGGAAGAGTATTATCAAGGATCTTACCGCCTGATGAAGGTGTGCAGTCTATGGCTCGAAGGCATGAAACACATAGAAACAATATCAAGTCGAGTTCATGATGAATTATCGAGCCGCAGAATCATATCTGGCATTACGGAATGGATTGTGAAAGGAACTCACCATGTTTTTTCGTGCTAGAAGGGCTATAGGACGGGCCTGGTTTGATTTCAACTGCCGCGGTCTACAACGCACTCCGCCCATTCATATGAACGATCACCATCTAACGATCGTTTCGATGCTTTGTCATGGCGAAGTCGTAATGTATCTGCTCGCAGTGAAGTCATTCTGCAAGCAACTGGGACGGATTCCAGAGGTGGTAATTCTCGACGATGGAACGTTGACAAAGTCTGACTACTCCAACCTGCGCGCACATATACCAGAGGTGCGAATCGTTCCCATCTCCGAGGTCGCAAAGGACCGTTGCCCGCAAGGAAGCTGTTGGGAGAGGATTCTACTCATCAGCGATCTGGTGAAGGATACCTACGTCGTGCAACTTGATTCCGACACTCTAACAACTAATTCCATCGAGGAGGTCGCGCAGTGCATTGATGCAAATCGCAGCTTTAGCCTGCTGGGCGATCGGTCATATCCAGAAATTGAATCGATGGAGAGTGCGTGCAGGCGCTCGAAGCAGGCTCTGGGGCCGATGGTACAGGCCGTTTGCGAGCGCTCCTTCGATCAACTGCCGGAAAGTTCTTCGCTGAAATATGTTCGTGGAAATGCAGGGTTTACGGGTTTCGCAAAGGGATCGATCGATCGGGAAAAAATTGTATGGTTTTCCGATCTGATGCGGCGCATTGCAAAGGATAAATGGGATGAGTGGGGCAGCGAACAGGTAACCTCGAATCTGCTGATTGCGAACTCGGCGCAAGCGCATGTGCTGGAATTTCCCAAGTATCTATCTTACTGGGCACATCCTGATGTTCCTTATGAAAGCGCTTCGTTTATCCACTTCATAGGGCCTCATCGCTATTCCAACGGATTCTATGTCAAGAGTGCTAAGAGAATAATAGCCACACTGAAGTAGGCTTTAACATTGAAAATATAGGATATAGATATTATTTCACTCGCTGGTATTTTTGATTAGACTATTGCTCCACGGAAGAGCAGCGACTTATAAGTCTGGGTAATCTTTGTCATCATCGCTTCGGTGGTAAAGTTTTCTGCGGCAAGAGCCTTTCCGGCGGATCCCATCGCCTTTGCCTGCGATGGATCAGAGAGTAGATACGCGATGGCTTCCGCGAGCGCTATAGGATCGTCTGGCGGAACAATCAGGCCGTTGACTCCGTCTTTCACAGCCTCCGCATTTCCCCCGACGGTGGTAGCAACGATCGGCAGGGACGCAGCCATGGCCTCAATAATTGCATTGGAAAACCCTTCGCTACGCGAGGGAAGAACAAAGATGTCCGCCGCAGAAAGATGCTGGTGCAAGTCTGTAACGGCACCTAAAAAATGAAAAGACTCAGAAAGTCCCAAATCTCGAACAAGAGCCTGCAACTCCTTGAAGTAGTCGGGATCCAGCACACCGCCTGCAATGCTGAAAATAGCGTTAGGATATTGCCGCACAACCGACGCTGCTGCCTTGATAAATATATCGTGGCCTTTGACGCGGCGAATATTGCCTACCGTTGTAATCAAGGGTTTGCTTGAAGTTGTCTCGGCTCTGTCTGAATCATCCCATTCAGATAGATCGAGTCCGTTATAGATAGTTTGAACGCGCGCGGGATCGATGTGATCTACCTTGATGCAGTGCTTTCGAACCTGCTCTGAAACAGCAAATACCGCATCAGGAAGCTCAGACAGCAGCCGATATGCGATGGCATGTTTGCGCGCACGCAGGATTCCCATGTCTCTGCGACTCCAGATCAGCGCGGCGTTTGACATGGTCTTCGTTACAAGCCCAGCCCAGAGATCAGAACTCTCGAAAAACGTCTGCACAATTTGAACCTGCTGCTGATGGAGAAATATCCTAAGGCGATTAGCTGCTTTCACGGCGGCTAGATTATAAGTGCAGGGTAGTGGGAGCAGGTATATTGAGCAAGGAAGCGAATCAAGAGTTGCTACAGCACTTTCAGGATGAACTGAAAAGGTCAAAATAGAAACCCGATACCCATACTGGGGTAACAGGGCTGCGAGTTTGAGAACGATTCGCTCTCCGCCGCCGAGAGTCTTGGGAAACTGATCGAGCACTAGCAGCACATGCGGCAACGCAGAGTACTCCGCCTGCATTGGATCCGGTTTTTCCAGCGGCAGAACGGTAATCTTGCTCACAGAATTAATCTCCACCTGATTCTCAAGTATCGATACCTACAAATGAATAAAGTATTAGTGATATGCCATATATGGATTTATCGCATTCGCCGTACTCGTATCGGACAAGGTTGCTATTGGTTCGGATTCCATAAAATGCGTAGCGCGAATTGCGGCGCTGGCAAGAACCCAAAGAAGTCCGGTAATTTCAAGATAAGTCCACCGGTCGCCGAAGAAATTTGCAACGATGCAGGAGCATGTTGCCAAGAAAAGGCCCAGGCCCAGGCCCTGATAGAGTGGATCCGTTGCACCCCTGAACAGATGGTATGACATTGCAAGCAGTTGTTGCAGTAAGACTAAGGCAAGAATCAGGCCAAGAATCCCGGTTTCTACTAATACCTTGATATACCAGTTATGCGTATCTTTCAGGTTGTCAACATGCTCTCCAAGCTGAAATGTCGCAAAACCGGTTCCGACAATTGGGCTATGAATGAAAGTACTCTCCGCGTTCTGCCATAGATCGACTCTCTCTTGCGCTGACGCCTCAAGCTGTCCGTTGGCGTTCTCTGTCATGCTAACGCGTTCGCGAACAGGAACTGGCACTACCGTTTGCCAGGTCAATAGAAAAAGGCCAAGAATCAGTAGAAGCTTTCTGTCTTTTATCAGCCCCAGAATGAAAACGCTGACCAGTACTGCTAGATAGCCTCCACGGGAAAACGTATACATGGTTGCAAAAAGCGTAATGACAACTAATCCGTAACTCAATAACTTGATCTTGTTCTTTTTGACAAACTGCGCGAAACCCCAAAAGAACAATGCAAATTGTGCAAGAAACGCAGCCGTCTGGTTTGATCCATAGGCCAGCGGTCCGCCGCCGCGCTTGTCCTCGTCGAATGTAGTCCAGGTTCTTGACAGACTCTCCAGAATGCAACTTCTATCGATAAATAATAGAGAGATCGCTGTAATAATAATGATGGTTCTAATCGCTTTACGGTCTTCAACAACTAAGCCAGTTGCCACAAAGACCAAAGGAATCACCATGTAGTCTTTCCATGTGACAAAGTTTACGTCTGAAAGCCAGAGCGGCGCTGGAGCATTGGAAAGTGCCACGCCAATCCACATCGAAAAATATAGATAAATTCCAAAGAGCAACCAGATCAGATAGAGTTTTGACTTAGGCAGACGTTTTCCATGAATAATCGCTCCCACAATGACCGACAACACCAGAATGGTTAGCATGTTGGCACCCAGCGGGTAATCGAGAAAGTGATCTCGAAGTAGACGATACGGAAGAAACGGCATCATATAATACAGACCAAGAACTGGCCGTCCTGCTAGCGAAACGATGCACAGGATCCAGAATCCCAGATATGCAATCAGCGGAATGAAATGTCCAAGACCTGTTCCAATCATGCGATCCCCGTATGTGTATGGACGGCAAGAAATCGACTCGCCGCAGACTGGGCCGGTTTACTAGACCCAGACTTTATTCCGCCCCATGGCAAAATTATAAAACGCTATCGCGGCGGCAGCATTCAGCATTACAAAGGTGCTTGCAACGGCGACTGGCCTTAATTTTCTGGTGGATGGACATATCGTTCCAATCGCAGCCATAGCATAAAAGACAATTTGAAGCCAGAAGACTATCTGGTAAAACGTTCCACTTGTGATAGCGGAAGACACTAGAACGAGAACCAGAAAAAATGGAACCAGAAGCCGCAGAAACTTATGGCTGATATAGCGAAACAGCAGAGGATTTCTCGTTGAAAGCAGCCACGGTAGCAGCCGAACTAACTGATAGTTTCCCGTCAGGGTACGAATTTTACGCGAGAATTCCTTCTTTTTCTCAACAAATAAATGGTCGCGCGCTATGGCGGTTGGCAGGAATATAATTCGTTTGCCAACTCGCGCTACTTGCATGGGAATATATACGTCGTCGAGAATCGTTCCGCGGGGTATCTCTGTATAGAGATCTCGACGAATCGCATAGATTGCCCCAGTGACTCCGATGACAGACCCCGAAGCGGATTCCAGCTTCCGTACTGTTTTTTCAAGCTTCCAATACATCCCTAGAGCCTCCGAAGAGGATCTGTTGGAACTAGTTTCCAGCAGGAGTTCTCCACTAACGGCACCGACAGACGAATCAGCAAAGCAGGACGTTAGTTCAGAGACTGCATTTGGGTCAACCATCTGGCGGGCATCTAGAAATATTAATATTTCTCCGGCGGCGTACTTGACGGCCTCATTCAAAGCGCAGGCCTTTCCGTTCGACTGTTCGAGAATGACGGGGAGAACTAAACCTGCGTGTTCCCGTAAGATGCTGGCTGTCTGATCGGTCGATCCGTCCGAGGCTATTATGATCTGAAGACGGTCTGCCGGATAGTTCATGAGACGAAGATTTTCCAGCTTGGCCGGCAGGTTTGCTTCTTCGTTGCGGGCAGCAAGGATGATCGAGACCGTAGGAACGATGGAACTTTGCAGGATGGGCCTTCGGCGCAGGCGAACCTGTAGCCACAGCAAGATGACATAGCCAAAATATGTGTATGCTATCAGCGTAAGGTTTAGCCAGAAAATCTGCTTCATGTGGCGCTCCGGTATGACGATAATACAGCAGGCAGAATATGCCGCTCGTACGCTTGCTTGCACGATAATACGTCATCGACGCAATGAACAGAACACGTTACCACTTCTGCCCACTTGTGCTATTGAGGGGTTCACTAAAAAACGATACAGTCTAGCTGTTTCTGCAAGATCCAGCGTTGACAAGAAGGAGCCTGAACTTGGAACTGCGTGTACGGCATATAGCGCGAAACGTTCTATTCAACTGGTTTGGAACGATTGCCAATATGGCAGTTGGCTTCTTTCTTGCGCCTTTCATCTTGCATCGTCTTGGCAACGTCGCCTATGGCATCTGGGTTCTGGCGATCTCCGTCGTAGCATATCTGGGGCTTCTCGATCTTGGAATGCAGAGTTCTGTTCTGAGGTTTGTCTCCAAGGGACATACGAAACAGGATCATCAGGGGGCTTCAGAGGCACTCTCTGCGGCTCTTTGGGTTCGATTACAGATTAGCGCGCTTGTACTATTGTTGAGTGCAGGAATTGCCGCTGTATTTCCTTATGCTTTCAAGGTTCCTCCTGAATTCTCCAGCGCTGCCAGAATCGCGACCTTACTGATCGGCGTCAACGCAGCGATTTCCATGTCGGTTGGCGTCGTCGGTGGGGTACTCTCTGCCCTTAACCGCTACGACCTGCAGAACTATGTCAGCATGGTGCAGACGGCAGTTCGTGTGGTTGGCGTGGTGGCTGTGCTGCGCAGTGGGCACGGCATCGTCGCCATCGCCCTCTGCGAACTGGTTGCGACCCTGATTGGAAATCTATTGCTTGTGTGGATTGCGCGTCGGCTGTATCCCGAGCTTCAAATTCAATTGAAACGCCCGAAGCGAGAGACGCTGAAACAAATCTGGGCTTATAGTTCCTACGCTTTTCTGACGACGGTTGCGGTTCGATTGGTCTATCAAACAGACAATCTTGTTGTAGGTGCGTTTGTATCCACCTCTGCCGTTACTTTTTATGCGATTGCCAACTCGCTGTGCCGCTATGCCGATCAGATTGTTAACGCTATGGGAGCCACCTTTGTTCCAGCCGCAAGTACCTATGAAGCCGCCGGAGACGCATCCAGCCTGTTGATACTGTACAAGAACGGAACGCGCGCGATACTTGCGATTTCGTTGCCTATTCTTATTACCCTGATTGTACGAGGGCCTAGCTTTATCGGACTATGGATGGGGCCGGAGTATGCGAAAAGCTCTGGACCCGTCCTGATTATTCTTAGTATTGCTCTTCTTTTTTCGTTTGCTAACCGAACAGCGTCTTCGATCGCATTCGGAATCGAGAAGCATAAGACCGCTGCGATCTGGTCTATCGGTGAAGGCGTCGCAAATCTTACGCTGAGTATTGTTCTTGTTCATTGGTACGGAATTATTGGAGTCGCCCTCGGAACGATGGTGCCCAGTCTACTTGTGCATCTTGTACTGTGGCCGAGCTATATCTCAAATCTGGTGAACCTCAGCTACTCCGAAGTCGTGTATAAGGTCTGGACTCCAGTATTCTTGTCTTCGATTCCTTTTGCGATGGCCACATACGCGGTAAATGTTTTTTTCCCAGCGCACAGCCTTGTCGTATTTTTCGCTCAGGTAATTGCTTTATTGCCTGTTTTTATTATCTCGGTCGGGTTAGTGTTTCGAACCTATGTCAGCAATCAACTTGTCCCGAGGATACGATCCCGGTTTTCTGTAGAGGCCAAGATATGAGCGTTGCCGGAAGAACGAGGCGCAGTCGCAAGCCCACGCGATGTGGGGCGAGTTGCTGCGGCGATTCACCGAGCACATAGTCCAGCGCTACGGAAAGGGCGAAGTATCAACGTGATACTTCGAGGTGTGGAACGAGCCGGAGATCAGCTACAGGAAGGCACGACCGCAGATACCCCATCCATCGTGGCAATCGGGAGATGGTTAGGCGGCGGAGTCTCAGTTGCGTATTTGCCGCTGAGACTTCGCCGCCGCCATTCACCGGCACAAGCTAGCGGCCAGTCAACTTCTCAAGTTGTTCCGGGTAGCGAGTGCCTAGCACGTCGATCTTCTCTGCGGCGCTGCGGATCTCGCGCAGATCCTCTGCGGAGAGTTCAATCGCAGCGGCTCCGATGTTCTCTTCCACGCGACTCAGCTTGGTCGTGCCGGGGATGGGAACGATCCACGGCTTCTGCGCCAGCAGCCAAGCCAGCGCAATCTGGGCCGTCGTCGCATTCTTCTGCTTTGCGAGGGTGGCGAGCAGATCGACGAAGGCCATATTCGCCTTCATCGCCTCCGGTGTAAAGCGTGGCAGCGTGTTGCGGAAGTCGGTCTTGTCGAAGGAGGTCGTCTGGTCGATCTTGCCGGTCAAGAAGCCCTTGCCCAGCGGACTGTAGGGAACCAGACCGATGCCAAGCTCTTCGAGCGTGGGCAGAATCTCTTCTTCGGGCTTGCGCCACCACAGCGAATACTCGCTCTGGAGAGCCGTGACGGGCTGCACGGCGTGCGCACGACGGATCGTCTTGGCGGAGGCTTCGGAGAGGCCGAAGTGCTTCACCTTGCCCTCGCGGATCAGATCCTTCACCGTGCCGGCCACGTCCTCGATGGGCACATCGAGATCGACGCGATGCTGGTAGAAGAGGTCGATGACATCAATCTTCAGGCGCTTGAGCGAAGCTTCTGCAACCTGCCGAATGCGTTCGGGGCGGCTGTTCAGCGCTGGCGCGCCGGTCATGCCGCGCGGGTCGCGGTCGGGGCTGAGGTCGAAGCCGAACTTGGTGGCGATCACTACTTGCTCGCGTAAGGGGGAGAGAGCCTCGCCCACCAGCTCTTCATTAATGTACGGACCGTAGACCTCAGCGGTGTCGAAGAAGGTGACGCCGCGCTCAACGGCGGCGCGGAGGAGTGCGATCATCTCCTGCTTATCCTTGGGCGGGCCGTAGGAAAAGCTCATGCCCATGCAGCCCAGGCCGATTGCTGATACTTCCAGTTTGTTTCCTAATTTACGCTTTTGCATTTTGTCTCCTGCAACTTGTTTAGAGAATTTCGATAATGTGTGGATTGTGTTGCGACGAGAATAAGCAGATTCCTCCGCTTCGCTGCGGAATGACAAACTAAGAACGCTGCAGAATGATAAACATTGAGCCTCGTTATGGTTGGTCTGCTTCGAAGACTTTCTTCGCAGCCGTGATGGCGGACATGGCGCTCGGCCATCCGGTGTAGAAAGCCATGTGAGTGATGAGTTCCACAATCTCTGTCTGCGTCAGACCGTTTTCCACGCCATGCTTCAGGTGAAAGGGAAGCTGCTCGGAGGCACGAAGCGCGATCAGGGCAGTGATGGTGGCGAGGCTGCGATCACGTTTCGATAGCGCGGGGCGCTCCCATATATCACCGAAGAGAACGTTATCGGTCAGGCTCACCAGTTTGGGAGAGAAACTGCCGATGGCTATTTCCGCACCGGTTGGATGTGTTTTATCTGCCATGCAGCTCCTTTTACTCGGATTTGAGGGATGCCATGTCGATGGAGAAGCGATACTTTACATCGGATTTCACCATGCGCTCGTAGGCTTCGTTGATCTTTTGGATGGGAATGACTTCGACGTCGGCGGTGATGTTGTGCTGGCCGCAGAAGTTGAGCATCTCCTGAGTTTCCCTGATGCCGCCAATGGGCGATCCGGAGAGGCTGCGCCGTCCCATAATCAGGTTGAAGGCGGCGACGGGCAGAGGCTTATCCGGCGCTCCAACCAGCGTGATGTTGCCGTCGATCCCCAACAGGTTGATGTAGGCGTTGATGTCGTGATTGGCGGCAACGGCGTCGAGGATGAAGTCGAAGCTGCCCGCGTGCTTCTGCATCTGGTTGGCGTCGCGGGAGAGAACAACCTCATCGGCTCCCAGACGTAGCGCGTCTTCAATCTTGCTGGGCGAGGTGGTGAAGACGACGGTGTGCGCGCCGAGCGCATGAGCAAACTTCACGCCCATGTGACCCAGTCCGCCGAGGCCGACCACGCCAACCTTCTTGCCCTTGGTCACGCCCCAGTGACGCATGGGCGAGTAGGTCGTAATGCCGGCGCAGAGCAGGGGCGCGGCCCCGGCTAGGTCGAGATTCGCAGGGATGCTGAGGACGAATCGCTGGTCGACGACGATGCTGTCCGAGTAGCCGCCATAGGTGACGCCGCCCAGATGCTTGTCGGGCAGGTTGTAGGTGAAGGTTCCATTCGGACAGAACTGTTCGAGGTCGGCCTTGCAGGCGGGGCAGGTGCCATCGGAGTCCACCATGCAGCCAACGCCGACCAGGTCGCCGAGCTTGTACTTGGAGACGGCGGAGCCAACCTTGGTGACGCGGCCGACAATCTCGTGACCGGGAACGCAGGGGTAGACGGTGGGCATGAAGTCGCTCCACTCGTTGCGCGCCTGATGCAGATCGGAGTGACAGACGCCGCAGAAAAGAATCTCGATCTGCACGTCGGTTTCGGTCGGCTCGCGCCGCACGATGGTGGTGGAGGCAAGCCGCGCGGTTGCGCTGGCGGCGGAGTAAGCTTTGGCGTTGTACATAGTCACCTCATGGCCTTTCTGGCCAATCATCATTGAGATGCAAGGCGAATGACCTTGCATCATTCTTTCAGTCCAAAGCATAGGCTGGAACGGACTTTCTGCGGTATCCCGATCCTTCCGATTAATTGCCTATTTCTGTTGAGCCGTGATTTTTCTGTGCAAAAGATATGGCTCTGCGATACGCTGGATCAGGAGCAGTGAAGCGGAATGCAGATGGCAGATCCAAAGATCGCAGAGCTACCCTCGCAGAGTGAACTGGTAAGACTGCGCGCAGATTTGGCGCGCAGAATTGCGCATCGTGTTCATTCCGAAGGGAAAGAGGCAACCGACGTGCCGGGCATGAGCCTCTACCGCAAAAGCTCTCCGTCGCAGTGTACCTCTGCGGCGTACGAGCCTGAACTGATTGTGTTTGTTCAGGGAGAAAAGTGCATAAATGTCGGCGGGACAACGCTTGTGTGCAACGAGTCCACCTTCCTGCTGACCTCGATCGATTTGCCGGTAATCAGCCAGGTGACCAAGGCTTCGCCCGAAGAGCCGATCCTATCCCTGATGCTCAAGCTCGAAATGCCGATCGTCCGAGAGATTCTCAGCCAGGAAGAGTTCCATCTTCCCGAAGCGGTCTCGGAGGCGCGCGGCATGGCGGTCGGGGAGACCACGGTTGAACTGCTCAAGGCCTCTTCCCGCTTGCTCGACCTTCTTGACGCGCCACAGGATATTCCCTTCCTCAGCGCTCTGATTCAGCGGGAGATTCTCTACCGCCTGCTGCGCGGGCCGCAGGGCAAACATCTCCGCGCCATCGCCACGCTGGGAGAACAAAGCAACCGAACCGCCAAGGCCGTCGCGTGGCTGCGCGAAAACTACGCCAAACCCCTGCGCGTTGAGGAGCTTGCGTCGGTTGCGCAGATGGGAGTCTCCACCCTGCACCATCACTTTCGCTCCCTGACCGCGATGAGTCCGTTGCAATACCAGAAGCAGCTTCGACTGCATTCGGCGCGCGTACGCATGCTCACCGATGGATTGGACGCTGCCAGCGCAGCCTTCGAGGTGGGCTATGAAAGCCCCAGCCAGTTCAGCCGAGAGTATAGCCGGTTCTTCGGCCAGCCACCCATGCGAGACATCAATTCGCGTCGACTCAACAGCTCCGCAGTAGCTCTCGATTCGCTGTAAACTCAGCGGTTGCAACAGGATTCGACCAGCAGTTGAGTGACGATCTGTATCTGCAAGTCGATCAGCAGGGGAGATCTGGAATCTTCTCGACGACGGTGGTTGGCGGTGCGTTGTACTGAGACTCAGATTCGCCGACTGCGCCATGCTCCTCCGTTTATCGCTATAATCGTCTCAATCTGCTGGAATGGCCCGCTTGTTGCCGCCGATAGCATCCAAATGCAGGGCCGCATCGTCTAAACAATGTCTGTGTCTGATCCGCCGGATAGGAAGCTTTGCCCATGACCTTGCGTTTTAATGCTTCACTGATTTCCCCCTTCCGGCTTATGTCTCGTCCCCTCCGGTCGTCTGGCGTCGTCGCGTCCTCGCTGGCTGCGCTGCTGATTGCTCCTCCGCTTCTTTTGGCGGCTCCTCCGCGGGAGGCTGCGAGCCAGTTGCAGACGCAGCCGATTGCGGCCCAGAGCCAGCCGCTCCCGGATCGCTCCAGCGCCTACTATCACTATGGTCTGGCGCATCTTTACGAGGAGATGGCGATCAACGCAGGCCGTCAGGACTACGCCACGCAGGCGGTCGAGGAGTACAAGCTGGCGCTCGACGCCGATCCCGCCTCCGCGCTGTTGCAGGATGGCCTCGCAGACCTCTACTTCAAGATCGGGCGCAATAAGGATGCGGTGGAAGCCGCCGAGGATCAGGTCAAGCGAGATCCCAACGACGTTGTGGCGCACAGTCTTCTGGGCAAGATCTACCTGCGCTCGCTGGGGGACATGCAGGGAGCGCAGGCGACTGAGCTTTTGCAGCGCGCCATCACCGAGTACGAGACCATTGCGCGCCTGAAGCCGACCGACGTGGAGACCAAGCTGCTGCTTGGCCAGCTCTACGCTCTCGACCATGACTCCGCCAAGGCGGAGGCGGAGTTCAAGGCTGCGCAGAAGATCGACGCCGACTCCGAAGAGGTTGTGCTGAACATGGCGCGACTCTACAGCGAAGAGGGCGACGTACAACGTGCCTCCGACACGCTGGCTGCGGTTCCGGTTGCGGATCGCTCGGCGCGCGTCGAGTTTGCCCTCGCCGTCAGTCTGGAGCAGTTGAAGAAGCCGAAACAGGCTGCCGAGGCCTATCGCCGCTCGCTCGAACTGGAGCCGGACAATCCCGACGCGCAACACGGACTCGCCACAGCCCTGTTGAACGACGACCAGTTGGATGCAGCGCTCACGGTGCTGAATGCATTGGTGGCCGCAGACCCCAACGACGCGCAGTCGCAGATCCACATCTCCGAGATTCAACGCAGGCAGGGCCACTACGACCTGGCTCTGGCGACCCTCGAAAAGGCCAAGCTGCAGGTGCAGGACTCGCTCGAACTCAGCTATAACGAGGCCCTCATCTACGACGCTCTGGGCAAGTACGACAAGGCCATCTCGGTGCTCACCGGAATTCTGGACTCCTCCGCGCACTCCGATGGCAAGTACTCCGAACAGGAGAAGGCGAATCGTACGATCTTTCTCGATCGCCTGGGAATCATCGATCGCGAGTTGAACAAGACGTCCGAGGCCGTGGCTGCGTACAAGCAGATTGTCGCTCTGGGCGGAGACTACGTGGCGCGCGGCTACGATGGCGAGATCGATGCCTACCGCGACGCGCATCAGTGGAAGGAAGCCACCGCCACCGCCGCCGAGGTTGCCAAGATTCTGCCCAAGAGCCACCTGGCACAGCTCGTCTACGCCAACCAGTTGGCCGATACCGGTCAGGTGAACGAGGGAATCGCTCTGGCCAAGGCGCAGTTGACCGGAGGGGCGGACGACCGCGACGTCGAGGAGGCGTTGGCTCAGATGTACATCCGCCTCAAGCGCTTCAGCGAGGCGAGCGAGCAGCTCGACAAGGCCAGCGTCCTCGCCACCAAGAATGACGACCGGCTCTACGTCTGCTTTCTGCGCGGAGAGTTTTACGATCGCCAGAAGCTCTACGCTCAGGCCGAGGAACAGTTTCGCAAGGCTCTGGCCATCGACCCGCAGAACGCGACCGTGTTGAACTATCTGGGATACATGCTCGCCGATCAGGGCCAGAAGCTGCCCGAGGCGCTCAAGATGATCCAGCAGGCGGTCGATCTGGATCCGCAGAACGGGGCCTATCTGGACTCGCTCGGCTGGGTCTACTTCAAATCCGGCAAGTACGCCGAGGCCGAGGAGAATCTGCACAAGGCCATCGAGCGCATCAGTACTGACCCGTCCGTCCACGATCATCTTGGACAGCTCTACGAGAAGACCGGAAGGCTGAAGCTGGCCGTCGCGCAGTGGGAGCGGTCGATGGCCGAGTACGCTCACTCGCTGGCCGCCGACGCCGAGCCGGAGGACGTGCAGAAGGTGCAGCACAGGCTGGAGAGCACCCGCGTCAAGCTGGCCAAACTCGGCGCCGCCTCCTACAAGGCTGCAAAGTAGCCCGCGCAGATCAACGAACCTTCTCGCACAAGATACACTGGAACCATTGTGACCTTGAATGGGACGAAGAACTCGGATCTGCATCTCTGCGCGGTCTCCGGCGATGCTGGCGACCCTCTGATTGAGCGCGCCTACGCCGCTCCGCCGCGTCCCAGCCGTACCGCCTTTCAGCGCGACCGCGAACGCATCGTGCAGGCGCGCGCCTTTCGCCGTCTGGCGGGCAAGACGCAGGTCTTCACCAGCCGCTCTTCGGATCACTTTCGCAGCCGCCTGACTCATACCATCGAGGTGGTTCAGATTGCGCGTCTGGTGGCGCAGGCTCTGGGGCTGAACGAAGATCTGGCCGAGGTGCTGGCTCTGGTTCACGACATCGGTCATCCGCCCTTTGGCCACGCCGGAGAGCGTGCGCTTGACGAGTGCCTCAAACGCCACGGTCTGCGCTTCGACCACAACCTGCACGCACTGCGCATCGTCGAACACTTCGAGATGCGCTACGCCGCCCATCGCGGATTGAATCTCACCCTGGGCGTTCGCGAGGGGATCATCAAGCACTCGCACGACTACACCGTAGAACAGTACCCCGTGCTGGCTCCCTACCTGCTCGACCGCCGGCCTCCGCTGGAGGCGCAGATCATCGATCTGGCCGACGAGATCGCCTACCTCACCGCCGACCTCGACGACGGAGTCGAGTCCGGCCTGCTGGAGATCAATCACATCCGCCAGCACGTCGACATCGTCGACCACTGCTTCACTCAGGTCGAGCGTTTGCATCCCGGCATCGAGGAGAAGTTCCTCTTCAACGAGGCGATGCAGTTGATGCAGAACATCCTCTCCGACGATCTGATCAAGACCACGCTGGCCAACGCTCGCGCCATCGGGGCCAACAGCCTCGAAGCGGTGCGCTCCCACCCGGATCGTCTCGCCGTCTTCTCCCCGCAGGCCGAGGCCCTGCGCCAGCAGGAGAAGCGCTATCTGTATGAGACGCTCTACACCTGTCCTGAACTCTCGCTGGAGCATGACAAGGCCGAAGAGGTTGTTACGGCGCTGTTCAACTTCTGGGTCGCAGAACCCGAGGAACTGCCCGCAAACTACGTCGAGCAGATCGAGAGCGAGGGGCTGGCGCGCGTCGTCGCCGACTACATCGCCGGAATGACCGACAGCTTCATTCTGCTGCAATATGCGCAGGTCAAGCGTACCGTCCGCCGCTAGACTCCCTTGCCTGTAAAGGGTCAAAGGTTCGTCCTGCGGCATCTGAACCTGTCCCTGCGTGACCGTGTCATGGCCGAGGCATTAGAGTAGTTGCCATGGCGGAAGGCAACAATCCGGAGCGCGAAGCAGCCAATGGGGGCGCACAATGAAGGCTGTGGCGATCCTCGCGCTTCTGCTCTGGCAGGCCACTGCGGCGAATCTACAGCCCGATGCGATGCGCTACCAGCGCACCATTCGCGTGGCTGCGGGAGCGGGGCAGGCCTGCGCCGTGTTGGACGCGGCAATCTTCCCTCACGCCACACCCTCGCTAACCGACCTCCGCATCTTCACATTGCCGCAACCCAACGGCAGGCCGCAGGAGATTCCCTACGCCATCACCCTCAGCCAGACCGTCAGCGAAGAGACGCAGCCCGCGCGCCTCATGAGCCTCGGCAGGGGGCCAAACTCCGCCGCGAGCGCAGAGAAGGAATCCTCCCACGTTGTCTTCGATCTGGCGATGCCGCCGCGCGCCTACAGCGACGTAATCCTCAATCTCGATCCGCAGATTCATGACTTCCTCGCCACGGCGACGGTCTCCGGCTCGAACGCGCTGGGCGGGGCAGCCAGATTTACCCCGCTCGGCAGCTTTCCGCTCTTCGATCTAACTTCGCAGCGCCTCTCGCGCAACACAACCCTGCCTCTCGCGGAGTCCAGCTTCCGTTTTCTCCACGTCGCGCTTGATCTTACTGCCGTATCCGGCTCTGCCGCTCGTCTCGTCCCCGCAATGGTTCAAGGAGCGCAGGTTCCGCCCAGCCGCGATGCACAGAGCGTCTACACCACGGTCGCCGAGACCCACACAATTACAACCAACGCACAGGAGAGCCGCGCCAGTTTTTTCCTTCCTCCCCGGCTGCCCATCGAGCGAGTCTCCATCCAGCTAGCTCCAGACTTCAACGGCAACTTCAGCCGACGCGTTCGCATCAGCGCCATCGCCGATTCAGCCGAAAGCTCCTCGTCGCAGTCAGCCAACGCGCGCCACTCCGACGACGAGTCCAACGACGACGAGACCCCCGACCAACGCACGCCACTTCTTGAGCTTGTAACCGGAGAGGTTCAGCGCGTTCATCTCACTCAGGCTGGTCGTCAGATTCACACCGAAAGCCTCTCGATTCCCGCAATCCTCGGGGCCAACCTGCAACGAGCGGCGAGGCTCGAAGTGGCCATCGAGAACGACGACGACCAGCCTCTGCCGATCGCCGCAGTCCGTCTGGAGATGCGTCAGCGCAAGATCTGCTTCGAGGCTCCCGCTGCCAGCACACATTCCAGTGCGGCCTCAATCTCTGAAGCAACTCTCGTCTACGGCAATCCCGATCTACCTGCGCCGACCTACGACTACGAGCGATCCTTTGTTGCCTCCAGCAATCCTCTGCCAGCGCAACTGGGGCCGGAGCAGCTAAACCCGCGCTTCCGCCCAACTCCTGCCCCGCCGCCGTCGTTTCTCCGGCGCCATCCTGAGTTGCTCTGGATTGCCCTGACAGCAGTCTTCTCCCTGCTGGCGATGCTTGCGCTCCGATTCGTGCGCAAGTCAGGAATTTGAACATGCGATTCACTAAACCCTGCTCATGGCTCACTCTACCCCCTCGACTAAAATCTTCTCTCTGAATCAGATGGTTCCTCTCAGGACGCGCGAAACTCGCCGCAGTCTCGCTGCCCGTATCGCAGAATTGAGTTATGGGAGAAATACCGGGGTCTGCTGTGCGAGGATTAGGAATGACATTTGCATCAAGTGGAACGGGAGACGTCGCCGGAATTACGCGGCGGGCGGCAGATCGGGTGAGGGCTGGGCATCTTTGGGTCTATCGCTCGGATATAGAGCGTTTACAGGCGAATTCGGGCGAGCAGGTCGCTGGCAACGTGCCGCCAGGGGCGTTGGTCAGCGTTGTAGACGGGCGGGGAATTCCCCTCGGCACTGCCATCTATAGCGATGCCTCGGAGATCGCCCTGCGCATGGTCTCGCGTCAGGCGGGAGTTGGGCGAGAGGTCTATCTCGGCGAACTGCGGAATCGCCTGCGCGCAGCGATCCATCTGCGCGAGTCCGTGGTGGCAGAGGCCTTCTCTGGGAGCGGCGAGAGCGAGGGAGTTGCCGCGAGCCAGACCAACGCCTGTCGCCTGGTCTTCTCCGAGGCCGACGACCTGCCCGGAATCGTTGCGGATCGCTATGGCGAGCTGGTTGTCGTTCAGCTTCTGACGCAGGGAACCGCGCAGGACGATGTGCGCGCCGTTCTGGCCGAGGTCCTGGCCGAGCAACCCTGGGCAACCACCGTGGTCGAGCGACCCGACGCCCGAGTGCGCGAGTTGGAGCATCTACAGCCCGCGCCGGAGGCTCCGCTCTTCGTCCGCGAGGGCGCAGCGGCGACCTTGCAGACCGTCTTCACCATCAACGGAGTTCGCTTCCACTTCGACGCAGCGGCGGGCCAGAAGACTGGAGCCTTTCTCGATCAGCGGCTGAACTACGCTGCGGCAGCGAAGTGGGCTAGCGGAAGAGCGCTGGACGTATGCACCTATCAGGGAGGATTTGCGCTGCATATGGCGCAGGTCTGCGAGCGCGTCACCGGAGTCGATGCCAGCCGCGCCGCGCTGGAGGTTGCGGACCGGAATCTCGCTCTGAACCCTGGCCTGCGCGCCAAGGTCGACTGGATTGAGGCCGACGCCTTCGAGTTGCTGCGCGACTATGCCGCAGCGGGAGAACGCTTCGACACCATCGTCCTCGACCCGCCCGCCTTTGCCAAGACCAAACGCGCCGCCGAGGGGGCAATGCGCGGCTACAAGGAGCTGAATCTGCGCGCCATGAAGATGCTTGCGCCGGGAGGAACGCTGGTCACCTGCTCCTGCTCGCACCACGTCGGCATGGAGGCCTTCAGCGAAGTGGTGCGGGAGGCTGCGGTAGATGCAGGCCGCCGCGTACAGCTTCTGGAGATGCGCGGCGCCGCACCCGACCATCCCGCCATCCTCTCCCTGCCGGAGACCAGCTACCTGAAGTCGCTCATCTGCCGCGTGGGGTAGAGCGATGGAATGCATCGTCATTCTGGCAAAGCGAAGAATCCCCGTATTTCGTTCGCAGCTATTGCTGTTGCCTATCTTTTGTTTGTCATTCCGCAGTGCTGCGGGATGACAAACAAAGTTACTCTGTAGCAATAGTGAACTGCTTTAAAGGGCCAAAGGCCCGTTTTATACCAGCCCAGACCGAAGGTCTGGGTAGACGCCTAGCTAAACGACCAAGGGCTGAAGGCCCGACCAATAGCTCTCCGAGGATTGACACGCTTCAGCCGCGCTATATGTCTAGGGGTACAAGCTGTATTCTTCCCATCCATCGCGATGTTGCTGCGATGGATGGGGCACTCAGCTACGATGTATGGGCATCCGACAATTCAGATAGCCGCTCCCTTTCTCCTGTGGTTGCGAGCGCCTTCATTTTGCGGAGACGGCGGCGTGGACGGCGAGGAGTTGTTCCAGCAGTTCCTTCAGCTTGTCCAGACGCAGGGCGTTGGCTCCGTCCGACTTGGCGTTGGCCGGGTCGTCGTGAACCTCCAGAAAGATGCCATCGATTCCGGCGGCGACGGCGGCGCGCGCGAGCACGGGGATGAACTCGGGCTGTCCTCCGCTGACTCCGTTGGACGCAGAGGGTGTCTGCACCGAGTGCGTCGCGTCGAAGACCACCGGAGCGTAACGCCGCATGATGGGCAGCGATCGCATGTCCACGACCAGATTGTTGTATCCAAAGCTGGCTCCGCGCTCGGTCAGGAAGACGCGCGCCGGCTTGCCGTTGTTCATGGCGGCGACCGAGTCGCGCACCTTGAGGATGGCGTGTTGCATGTCGGTTGGCGCGACGAATTGGCCCTTCTTGACGTTGATGGCGCGTCCGGTGTGCGCGGCGGCGATCAGCAGGTCGGTCTGGCGGCAGAGGAAGGCCGGGATCTGCAACACGGCCTCGATGGGGCCGAGCGCCTTGGAGAGACGCAGACAGTCCTCCGGCGTGTGTACGTCGGTCAGGACGGGCAGGCCGTTGCTCTCGGCGATGGCTCGCAGGATGCGCGCGCCCTCGACCAGCCCTGGGCCGCGAAAGCTGCGAATGCTGGTGCGATTCGCCTTATCGTAGCTGGCCTTGAAGATGTAAGGGATGCCGAGGTCCGCGGCGATGCGCTGAATCGCATCGGCCATGGTGCGGGCGTGCGTCTCGGACTCGATCACACAGGGGCCTGCGATCAGGAAGAGCTGGCCGCGGCCAACCGGAACGGAAGCGATATCGAAAGAATGATTCACGAGAGCTATTCTATGCACTCAACGCGTATTTGGTGCAATCTCTTTGACAGGAATTGTTGCGAAGGGCGGTTTCGGTAAGGGGATAGACCGTAGCAGAGCAAACAAAATACGGGGATTATTCCCCTGCACTTCGTGCAGTGTCAGAAGGACAAACAAAGGCAAGGACAAAGCAGATTTCTCCGCTTTACTACGGAATGACAAAGAATTATGGCCTTTGGCAATCAAGTAAAAGCTTTATTCCTAAGTCCGGTGCGTCGGGGTGGAAGCGGGCAATGGGAACTGCGATTGGACGAGCGCCAGAGCCTCTTGCTGTGATGTGATGACGCCTTCGAGCTGGGCGTCTTCGGCCAGCGTCAGCATTGCCTTGAACTGCGGCGAGGGGCGGTAGCCCGCGGCGATCAGGTCGCGTCCGGTCACAAGCGGCGCGGGGCGATGCTCCTCGGCAGGCTCGGCCTCGTAGTGCGCTCGGGCAAAGTTGTAGCAGGTCAGGTCGCCGTGCGAGGAGAGGCAGTCGATGCAATGCAGTTCCAGATGTTCGTCGAAACGAGGCAGGCGGAGAAAACGCTTCAGCGAGGATTGCTTCATCTGGAGAACGTCGCCGAAGCGCATGTGATTTTTGACCAGCGCGAGGATCTGGTCCCGCTCCTGATGGGAGAAGCGCAGGCGATTGAGCACCTCTTCGGCAATGCGCACCCCAGCCTCGACGTGGCCGTTGAAGCGGATGCGGTCGTTGGGATTGCTTCGTTTAGGCGGCTGGTAGGTGGCTGGCTTGCCGACGTCGTGCAGCAGCGCGCCCCAGGCCAGCTCCCTCGATACTCCTGCGGGCAACTGTTCCAGCAGAAGCATGGTGTGGGTCCAAACGTCGCCCTCGGGGTGGAACTCCGGCGGCTGTGCGATGCCGCGCATGCAGACGACCTCGGGCAGGATGCGCGCCAGCAGGCCGAGCTGGTAGAGCAACTCGAAGCCGCGGCGGGCTCCGCCTTCGGTCAGGATCATGGTCAGCTCGTCGCGAATCCGCTCCACGCTGACCTGCGTGATGGCGGCGGAGTGGCAGCGCATGGCAGTAACGTCCAGATGGAAGTCGAGGCGCGCGGCGAAGCGGACGGCACGCAGCAGGCGCAGCTTGTCCTCGGCATAGCGCTTTTTGGGGTCGCCAATGGCGCGAATGACGCCGCGCGCCAGATCCTTGCGCCCGTCGACGTAGTCCAGTGTGGCGGCGGCCAGGTCGCCCGTAGCCTCGTAGACGACCGGATCGAGCAGCATTCCGTTGATGGTGAAGTCGCGACGCAAAACGTCTTCGCGCGGGTCGGCGGTAAATTGTACGGAGTCGGGACGGCGACCGTCGGAGTAGGCTCCGTCGTGGCGGAAGGTGGCGACCTCGGTGGCAATCTCAATCTCGCTCGGCTCTGCGGAGTCGTTCGCAATCTTCAGGCAGACCAGCACTACGCCGAAGTGCGCTCCGACGGTAAAGGTCTTGGGAAAGAGCGCAATGATCTGATCGGGAGTGGCCGAGGTGGCTACGTCGTAGTCCTTCGGCGTAACGCCGAGATGGAGGTCGCGCACACATCCTCCGGCGAAGTAGGCCTGATGCCCCGCCTCGCGCAGACGGTGGACGATGGCCAGCGCGGCTTGGTACGGCGGCGTCTGGTTCTTTGGAGGCTGGTTCTGCGGATTGGGGTGAATATCGCCCTGCATATCCCTATGATAGAGAGATGTGCAGCGGGTGCGATAGAGCGAAGCAGTCAGGCGGAATAATTCTGGGTATTGAGAGCTCGTGCGACGAGACAGCGGCGGCGGTGGTGCGGGCGGGCGGCGAGGTGCTGGCCAACGTCGTCGCCTCGCAGATCGCGCTGCACGCCAACTACGGCGGCGTAGTTCCGGAGTTGGCCTCGCGCGAGCATCTGCGCAACATCGTCCCCGTGGTGCGGGCGGCGATGGCGCAGGCTGGGTTGAGCTTTGCCGATGTGGACGCGATCGCCGTCACCGAAGGGCCGGGGCTGGCTGGCGCGCTGCTGGTCGGCATCACCTACGCCAAGGCTCTGGCGCTGGGCGTGGACAAGCCGCTGATCGCGGTGAACCACCTCGAAGGACACATCAACGCCGTGCTGATGGAGGCGCGTGGACGTGGCGAGGCCGCAATGGAGACGCCGCTGCTGGCTCTGGTCGTCTCCGGCGGACACACCCATCTGTATCTGGCAGAAGAGTTTGCTAATCCCACCCATGACGATGAGACCGTCATGAGTGGGGCACCCAAGTTGGCGGTCGGATCGGTGGCCGGGGCGTGGCGTTACAAGAACGTCGGGCGAACGGTCGATGACGCGGCAGGCGAGGCCTACGACAAGGTGGCCAAGCTGCTCGGGCTGGGATACCCCGGCGGCCCGTGGATCGACGCGCTGGCCAAGCACGGCAATCCCCGCGCCGTGGAGTTCCACTTCGGGCAGATCAAGCCACGGCGGGCAGTGGCAAGCGCTGAGGAGAAGCAGATTCCTCCGCTTCGCTGCGGAATGACAAAGTCGCTTTGGTGCGGCAAGGCAAACTCACTCGCGGTGGAATGATAAATAAAAAACGGGATACTGCGACGAAACAATATAGATGAGGTCTGCGTAATGGAATAGAGAGAATACATCGGATTGGATGCACTCGGGCGATTCTGCTGCGAACGAAATACGGGGATTCTTCGCCACGCTCAGAATGACAATGATCCGCGCATGGATGGCAGCGATAATCTGAAGACAGCAACAAAGCCGATCTTTGGAGTTACTACATCAGCGAGGGATTAGGGAGATTTTTCGATAACGGTATGACTCGACCTCGTTGCTAAACATATCACAACAAAATACAGGGATCCTTCACTTCGTTCAGGATGACGGCCTTCAAAAAATGACGATGATATTGACCAGCAATTAAACAGGTTCCAGGGGAAGACCATGAGAGTACATGAGATTTTACGAGCAGCAATGCTGTTTGCTATAGCAGTTGCTATTTCTGCATGTAGGCAATCGCACGCTGTGCCACCAATGCAAGCGGTGCCTCCGTTTCATCCGGGAGAGCTGTGGCCCGATACTGACGGCGTAGCAATCAACGCGCATGGTGGAGGCTTTCTCTATCGCGATGGAATGTACTACTGGTATGGCGAATTCAAGACCGAGGGGCCGGGAGGAAATGTTGCCAATGTGGGCGTCTCGGTGTATTCATCCAATGACCTGTACCACTGGAAGAACGAAGGTATCGCGCTGAAAGTGAGCGACGATCCGGCAAGCGACATTGTGAAAGGAAGCGTGATTGAGCGGCCGAAGGTGCTGTTCAACGCGAAGACGCATCTCTACGTAATGTGGTTTCATCTGGAGCTGAAGGGCAAGGGGTACAGTGCCGCGCGGGCCGGAGTTGCAACCAGTAGCTCTCCTACAGGGCCGTTCAAGTTTGTGCGCGACTTCCGTCCAGATGGTGAGATGTCGCGCGATATGACGCTGTATCAGGATGACGATGGAAAGGCCTACCTGATTACGACTTCGGAGAATAATCAGACGCAGCATCTGTCGGAGTTGGCACCAGACTACTTGGATACGACGGGCCACTACACGCGAATCTTCGAGCACAAGGCTTTGGAGGGCGCAGCTATCTTCAAGGCAAACGGACACTACTTTTATATTGGATCGCACACAACGGGATGGGCTCCTAACCCGGCGTATGCTGCGGTAGCGGACTCGCTTGCAGGGCCCTGGAAGGAACTGGGTAATCCATGCCTCGGCCCAAATGCGGAGCTTACCTTTGGCGCGCAGAGCACCTATGTACTGCCGGTGGCAGGCAAGCCAGGGGCCTTCATCTTTGTTGCCGATCAATGGAGACCGAAGAATGCGATTGATGGACGCTACGTGTGGTTGCCCATCAAAATCTCTGGGGACACGTTCTCGATTACATGGAGCGATGCCTGGGATCTGAACGTTTTTCCGGGCGCGAGCGTTGCTGCTCCGTCTACTAGAACGAAGAGTAGTAAGCGGCGGAGTGCAAAATAATGAAGAGACGTCAGTTTTTGAAGACTGCGGCGTACGGACTGGCTGGTGCTGCCACGCTTAGATTGGGTTATGCGCAGACAGGCTCGGCGACGTTGATGGTGCGCTCGAGCATGAAGGGGCGAGTTGTTCCGAAGAGCTTCACGGGCCTTAGTTACGAGCTGGCACAACTGACGGAGCCAGAGTTTTTTTCTGCTGGTCATACGGATTTGATTGCGCTGTTCCGGCGACTGAGTCCGCATGGACTGCTGCGGCTTGGCGGAAATACGAGCGAGTTCTGCTGGTTCCAAGCAGAGCCGACTACACCAGCTCCTACGCTTCACGTTCCGCCCGGCGACGTTGCACAGAACTGGATGCCGCATCGTTTATTCGCTATAGAGCCCCAGGCTATCGATGCGCTGGCGGGGTTTCTGCACGCAACGGGATGGAGCGTGATCTATGGGCTGAACTTCGGCAATAGTACGCCGGAACGTGCCGCCGCCGAGGCTGCCTATGCGCACAGGGTTCTTGGCTCTAAGCTGGAGTTCTTTCAGATAGGCAACGAACCGGACTTCTATCGCGATGCGAATAACGGCACACGACCCGCTGGTTGGGGCTTTGACGACTATGTGCGCGAGTGGGTGGCTTACGCGAACGCTATCAGTGAGCGGGTGCCTGAGGCACGGTTCGGCGGGCCTGATACAGGCGCTTCGTCAGATTGGGTTACGCGATTTGGACAACAGATAGCCCCTCAGCTTGGTAAGCGGATGGTGGCACTCAGCGGCCATTATTATGCGGAGGGACCACCCGACAATCCGAAGGTGACGACGGCGCGGCTGCTGGCGGGCGATCCAAAGATGGCCACGTCTACACGGGAGATTGTGGCTGTAGCGGACGCACATCAGCTGGGCTATCACATGACGGAGGGAAACTCCTGCTACCGTGGCGGCAAGCCGGGAATGAGCAATGCGTTTGCTTCGTCGTTGTGGGCGGGCGATTATCTGCTGAGACTGGCGAGCCTGGGATGCTGCGGCGTCAATCTGCATGGAGGCGACAGCCGGTTTGTCTCTGCCAGTTTGGGCGATCATAATCCGGGGCTGGAGAGTGCGGGTGGCAGAAAGGTAGCAGCGCCGAACGCGTTCTATACGGCGATTGCGTCTGAGCAGGGCCAGCACGCTGCTCCCCGTCCGGTGTTCTATGGCATGTTACTGGCACAGCAGTTTGCTGGCGCCACGATGGTAACGACCGAGCTTGAGTGCAGCGAGAATGTTACTGCCTACGCTGGTCTGCAAGGCTCTCGCATACTGGTTGCTCTCTTCAATAAGGGCGATGCGGGAGAGGTGACGATCCGGCTGCGTGCGGAGAAGGCGGTGCACAAGGCAGAGGCCTGGCGGTTGCGAGGGCCCGCTCTGGATGCCACAGACGGGGTAACCCTTGGCGG
>JARLFY010000041.1 GCA_031296325.1 Acidobacteriaceae bacterium | reverse complement strand
TCCAGCAGCACAAACCATCACTGTCGTGACGGGAACGATCTCCATCTCTAACCCGGCTACGTCTACGGGTACGACCACGATTACCTCCGTAACGGCAGATCCCATGGATGTTGAGCCAGCCGATCCTGGAAGTGCAGCCGCTGCCGCTGCCGGCCCATCTGCGCTGGCAACGTCATCCAACAGCGTCTCTGGAGTCACTCCAACGGTCTATGAAGGTTTCTTCAACACCGCTGGCTCGGCCACTGGAAGCGCCAGCAATCCGGCAGGCTTCGCCTTCGCCCGCACCTTTACGCAGGCTCTTTCCGTCCTGTACAACGTTGCGTCCAATGCTCCGGCATCGGTGCCGACACAGTACACCGGCGGAGGCTTCTTCCCCAGCGGCATGAATGGCAACATCCACGCCGTCTAGCCTGTAATCCCTGCATCTCAATCCAAAGCTAAGGCCCACATCGCTCGATGTGGGCCTTTGCTTTGCTCTTCAATCTGGCGCGGGAAACGAGCGCATCGACAAAGCTCGAAAAACAGAACTAACCACGGATGCGCACGGATCTTCACGGATAGGACAAGACCGGTCTGTCTTTAATCCGTGTTGATCCGTGGTCAGTTCTCGCCTCATTTGGAACCGTCGATCCCAGATCGGAGGCCATGATCTCAATGAGTTGTAGCGATAGCGACAGCCCCTCCCGAGGAGATTGCCTCGGATAGATCCAACTGTCCCGTCGTCGTGGAGTCGTAGCTATACATCGCCAGATCGGGCGATCCGCCAACCCCAAAAAGGTAGTCCCCGCTATCGTCCACCGCCAGCGCAGTCACCCCTTTTCCGGGACTAACCGAACTCCCCACGGCGGTGAAGGAACTCGTCGCGGTTGTGCTGATCGCAGCCGTGCTGAACCCCATAATGGTTCCGTCGTACCGATTCGCCACATAGAGATCTGTCCCTGCACTGTTCAGCGTCAACGCATAGGGCATCACGCCGGTCGCTGTCGTCGCCAGTTGATTCAGCGTCGCGAGGTTGTACGCCACAATCGATCCGGCGGCGCTCGATCCGTTACTGCGTGCAACATAGAAGATCGTACCGCTGGAATTGACTGCCAGAGCATTGTCGGACGGACTTCCGGAAAGCGAAGTCAGCATGATCTGCGAGACGCTGCTCGTCGTCTGTGCTCCGGTCGAGGTATTGAATGGAATCACCAGATCTCCCCCCGGCCCCAGTGTCACAAGAACATACTGTCCAGTGGAAACATCTGGAGTCACCTTGATCGCCGTTGGCGTAGCCGTGGTAGCGGAGGCATTGATGGAATATTGCACCTGCCCCGTTGTCGCCGATGTGACCAGCGATAGCGCCCCCGTGCTGGCGGTGATCTGGTACTCGTAGACGGACACCACGTTTGCGGTCGAGCTTACCAGGCCATCCACGGCAAACAACCAGTTCCCGTCGGGCGAAATATCCATTGCAACCACGTCCGAGAGACCAGCCATGGCGTTACTGTTCAGCAGGGTCAATACTCCTCCCGTGCCGATTGCGTAGGAGGCGATCTGGCTGCTTCCTGCTACAAACAGAACTGAATTTGCAGGATTCACCGCCAACGCCGTAGGCACAAACCCCAGCGAGACGGGCGATCCCGAGACCGCCGTCAGCGTTCCCGTTCCCACCACATACGCGCTCACCGTCTCCGCAGAAGAGTTTGCCACATATGCGATATCGCCGCTCGTGCTGCTGCTACTGCTGCTCTCGCTGCCGGGATAGACCCAGAAGCTGGCGCATCCCGTCGTCAAACACAACGCTCCGGTGCCAATTACCACAGCCAATCGTCGAACCAACCCTGTCATCGTCCCAGTTCCTTCCATACACTCACTACATTCGACTCTACTCCCAGCCAAACATCACACCTAAGTCTACGTCTGCGACCAAAAAAACGATCCATCGCTGGACCGTCTCTTTGCCGTTGAGCTTCACTCGCCGCCGTTTGCGTGGCGATTACTCCGCCGTCGGCGAAGCTTGCTCCGAGTCCAACACCGCGCCAATCGCATGGATTACGGCCGTCACGCGAACCGCTGCATTGATCAACTCCTCGGTCGCGCCCTTTTCGCGCAGCACATGCTCGTGCGCGCTCACGCACTTGTCGCAGGCGTTGACCGCGCTCACCACCAGACACCACAACTCGAAGTCCACCGCCTCCACCGCATGTCCGCGCAGAGCGTTCATGCGCAAACGCGCCGGCAACGTGGCGTACTTCTCATTTTTGGTGAGGTGATGAAAGCGGTAGTAGACGTTGTTCATGCCCATGATCGCCGCTGCGGATTTCACCGCCGTCAAGGCCTCTGCGCTCAACGCGGCAGCGCTGTCGGCAATCGCCGCCGCCGTCAGCGCTGCGTTGCGCGTGGCAATCGCCGCTGCAACCACGGTTCCCCAAAGCTGTTGCGGCGTCAGATCCGCATTCTGCTTCACCAGCGAGGAGTAATTCAACTTCAAATCCTTCGCATATTCAGGCAGTCTTCCTACCAGTTCTTCCAGAGCCATCGCGATATTCTCCTGATTTCAAACTCGGCTAGATTTCAAATGCTGGAAAGGGCGCGGCCAGTTCCAGCCGCGCCCCTCCGTTGTTCTCGAAGGACTAGAGCGTAGCCTCGCCCTTGTGCCAGTTGCAGGGGCATAGCTCGTCGGTCTGTAGAGCATCGAGTACACGCAGAACCTCCTGCGGATTGCGTCCCACCGAAAGATCCGTCACATAGACAAACCGAACCACATTCTCTGGATCGACGAGGAAGGTCGCGCGCTGCGCCACCCCGGCCTTCTTGTCCAGAATCCCCAGCGCAGAACTCAACTCGCGGCGAATATCCGAGATCATGGGGAAGGGAAGATCCTTCAAGTCCGCATGGTGCGTCCGCCAGGCTGCATGGACGTACTCGTTATCGATGCTGGCTCCCAGAACCTGACAGTCGCGATCGGCAAACTCTCCGTTCATCTTTCCGAAGGCGGCAATCTCCGTCGGACAGACGAAGGTGAAGTCCTTGGGCCAGAAGAAGTACAGCTTCCACTTCCCCTCATAGGACTTCTCGGTGATCGTGGTAAAGGCCTTAGCCGCGTCCTTGTCGGTAGAGATTGTAGCCGTCAAGGAATACTCGGGAAACTTCTCGCCAATCTGTAACATCTTTATCCATCTCCTCGTTAGATTTCTGTTGTATACATCGCCAATGATCTGAAACATCTCTGCGCATCTGCTCACGGTGAAAGGGCGGAACAATAGAGCATTTTTTGTTTGTCATTCCGTAGCGAAGCGAAGGAATCTGCTGTTGCTCGCTGCACGGCAATCTGCTCCATGACCAAAACGCTTCCGTTCGGCTCAAGGCCCCAATAATCAACGGAAATCCATCCGCCCAGAGATTATTGAAGCTCTGCTCGCCTTTCTTGAGGCCGCTCTAATTGAATAGATGAAGATTTCCGTAAAGGGTTGCAGCAGGGAGCAACAGAATCTTGTTTTTAGAGATTATTGGGGAATTGTTGGAGATCAAGAATGCATTGTCATTCTGAGCGGAGCGAAGAATCCCCGCATTTTTTCGCGACGCGATGGTCTACGCCTTGGCCGAAATGCCGGGTGCCCCATCCATCGCGGCAACATTGCGATGGATGGGATCGATACAGCTTGCACTCCCAACCGCCGCATAGCCGCAACAAACTGACGCCAGCCCATAGGGAACTACAGATAAAGATTGAGTGCAGTTTCTCAGTTCAGTCGTTCCCGCTCCGTCTTGCCGTGTCGTCCATCGAGCGGCTTGCGTCCGGCGTATCCCTCTTCAACGGTATGCCAGTAGCCAATCTCGCTCTCGCCCAGCTTCCAGCAGAGCAGAATCTCCTGCCCATCCATCAGCGAAGGAAAGTCCAGCAGCCCCTTCTTCAGATCCTTCACCTGAACGCCGATCTCTTCCATCTCGGCCAGCGTATCGCGCGCCTCCTGCAAGGATTTGTCGCGATTCGCCCGTCGCCGTGCGGCCTTGGCCACATCGACGTTCATCCCGCCCGCCATGAAGATTCTCTGGTTCAGTTCCTGCATCTCCCGTTCCATCTCACTCGCTCGCTCGCCCGCTGCCTGCGCTCGTCGCAACAGCGACTCGACCAGCGGCAGCATCATCTGCGCTTCGCTCAGTGTGAACGTCTTGCTCATCGCTTGATCTCCAGCATTCGGTCGAGCGCAACATGCGCCCAGTGCTTTTCCTCGGTGTTTACTTTGATGCGATTCACCACGCGACGTTCCACCAGATTCTCCAGCGTCCAGGCCAGATGCTGCGGAGAGATGCGATACATCGTCGTGCACAAGCATCCCGACTCGTCGAGCGTAATCACCCTCTTGCCCAGCGGAGCAAAGCGTTTGGCCAGACGATTCACCAGATGAATCTCCGTTCCCACGGCAAAGCTCGCGCCCTCGGGAGCCTTCTCGATCAGCTCGATAATACGCTCGGTCGATCCCATCGCATCGGCCTTCTGGCAGACCTCCCAGCGGCACTCTGGATGCACCACAACCTGCATCCCCGGCTCCTCGCGCCGCACCCGGTCGACGTGCTCCGGCAGAAAGCGCTGATGCACGCTGCAATGTCCCTTCCACAAGATCACCTTGGCCGCGCGCAGCCGATCCGGCGTCACTCCGCCGTTGATCTGGTACGGATCCCAAACCACCATCTCGCTCAGGGGAATTCCCATGGCAAAGGCGGTATTCCGTCCCAGATGCTGATCCGGCAGGAACAGAATCTTCTCCGCCCGCGCAAAGGCCCACTCGAACGCTCCCTGCGAATTCGACGAGGTACAGACCAGCCCGCCGCGCTCCCCGCAGAATGCCTTGATATTCGCCGCCGAGTTCATGTAGGTCAGCGGCAGAATCCCCTTGCCCGCCGTCACTCCCTGCCGCTCCAGAGACTCCCAGCAGTCCTCCACCTGGCCAATCTCGGCCATATCGGCCATCGAGCAGCCTGCATTCAGATCGGGCAGGATCACCTGTTGCCAGGGCTGCGCCAGCACGTCCGCCGTCTCGGCCATAAAGTGAACGCCGCAAAAGACCATGTACCGCGCGTTGGTCTCCGCCGCAGCCTTGGAGAGCTTGTAGCTATCGCCAGTAAAGTCGGCGAAACGAATCACCTCGTCGCGCTGGTAGTGGTGGCCCAGCACAATCGCCTCTGCGCCCAGCTTCTCGCGAGCCGCAGCAATTCGTGCGTCCATCGTCTCATCCGGCTGCACCAGATAGTGGTCCAGCGAACACGTCTCGCCCGCAGTCTGCACCGGGGCCTCGTCCAGTAACAATCCATTCACAGTCGTCCGCCTTCAGTCTCGCCGATGCGTCTGCACTGCTCGATCGCAGTTGGAGGCACACCGCAAGACGGGGATGTTGAAAGCACTTCATTCCGAGGCGTGCAGCGGATTCACTGTGCCGACCCATTCCTGCCGAGCCGTCACCCAATCCGCGGGGATGTTGCCGCCCACTTTATTGCCGCGCAGCCACTAAGGCTGCTCTATATCAATAGTAGATGAATCTGCCCGCAAATACGATGCATGAGTACGTCCAACCCCTGCGAATTGCAGGCTCATTTGTTTCCTGAAGCACTGAAGCCGTATCATAGTGCCATCTATGCCGGGCTTTGAAGACAGCGCCGTAATCGTTCTCCTTGCACTGCTGCTCTTCGGGCCGAAGAAGCTGCCGGTGCTGGCGCGTCAGCTTGGCAAGCTGATGGCCGACTTCCGCCGCGCCTCCAGCGAGTTTCGCGTCCAGATGGAAGACGAACTGCGCGTCAGCGAGCAGGCCGAGCGCCAGAAGCAGATCGCCTCCTCGCCCGCCTCCACGCCAAACAGCGGGGAAGTCCCCAACGCCCTCCCCAGCTCCGAGCAGTTGCGCGCCGCCGAGGTCGTATACGCGGAGCAGGAACTTCCCTTGATCGACTCTCCGACAGAAACGTCCGCGTCTCCAGTAGAATCAGCCGCAGAAAACTCTAACGAATCAACCCCCGCAGGCGAACCCGATCAGCCCGTAGCCCTGCTACAGACTGCCTCGCGGCCCACGACAGATTCCACCGAGAATCCCCCCGTGGCCGCCGCCGATGCTCCAGCCGCCGCATCCGCGCAAGAGACAGAGGTCCTTCATGGTTGAGACCAGTCCTCTGGATCGCGCCCGCGCCGAACTCTCCGACCGCGTCGAACTCCCCGGCATGAGCCTGATGGAGCACCTCGAAGAGCTGCGCAAGCGCATCCTCAACTCGCTCAAATTCATCGTTGGCGGCTTTATCGTCGGCTGGATCTTTCGCGTGCAGCTCTACGGCTTCATCCAGAAGCCGCTCAGCGACCTGAATATCGCGCTCAACTACACCCATCCCACCGACCCGATCAATCTCTACATCAAGACCGCTCTGGTGGGCGGATTGATCCTCGCCAGCCCCTTCATCCTCTACCAGCTCTGGCTATTCATCTCGCCCGGCATGTACGCCAACGAGAAGAAGTATGTCTGGCCCTTCATGAGCGCGACCATCACGCTCTTTCTTCTGGGGGCGTGGTTTGGCTATCGATGGATTCTCCCCGGAGCGCTCAAGGTCCTCATCGGAGACTTTGGCCGCAACTTCCATCCCATCATCACGATTGACGAGTACACCGGATTCTTTCTCTCTATCATCCTCGGCCTCGGCATCTGCTTCGAGCTGCCGATTCTGATCTTTTTTCTCGCTCTCTTTGGCATCGTTGACGCCAAATTCATGCTGCGTCACTTCCGTTACGCTGTCCTCATCATCGTCATCGTCGCCGCCATCATCTGCCCAGACCCCAGCCCGATCACCATGAGCATCTTTGCCAGCCCGATGCTCGTCCTCTACTTTCTTGGTGTTGGCGTCGCCTACTTTGTCCATCCCAGCCACCGCAAGGCCAAGGAGAAGCCAGCCGCATGATCGAGACCATCAAGACCGCCCGTCGCAGCAGCAAGATCGTCGCCCGCTCCAATGAAATGACCATTCGCCCCAATGGAGTTGTCATTCTGAGCGAAGTGAAGAATCCCCGCATCTCGCTCCTGCTGTTGCTGATACTCTCCCTCTTCGGCGCAAATGTTCCGGCCCGCGCCCAGCAACCCACCGGTCAGGCCATCTACAGCCTCACCCAGCAGTTTCTTCTCGCGGCTCCCAAGCGCTTCAACGCCTCCCCCGGCCACCTCGCCGCAGAGAACTTCATCAAGAGTCACTTCCGCCCCGAGGCCGCCAAAGGCAATCTGGAGACCGACCAGTTCATCGCCAACACTCCCCTCGGCCAGCAGACGATGCGTAACTACATCGTCCGCTTCCCCGGCAAGAAGGACGGAGTCATCGTCCTCGCCACCCACTACGAGACGAACTACCCGCTCAAGGACATCGCCTTCGTCGGGGCCAACGACGGAGCCTGCACCACGGCTCTGCTCATCGAGCTGGGCCAGTACTTCCGCACTCATCCGCCGCAGGGCTACTCCATCTGGCTGGTCTTCGACGACGGAGAAGAGGCTGTGCAGTCCTGGACCGAATCCGACTCGCTCTACGGCACGCGCCACCTTGCCGCCAAGTGGTACGCCGACGGCACCGCCCGCCGCATCAAGGCGCTGATGATCGCCGACATGATCGGCGACAAAGACCTCAACCTGCTCGAAGAGACGCAATCCACTCCCTGGCTGCGAGGCGTTCTGCGCCAAGCCGCCATCAACACCCACCACACCGCCAACGTCTTCAAGACGCAGGGCGCCGAGGAAGACGACCATCTGCCCTTCCTTCAGCGAGGCATTCCCTCGATCGACGTCATCGACGTGGACTACGGCCCGCACACCTTCTCCACTCCAGACGGCTATCACCACACCGCGCAGGACACGCTGGACAAGCTCAGCCCCCACTCGCTGCAAATCTCTCTTGACCTGTTTATGGAATCCATCCGCCTCATCAACCAGCGCTGATCTCGCGACGCGATAGCATCAGACTCGTGCCCATAACGCCTCTCAGCCACTGGATCGGCTTTCATCTCGCGCTGCTCCTGCTGCTCGCCGCCGAACTGATCTACGCGCGCCGCCAGACTCGTCTTGGCCGCACCCAGCACAGTACCGCTCTCGCTGCGACGGCTCTCTGGATCGCCGCTGCGCTTGCTCTCGCCGGCTTCATCCACCACGCTCTCGGCTCCGCTGCGTCGATCCAGTACCTCGCGGGCTATGCGGTCGAAGAGTCGCTCTCCATCGACAATCTCTTCGTCTTTCTGCTTCTCTTTCGCCTCTTCCAGATCGACGCCGTCCGCCAGCCCAAAGTCCTCTTCTGGGGAGTCGCCGGAGCGATTCTGCTGCGCGGCCTCTTCATTGCTGGCGGCCTCACCCTGCTCGCGCGCTTCGACTGGATCACTTACGCGTTTGCTGCAATTCTGCTCGTCGCCGCCGTCCGCCTGCTCTTTCCCGAAGAGCCGAACGATCCGGCCACAGCGCCCCGCTGGCTCGTCTGGCTCGCCCGCCTGCACCCCATCAGTGCGCGTCAGGATAAGTTCGTCGTCCGCGAGAATGGCCGCCCTACGGCAACGCTTCTTCTGCTCGCTCTCATCGCCATCGAACTCTCCGACGTAGTCTTCGCGCTGGATTCGATTCCGGCGGTTCTCTCCATCACGCGTCACCCTTTCCTCGCCTACACCTCGAACATCATGGCGGTCATGGGCCTGCGTTCGCTCTACACGCTTCTGATTGGAGCGCTCAGCCGCCTGCGCTTCCTGCACTACGGACTGGCTGCGGTTCTGGCCTTCGCCGCCGTCAAGATGCTGATCTCCCGCTGGATCGAGATTGGCCCACTCGCCTCTCTCGCCATTATTCTGTCCCTGCTCGCACTCACGCTCGTCGCATCGCTCTGCGCCCCGCAGGCCCAGAAGATGGGGTAGATTATCTGAAATTGCTATAGATCAAGAATGAATTGTCCTTCTGAGCGGAGCGAGGAATCCCCGCATTTTGCTCACTGTGCTACGGTCT
Source organism: Acidobacteriaceae bacterium (assembly GCA_031296325.1). GTDB lineage: Bacteria > Acidobacteriota > Terriglobia > Terriglobales > Acidobacteriaceae > Edaphobacter. Next base: position 330 of record JARLFY010000041.1, on the reverse strand, counting down.
ACCCCATTAGCAAGAATGCTCGGTGCTTCAACTTCAAGGGCGCGACGCCAGCAAGATCGTCTAGGCCGTATCGACATATAGCTCTTTTGTGCTTGCAGTTGTGCTTGCTGTTTGTCATTCCGCAGCCTTTTGTTTGTCATTCCGCAGCGCAGCGGAGGAATCTGCTTTTCGCTCGCACCACGAAAATCTATCCCCTTGGGGGGAAATACTATAAAGACAACGGCAAAGACAACCGCAACGGCAAAAGCAGATTCCTCCGCTGCGCTGCGGAATGACAAACAAAAGAGAGGCAACAGCAGCGTCACAAAGCAACGTGTATATGTCGATACG
>JARLFY010000040.1 GCA_031296325.1 Acidobacteriaceae bacterium | reverse complement strand
GCTGGGCGGGGTCGGATTGGTTTGGTCTTCGCTCATACGTCTCTCCGCTTGCTATTGGTGCTGTTGATAGGGCTGGCCGGGCGTTGCGATGCGATGCGAGGTGAGCCAACTGACGACGTCGGCGATCTCCTGCTCGGTCATGGGTCGCGCTGCGGAGCCGGTCAGGTGATGCCGCCAGTCGGGCATTCCCTGTTCGGGCTGGCCGCTGATGACGATGCTGCGTAGTCCTTGATCGCTGATGAGCGCAAGATACGCGGGGTCGATCAGCGAGCCGGTGATGGCTCCATTCTCGGCCTTGCCTCCGGTCGCGTCCGCTCCGTGGCAGCGTGCGCAGAGATTTGTGAAGGCCTGTTTGCCGCGTGTTGGCTCGCCAGTGGTCGTGCTGACGTAGGACGGAAGCGTTGCCCCAGCGAGTGCGGCTGGCTTGCCCCATGTCGCCGCAATGCCTTGCGCAATGATGGCGATCTGCTGGTCGGTCAACATGCCGCCAGAGGATTTAGCAAAGGCTGGCATTGCGGTATGGGGTACGCCGACGGCCGTGATGTGCTGAATATTCGAGACTCCCGCCGCAGCAATATAGACCGGGTTGGCCAGCGAGATCGCCGCGCCGTTTTGCCCGTTGACGCCGTGGCAGGAGGCGCAGTTCTCGGCGTAGAGCGTGGGGAAGTCCACAACCTGCTCGGGACGCGGAGTCTCCTGCTGCGTTCCGGACTTGCCGGGAGGGTTCTTACATCCCGCCGTGGCCAGCGTCGCCGCGCAGGCAAGTGCGCACAGAATGAGGGAGCGAGTCTTCATCGGGAGCTGTCTTTCTTGTCGATGGAGTTAGGTCCGTGGTTGCCGTGCAGTCCGGCGCGCACGGCGAAGGGCAACGCCTGAAATTCGGCGCTGCGCAGTCTGGTCTGTAGGTTGACGACGTAGCCGCAGACCAGGCCGAAGGCAATCTGCGAGAGGATAAACCAGAACCAGTCGATGCGCTGGTTCAGCAGCGGACTCAGGACGTTCAGCACCGAGTGCAGGATTCCGGTCAACAACAGCGGAGCGATGACGCCTGCACTCAGGATCGGGTAGCGCGGAAACATCGGCAACACTGCGCCGTAGAGCAGTCCAACCAGCAGCGCCGTGAGCCCATGAATGAAGATCGCGGCGAGCAATCCTTGCAGATGAAACTGGCAGAGGAAGGCGTCGCTCGCCCCGCCCCAACTGACGAAGCCACCGGCGGCCAGCAGGTTGGTTGCATACCAAAGGCTGTGAAACTTCAGCAGGCTGAAGATCGTCGCCGGCACGATCATCGCCAGTCCACCGGCAAGACCGCCTCGGATGCCCGTAGCCAACTGGAAGGTCTCGACCCTATGCGGCGCGGCAGGCTCTTTCGTCTGCGGTAACAGGGTTCGCGCACTGGTTGGAGCAATCGCCGCGTCCTCCAGCGGGACAGGCTCGTGCGCCTCGTGCGGCAACACCTGACGAAACCAGCCGATGATGCTTGCGAGGCACAACCCCAGACCGAGGATTGCGACTGCAACGCTGGTCACCATTCCCGCCAGAATCAGCGAGACGCCGAGCGCAAGAATCATCGGCCACGCGGTAGGGCGGGGAAGCTGGATCACATTGGGATCGAGGTGGTCGGGATCGGTGTGCATCGTGACTCCTTTCTTTGAGGTTGGCTTATCGGCCCAGAATATAAACAACGGTGAAGACGACGACCCAGACCGCATCAACGAAGTGCCAGTAGAGCGAGAGAACTTCGAGGCGTCCCGTGTGTTTAGCGGTCATGGAGCCGTTGAGCGAAAAGATCAGCGCCAGCGAGAGCATGATCAGGCCAATGATGACGTGGCTCGCGTGTAGTCCAACCAGCGAGTAAAAGGTCGTGCCGAAGAGGTTGGTCTGAATCGTCAACCCATCGTGAACGATCAGCTTGTACCACTCGTGCGCCGTTCCGCCGAGGAAGATTCCTCCCAGCAACACGGTCGCAGCCAGCCACAGCGAGCAGAGTCCGCGTCTGGCTTGGTGCAGCGCGGCAACGGCGAAGTGAACCGTGAGGCTGCTCGACAGCAGGCAGACGGAGGTGAAGATCGGCAGGTCGAGAACCTCGCGCGGAGTCGGCCCGGAGCGATCCTTGCCCACGTAGTAGAGATACGCTACTACAAAGATGGTGAAGATCGCGGCCTCGGCGACGATCAGGCAGACCATGCCCACCACGCCGCGCGAGGGCAGTTCCCACTCAGGCGTGGTGACGTTCGGAATGACGGCGGCTTCGCTCAAACGGTCGGCTCCTCTCTACTCATAATTGCTGTCTGGGTCTTCGGGATGCTTCAGATCCCACAGCGGACGGCGGCTTGCGACGCTAGGAATCTCGGCAAAGTTATACGCGGGCGGGGGCGAGGGCGTCGACCACTCCAGCGTCCACGCGTCCCACGGATCGGGGCCAGCGACCGGCCCTTTGAAGTACGACCAGATCATGTTGTAGACGAAGAGCAGGGTTCCCGCAGCCTGAAAGATCGCTCCGCTGGAGATGATCATGTTCCAGATCATCCAGCCGCGATCGGCCTCGTAGGTGTAGATGCGGCGCGGCATTCCCAGCATTCCGGGGACGTGCATGAAGTCGAAGGTTAAATGGAATCCGATCAGAAAGATCCAGAAATGCCACTTGCCCAGCTTCTCGCTCAACATCTTCCCGCTCATCTTGGGAAACCAATAATAGAAGGCCGAGAAGATCATAAACAGGATTCCGCCGACCAGCACATAGTGGAAGTGCGCGACCACAAAGTACGAGTTGCCAAGTTGCCAATCGAATGGCGCAATCGACAGCATGACTCCGGTCAATCCCGCGATGAGGAACTGAAAGAGAAAGCCGATGGCGAACATCATCGACGCGGTGAAGTGGATCTTGCCGCCCCACAGCGTCGCCAGCCAGTTGAAGAGCTTGATGCCAGTGGGCACGGAGATAATCATCGTCGCCAGTACGAAAAAAGTATTGGCGCCCGCCCCCAGGCCCACAGTGAACATGTGGTGCGCCCAGACGCTGAGGCTGATGAAGCCGATGCCGACCGAGGCCGCAACCATCGCCGCGTAGCCGAAGATCGCCTTGCGCGAGAAGACCGGGATGATCTCGTTGGCAAAGGCAAATGCAGGCAGAATCAGGATGTAGACCTCTGGGTGACCGAAGATCCAGAAGAAGTGCATCCACAGCACCGCTGAGCCGCCGGCCTGTGTGTCGAAGAAGTGCGAGCCGATGTAGCGATCCAGCATCAGCATGATCTGCGCGGCGGTCAGCGGACTGACGGCGACAAAAACCAGACTCGACGTGACCAGATACAGCCAGACCAGCAGCGGCATCCGGCTGAGCTTCATGCCGGGGCAGCGCATGCAGATCGTGGTGGCGACGATATTCAGCGCCGTGCCGATGCTTCCGATACCGCTGAGCAGAATCGCCAGCGTCCAGTAATCCGTGCTGTGTCCGGGCGAGAAGACCCGCGCCGTCAGCGGGGCGTAGGCGAACCAGCCCACGTCGGGCGCACTGCCTGCGCCGTACAAGCCGCTTGCGCCAAAGTAGCTGAAGTAGAGCAGAATGCCGCCGAAGGCCGAGATCCAGAAACTAAACGCGTTCAGCCGCGGAAAGGCCATGTCTCTCGCGCCAATCATCAGCGGAACCAGATAATTGCCGAAGCCAAACAGAATCGGCATTCCCACGAAGAAGACCATCGTGGTTCCGTGCATGGTGAAGAGACTATTGAAGGCCTGCGGAGAGACGAAGTCGTTGTTGGGCAGGCTCAACTGGATGCGCATTAGCAGCGCCTGTATGCCTGCGACCACCAGAAAGACCAGCGCGTAGCCGATGTACATCAGGCCGATCTTCTTGTGATCGACCGTCGTCACCCAGTCGTTCAGTATGTCGAGCACGAGGCGGCGCGGTGCGCTGTGCGTCGTCGCGGTTTGTGCCGTCTCGGCGGGAACGGGTGCGTCAGCGGCCATCGTCTCTCCTTTCAGCGGTTACTTCAGCGATGCTAGATATGCGGTGATTGCGTCGAGGTCTTTGTCGTTCATGTGCATGGCCGGCATCAACACGCCGGGCTTGAAATGCTCTGGGTTGTCGACGAAGGCGCGCAGGTTGGCGGGGTTGTTGGGAATCGCTCCCGAGCCAATCGTCTCGCGGCTGGCGACGTGGGTCAGGTCGGGGCCGAATCGCCCGGTGGCGACCGTCCCTGCAATGGTGTGGCAACTGATGCAGGAGTTGTGTTGGAAGATAGCGCGGCCCGCAGCGGCCTGCGGATCGGCGCTCTCGACGGCTGGCTGCTTCTGGTGCGCCACCCATGCGGCGAAGTCGGCTGGGCTGTCGGCATAGACGCGGATCAGCATCTTGGCGTGCTGTACGCCGCAGTACTGCGCGCACTGCCCAAGGTAGAGTCCAGCCTGCTGCGGATCCATCCACATGGTGTTGATCTGGTTCGGAATCAGATCCATCTTGCCCGCCAGACGCGGCACCCAGAAGCTGTGGTCGGTGTCGGCCGAGGTCATGGTGAGGTAGCTTGGCGTGGGCTTCTTTGGGTCGCTCACCGGAATGTGCAACTCGTTGGCGGTGACGACGCCCAGCTTGGGATAGCTGTACTCCCACCAGAACTGATGGCCTACGACGTTGATGTCCAGCGAGGAGGCGGGCTTGGGAATGCTCTGCGTCATAAAGATGACGCGCGTCGTGGCAAGAAAGAGAAGAACCACGATCAGGATCGGAATCACCGTCCACGAAAGCTCGATCTGGTTGCTGCCAAAGATCTGCGAGGGTTCGCGAGAGGCGTTGGCATCCTCCGCGCGATGCCGGTAACGCACCACGGCGTAGAGAAAGAGTCCCGCGACGACCAGAAAGATTGCCAGCGTAATCCCCAGCACCAGCATCGAAAGGCCGAAGATGGAATGAGCGGGAGTGCCAGCCGGAGCGAAGATGCTCGTAGAGCCGTGACTGAAACCGGTCGGGATTTGGGCTGCGAGGTCGGGCCAGACGGTACGCGCCAAAGATGTCTCCAAAGATTAGCTTCCCAGTCGAGCCGCAGATTCGCACCGCGTTCGATCAGTTGAGTTTAGATGCAGAAAGTGTACACTCCGGTTCAGACAACAAGCGCCTGATAGATCATTTAATTTATCGATGGCCGGAAAATATTGCTGCGGCGTTATTTGCAGCATTTCTGTAAATTTGCAGTGTTCCTCGAATTACTCTAGCCCGAATTCTTTGTCATTCCGTAGTGCAGCGGAGGAATCTGTTTTTATCCTTCGACGACGGTACCCTCCATTCCGAGAAGGGCTCTGGATAAATCTGATACGGTATCTCATCGCCCATGAATCTGGCGATGTGCAGATAACCATTTTGCCCGTGCATCGCGTCGAATAACTCAGGTTCGGCCAGTTGGCCAGCACAACCGCTGACGGCAATCTTGCCGCCAGCTAACCAACCAACTCGGCCCACGCAAGGAGTGTGCGAAATGGCACAATACAAAGGCACGGTAAAGTGGTTCAACAACGCCAAGGGCTTCGGCTTTCTCGGATACGAGGGCGGAGCTGATGTCTTCGTTCACTACAGCTCTATTCAATCCGAAGGCTACAAGAGCCTGAAGGAGGGGGAAGAGGTGGAGTTCGACATCATCGAGGGCAGCAAAGGCCCGCAGGCCGATCAAGTCGTCCGCGTCAAGGATGCCGCCGGGAAGCCTGCCACAGAGCCGCCTCCTGTTTCAACTTCTGTTCCGGAAAAGGAAAATTAGGAGACAGGAGGTTATTTAAGCGTTTTCACTCTTGTGATCGAGACGTTAGATTGTCATCTGGAGTGAGCGCCTCCGAGGTCGTATCGACATATACACGTTGCTTTGCGACGCTGCTGTTGCCTCTCTTTTGTCATTCCGCAGCCATTTGTTTGCCATCCCGTAGCGTCTTTTTTTGTCATTCCGCAGCGCCGCGGCGGCATCTGCTTTTGCCGTTGCGGTTGTCTTTTCCCTTGCGGTTGTCTTTTCCGTTGCGGTTGTCTTTTCAGTTTCGGTTGTCTTTATAGCATTTTTACCATGGGGATAGATCCCCGTGGCGCGAACAACAAACCAGATTCCTCCGCTGCGCTGCGGAATGACAAACAAAAGGCTGCGGAATGACAAACAAAAACAAGCAAGGACAACTGCAATCACAAAAGAACTATATGTCGATACCGCCTAGCCCACGTTTCTCGATAAACACTTCATTACCAATATTCCAGCAGCAACCTATTCGCTATGAATATCATGCAGATTGGCTGAATTTGGTGCGGAGGTGTTCGAAGTCTGCGCGTCCCAGACCGCGACGCTCGGCCAGTTGCAGGTAGGGCAGGGCGGAGGCCTCGATATTCCAGTAAGCCTTGGCAACGTAGGCGTCCAGCGCGACCGGGTCGGTTCCTGCGACCAGCGTCTTGTGCAGGGCGACGTCTTCCAGATTGCCTCCAGTGGGGCCGTTGCGCAGCAGGACGCGGTAGCAGTCGATCAGGGTGAGCGTGGGCAGCATGAACGCGGCTAGATCGACGAGGCTCTGGTGAATCTGCTGGTGCAGGCGGTTGCGTTCCCCGCCCAGAATGCCGTACCAGTTCTTGAAGCCGAGGGTGGCTCCGGTGAGGCCGTGATGTTTGGCGATAGGCAGATTGATGACCTTGTCGGCGCCGAGGAATGGCTCGAAGACGGGCCAGCTTTGTAGGATCTCGCCGCCAAGATTGACCTCGCGGAAGCGAGCGAGATCGGGCAGAATGACTTCGGCTCCCTCAGCGCGCGCGGCGGCGGCGATGCCCGAGCGGTGGAAGCAGCGCTCGGCGTCGTTGCAACTGACGTCGGTGACGATGACGCGCTTGGCTCCGGCCTGCCAGCACTGCTTGACCACCTCGGCGACCACGTCGGGATTGGTGTTGGCGGCCTGCTCCGGGGTGCGATCCCAGGCGATGTTGGGCTTGAGAACGACATGGTCTCCGTGCGCGATGAAGCGGCTGACTCCGCCCAGATCGGCGAAGGCGCGCGCAACCATGGCGCGGGGATCGTTGCCCTGCACGACGACCATCTCCGGTAGAGCGGCGTTGGGTTCGACGGTGTGGTCGCGACGCACGTTGGCCGCCGTGGTGGAGGCGGGTCGGGCGCTGTTTTGCGAGAGCCAGAGCGCCGCCGCCGCTGTCGCCATTCCTGCGCCAGTCACGCGCAGCAACTGTAGCATCGCATCGCGCCGGGTCATGCAGTCCAGTGCGGTCGGCGCTGAAGACGTGGAGGTTGCAGCGTTTGCATGAGCCGAATTGTCAGTCGCCGGATCTTCGGGATTCATCGTCGCCTCCTACGCTATGCTGTGTTCCATCAGAGAGATGCGCGCGGGATCGTTGGTGCCTAGCTGGTGATTGGTGTCGGCGGCGGTCTCGATGTAATGGGTCGGCGTACCCTTCTGTGCGAGCGTGGGCAGACCCTTCTCGGCGCGCTTGCGTTCGACGATTCCCGCGCAGGTGTGGTCGATGGCGACGCGATCCTCGCCGACGATCAGGCCGTTCTCGTTCCATGCATAGGACGGATTGTAGGTTGGCCCGCCCTCATAGACCGCCGTCATCATGTCGCCGATGATGAACTTCATCTTCTGACGGATGTGCGGAATCATGTTGAGGTCTGCGATGTAGGGATTGCAGGCCGAGCCGTGCAGCGCGTTGGGATTGTTGATGACGCCGTACATGTTCTTCATTGACATGGTGACGCCGGCCAGATTGTGATTCTTCAGCACCGGCAGGTTGATCATCACGTCGCTGCCGGTGAGGAGTTTAGCGAGGTGCGTGGTGACCGTTCCGTAGACGGTGGGCGAATCCTCGTAGCCCACTCCGGGCGCGTCCGAGGCGATGTAGCGCACAGCCCCCGGCGTGGACGAGAGCTTGAATCCCGCCGCCTGCATGTCGCGGCTGCTGCGATCCCACACCGTGATGTCGCCGGGCTTGATGCCAGCCTGCTGTAGCCGCTCGCAGATGGCCGCCACCAGCGCCACGTTGGGCGAGAGGGCGCGGCCCAGACAGTTCACCTTGAGGCCGACGGTCTGGCCCGGGCGCACAATGAGCCGCCACGGATCGATCGGGTTCTTCGTGCCGAAGTAACTTTGCATCGCATGGTCCAGCAGCGCGGCAACGCGCACTGGATCGGGCGTCGTGCCCGTCGTGCGCAGCTTGGCGTCGCGCACGATGACGACCTTCGACTTCTCCGCCGCTGGCTTGGCTGCGGCAAGGGATAGCGGGGAACTCGCGCCCAGAACTGCGGCCCCTGCCACAACCTCTTTTACGAACTCACGCCGGTTCTGCATTGTCGATCCTCCGTGATGCCAGTTCTGTTTGCTGCCTGTTCAGCAACCTTCCTATAACTTGCCCTCGATGGCGTGGGCCAGGGTCAGCAGAGCATCATCTTCGCCGGGGGCGGCCTCGAAGGCGGTGATGCGTACCAGATGCGCTCCCTTGCGGAAGACCACGCTCTGCGCGTAGGCGCGGCCGGCGTCTCCTAACGGAACACTCTTGCTGTCGGTGGTGGGCGGGTCGGAGTCGAAGATCGTCTTCGCGCCGTCGGAGGACTTCATGGTGTAGACGTCGACAGTCGCCTCGATGTTGCCCTGAAATTTGTAGTCCGAGGTGGCCACGCCGACGACTCCCGCATTAATGTACTGCTCCGAACCGCCGTCGATGTACTGAAAGAGATTGGCTGCGTCGTAGGTCTGCGTCTTGTCGCCCTTCTCCCAGCCAGTAACAGCGCCGGTCGCCGGGAAGGGATCGGCGATCTTCTTCTTGCAGCCCACGCCCGCGAACACAACCAGCGATAGCAGGGCTGCGATGGCGACGAATTTAAATCGCATGATATTTCTCATTCCGTCTGTCCTTTTCTCGTTTAGAAGCATCGTTTCCGATGGTATAAAGTATCGCACTGCGAACAAAATGCGGGGATTCTTCCCCTGTACTTCGTGCAGTGTCAGAATGACAATCATTAGTTGAAGGACAATACTTATTCACTCAGGAGTGAATAAGCTCCAGTTGCGTTCAATCACGACTGCGCCTTGGCCTTTCGTCGGCTCAATAGAATTTGACTCTCTACCGAGCGGCTCTCTCCAATACTAGTCACATAGACGGCGGGATGCTCCTGCAACGGGCAGGCGTACTCGCAGGCTCCGCAACCGACGCATCTACTAGGATCGACGTGCGGCTGCTTTAAAAGTTTCAAATTTCCGTCGGCATCAACGACCTGAACCTCTTGCAGGTAGATCGCCTTGGGCGAGACCGGACACCACTCCTCGCAGACGATGCAATCGGTGGCCATGGCCCAGGGCAGGCAGCGGCCTCGGTCGTAGAAGGCTGTGCCAAGGCGCACAGACTTGGCTTCGGCCTCGTTTGCATTGCCATCGCTCGCGCTCGCGTTGGCCTCGCCTATGCCGACGACCCAGCCCTTTTTACGCGGAGTGAGCTTCCAGATCGCTCCGGTAGGGCAGACCTCGCTGCACAGGACGCAGCTTGGTTCGCAGTAGCCGATGCGCGGCGTCAACACGGGCGACCAGATGCCTTCGAGTCCTGCCTCGGTGAAGGCCGGTTGCAGCGCATTGGTCGGGCAGACCTTCATGCACTCGCCGCAGCGAATGCAGCGCGAGAGAAAGTCGGTCTCGTCGAGCGCTCCCGGCGGGCGGATCATGTGTTCGTCGCGGCTCTTGCCGAGGGCTGTGTTGGCGCGCAGCAGAGGTACCGCAGCAGCACCAAGCGCCAGCCCTGTGAGCATCTTGCGTCGCGGCAGGTTCGTGCCGACAATCTCCGGCTCGGCGCGAAAGACTTTGAATTGCAGGCTGTGGTGCGGGCAGGAGTCCACGCAGTTCATGCACATCAGACACTCGGCCTTGTGCCAGGGCGCGCCGCCGATGGGGTCGTCGCCGCCCTGACAGTGCATCAGGCAGCGATTGCATTTGTTGCAGGTTGCCGCGTCCTTGTGCAGGCCGAGGATCGACCAGCGCGAGGCGACTCCCAGCAGCGCTCCCAGCGGACAGAGCGCGCGGCACCAGAATCGCGTAACGCGCAGGTTGGTCGCCAGCAGAACGAGGAAGATCAGGCCCAGCAGAATTCCCTGACGGAAGTGCGGCTGTTTGAAGCTCAGCACGGTCGCCGCCAGAGCCGCGTGGAGCGATGTTCCAGCCGACTGCACCGCGCCAAGGTTGCTGTGTTCCATCGCGTTTATCAGCGCGTTGGCGGCGTAGTTCGCTCCGGGCAGGATCGACAGCCCGACCGAGCGCACCAGCAGGCTGAAGGGATCGAACCACCCGACCAGACCCGTGCCGAACAGTGCGGCCACAAGCACTGCCAGCAGGATGACGTACTTCGTGCGCTGCCAGGGCTTGTAGCGATTGGCGTCGATGCCTTGCTTGCCGCGCTTTGCCTCCGACTTCAGGTTGCCGAAGAAGTGGTGAATCGTTCCCATCGGGCAGATCCATCCGCAGAAGAAGCGGCCCAGAAACATGACCGGGAGCAGGATCAGAAGGCTCGCCAGCAGGCCGCGATAGAGCGCATGAGTCGCCAGCGCATTCGAAAGCGCGACCAGCGGATCGATCTTGAAGAAGAGTCCCACCGGCCACTGCATTCGTACGTCGCCGCCCGAGCCGACTGTGCCGCGAAACTCCGTGCGCAGCAGAAGGAAGACGAAGAGTGCAAGAAAGAAGACCTGCGAGAGGAGTCGCAGCGTGGCGAGTCGCAAGGCTGCGGCGCGGAGCTTGGTGAAGAATCGAAAGAACATGGCTCGAACCAAAGGCCTCTTTTCAGCAGAACACTGTAGCGCCATATCCTTGCCGCAGGACAGACACGGCGACCGCTGATAGCGCGAGTAAAGCTAGGAGAGATTGTCGGCTCAGCTTTATGCGATGGGCAGTGACGACCATCACCCTCCGTTGATCGTCTGGGTGGCACTGCTCGCGCATGGCCAGATCTGGCCGGGATGGCTTAGAATGTCTCTGTCGGTCGTCGTTTAAAGATTGACGCGCATCTGAACCACTGCCGTAATCATGCGATTCCATTCTCCCCAACTCGCTCGACTGTTGACGCTGGCGGTTCTTGTCGCCGGTCTGGCTGGCTGCCAGAGCATTGCGGGAATTCAGCCGGTCTCGCAGGTTCGCGTCATCGACGCCTCGCCGGATGCTCCCGCGCTCGACCTCTACCAGAACTCCGCCGCAGGACTATATAGTGTCGGCTTCGGTACCGTCAGTTCGTACATTCCGGTTGCCGCGGGGACGTATACCCACGCTGTTTACACGGCGGGAACGCAGCAGCAACTGGCCTCGGTTCACGGCAGCTTCGTCGCCGGAAACCAGTACACTGTGCTTGCGGGCAATGTGGCCGCAAACCTTCAGTTGACGGTACTCAAGGATCAGTCCAATCCGGCTCCCTCCGGTCAGGTGGCTCTGCGCTTTCTCGATCAGGCGACTCGTTCGGGAGCGGTTGACATCTATCTGCTTGCTCCCGGGTCTACGCTTGCGGGAGCTACGCCGACCGTGAGTGGTGTGAGTTTTGGCCGCAATACGGGATACATCGACGCGCCCAGCGGCACCTACTCCATCGTAGTTGTGCGTGCGGGAATGGTTCCGACCAATGCGACGGCGCCGATCTATACCGGGAGTCAGGCCTTTTATGCAAGCGGTTCGGTGCGCACCATCCTGCTCATCGACCAGCAACCTCCCACCACACCCGGACTTCAGATCATCAGCGCCGACGACTACGATGCGGCTTCGTAAGTTTAGAATTCATATCACCGGCGCGCGATAAAGACGGCGGCCAGATCGTCCTCATAGACGAGTTGAAACTTCGGATCCATGCGCAGCAGTTGGGTCAGCGGAGACTTGACCGATCCGATCACCGTTCCAGCCGAGGTCAACTGCGCATCGCTGGCCCAGTCGGGCTGTGCATTCCATGTCGCGGCTGATCGATCAAGACGCGGATCTCCATAGAGATTCTGGCGTCCGTCGATGCTGACGGGAGTGCGCAAAGCCCAGATCAGGTAGCCTCCCCAGCTATAGTCGTTATACAACGGCCCAGCATAGCCCTTGGCGCGAATCTCTTGTACAGCTTTTACGGGAAGATCCTTAGCCATTTGAGTTTCAAGTTGCGCATTGCTCAGGGGCATCACGCGGAAGCCGACTAAGACCACAAAAACAGCGAGGACAACCGCGATCGCTGTATTGGATCGGGTCAAGTAAATCGGTGCCTTCTCGCTGCCTGAGAGGGACGAAGCCAGAACCATTGCAGCAACTATGGCCACGACCCAGAGATCGCGACTTGATCGGAAAGACAGAATCACCGCAAACGCCAGCAGAGCCGTCTCAAAGAACAGGAATCGCCGCTTCCACGCCAACACCGCCGTGCTGGCCATGGCCAGTAGCAGAATCAGATAGTCCGACAGTGTGCGGAAGGGAATAGCCTGTAGTTCGGAGACCTTGTTCAGTGCGCCGCCCTGTGTTGCCAGATCGTACGCCACTCCGTAGATGTGCCAACCAAACGGATTTGCCAGCGTCGCCAATCCACAGCCAAGCAGCGAGAGACCCATCCAGCCAGGCCGGATGCGCGTCGCAGAGTCCGTGAGCCAGCGTGCGGCAACGGCTTCCACCAGAGCAAGTCCCAGCACAAACAGGCCGTTGACAAACTGAATATGGACGTTCGCCCACAGAGCAAAGATCAGCGGAAGCCAAGCCAGTTCGCGCACCCGCCCGGTCTTGCGCGCCTGCATCAGAATGTCCAGTTCCAGAACGAAAAAGAGAATGGTGAACAGCCAGGGGCGCGGCGTATAGAGGCGCGAGATGCTGTACATGATGGTGAAGGTTAGTAGCATGACAAGGGAGAAATCACGCTGTAGCCGCCGAACCATGTGAAACAAGGCCACCGTGATTGCCAAAACCATCGCGCCGGTGTAGGTTATGATGCCAGCCAATCCAAAGCGGTAAAACAGTTTGATTACGATCAGCTCGAAGAGCCAACTGTAGGCCAACCAGGTCTTTCCCACCAAGGGAGCGGAATAGGGATCGACGCGCGGAATCGCGTGGTGTTGCAGAATCCACTCGCCGGTGCGCAGATGCCACCAGATGTCCGCGTCTCCCACGCAGGCTGCATGAAGGCAGATCAGCGCCGGAATTGCAAAGAGCAGGGCGAGCACAAGCGTCTGCGCAAACTGCTCGGCCTTGCTGTTGTCGGTCTTGGATGTCGTTGACTGCGGCAGATTCACAGGTGAGTTCAAGGATGCCTCGGTTAGTATTTTGGACATTGCATGATTCATCATTATCCGTGCAATCGGTGGTAAGTATTTGTCACTCTGTGCAATCAGACCAGATCGCGACCGATGAGGCGGTGGATGCGCTCCTTGGTCGGAGGATGGGTCGAGAAGAGGTTGCCGAAGCCTCCGCCCAGCAGTGGAGCGATGATAAACATGTGAGCCGTCGATGGCGTGGCCTCAAGAGGCAACCGCTTGGAGTAGTTCTCCAGCTTTTGCAGTGCGCTGGCCAGTGCGTAGGGATTGCCGGTGGTTGCCGCGCCGGTGGCATCGGCCTCAAACTCGCGCGAACGGGAGATGGCGAGCTGGATCAGGCTGGCCGCAATCGGCGCGACGATCAGCATCAGCAGTCCTCCGATGCCTCCGCCACGCTCGCGTCGTCCGCCTCCGCCGTAACCGCCAAAGAGCGAGGCCCAGTAGCCCATGCGCGCGATCATGGTGATGGCTCCGGCGAGGGTCGCGGCAATCGAACTGGTCAGGATGTCGCGGTTCTTGACGTGGGCCAGTTCATGGGCCAGAACGCCCGCCAACTCCTCGTCGGTGAGCAGACCGAGGATTCCGTGGGTCACAGCGACCGAGGCGTGTTGTGGATTGCGCCCGGTGGCGAAGGCGTTGGGAGACTCGGTGGGCAGAACGTAGATCTTCGGCATGGGAAGATTTTGCTTTGCGGTCAGCCGCTCGACGACCTCGTAGGCGCGGGGAAGTTCGTCGCGCGTGACCGGCTGCGCGCGATACATCTTCAACGCGATCTTGTCGGAGTAGAAGTATGCAGTGAAGTTCATCGCGACCGAGAGAACGAAGGCCAGCAGCATTCCGTTCTGGCCGCCGATGCGGTCGCCGGCGAAGACCAGCAAAAGCATCAGGCCAACAAGTAGCAGCGTCGATTTGAAGGTGTTCATGAAGTCCTCTGGAGGAGCGGCCGCTGAAGGCAGCCTATCTAGCCTATTTTCTCATTAGACGCGGCGGGAGTGGATTCGCTGCGCGCCATGGCTCGGCGCAGGACGGTGTCGAATGCGGTCTTTTGCTCGGCATACTGCGACTCACTGAGGCGACCGGCGAGGCGATCGGTTTCCAGCGCAAAAAGCTCATCGCGCAGGGCTTGCAGCAGAGTCTCCGGCGCGGAGGCTGCACTTGCAGCGGGTGAAGCAGCGCTCGCTGCGGTTGGCGTTGGGATTGTTGCGAAGGACGCGGCTGCGGGCAGCGACGCCTCGCCCGGAGTTGGCGCGGTCTGGCCAGCCTTCAGCATCGCCCAGGCTCCGACGATCAGAGCGACTCCGAGCAGGCTGAGGATCCACCACTTGTAGCGCGCCCAGGGATCGTTCTGGCCCTCGGGATCGCCCGGTGCGCCGAGGCCTCCGCCGGGACGCATGCCGCTGGTCGATACCTGCGCTCCGCCGTCGGAACCCATCGCTTGCGCCCCGCCCTGAGTCGAGGACTGCGACTCGTCGGGCAACTGGCCTGTGCCGCTGACGCTGAACGCAACTGGCTGGGTGAGGACGGGTTCATGCGCGGCGAAGCTCTGCGCGTTGGGGTCAACGTTCAATGGCTGGAACTGCGCCGAGCCTTGAAAGTGCATTGACTTCGGAAGCATTACGGCGACGTCTCCGGTGGGCACCGAGAGACGCAGCGCGAAGTCCTGTTTGCCGTTGTAGGGCAGGGTGTAGGCGACTTGGAAGCGTGTCTCGCCGGGGCGGATGGGGAAGGTAAAGGCGTAGTGTCCGCTGGCCGCGTCCAGCGTCTTGACGTCGCTGTTGGTGGGCAGGCCGCCGGGAGAACTGGCCAGCGTCTGCTGGATCTCCGCGCCCTTGGGCAGATAGAAGTCGAAGGTGTTGCCACCAAACTCGGTGCGCGCCGGAGCGGAGGAGTTCTGTATGCCAATGGTCTCGGCTACATTGATCGTCTTGCCGGTGTTGTCGGTCTCGGCGCGCAGGACGAGGGCGATTGAGGTGATGCCGTCAATCTTCGCCGCCGAATCGTAGATGTCGATGGCCACGCTGTTGCTGGCAGGGTCTACGCTCTTGTAGTAGTCCGAGCCGCGATGGGTAACGCGCAGCAGAGTCTTGCCGCCGTCGGGTGCGTTGACGTGAAAGCGTCCGGCGGAGTCCGAGGTCGTCTTGGCGACCGGATCCATGCCCTGCGCCATGTTGATGACCTCGATGGTGTCTCCCGCAGAGGGCTTGCCCGTGGTGCGGTCGGTGACGACGCCGCTCAGCGGACTGGCAAACGCCGTCGCGGAGGCGAGCAAAAGGCAGGCAAGCGAGAGAAGTGCGCGGGGTGTGCGGAGTGTCGAAGGAGTCAAGGTCAGTGTCCAGTTCTCAATCGCTAGATTGGGGATCGTGTTGCCGTCGAGTACAGTGAGCATTTTTGCCAATAGTGTAGAGTGTCGCGCTGCAAACAAAATGCGGGGATTCTTCGTTTCACTCAGAATGACAATAGATGCTCAGAATGACAACGCCTTTCGGTATTACAGTAACGCCGACATTACAGTAATGATAGATACACTCTACGCTCGGGTGCGAGTACTCTTCATGCCGCGAGCGGTAAGGAGAGCCATCTCGGCGATGGTTCGGGCGGCCTCGTCTTCGAGCGCCGCGCGCTGCTGGTTGTAATCGGCCTCGGGGTACTTGCCAGCCTGAAACTCGAAGTTCAGGTCGCGCAGATTCTCGTAGATCGCGTCCTTGCGTTCGTTCAGGTAGTCGACGCGCGTCTTGTCGGCCTGCACGAAGGGATTGCGCTCCGGCCAGAAAATGTAGGCGAAGAGAGAGACGGTCAGAACAAAGCCCGCCACAAAGCTGGGAGTCGTCAGAAAGTCGATCAGATTCATCAGTACTCCGTCTCGCGGCGGATGCGCTCGCGCAGGGCCGCGTCCTGAGGGTTGGATGCATCGGGATTGGATCCGGTGGGAGCAGGGAGGTCACTGCCTTCGCCCAGATTCGATGCGCCGGCCAGTTGCAGCGCGCGGCGCTTCCACAGCCAGACCGTGGCGAAGGTGCCGATGGTGGCCAGCAGAAAGATTGCGACGGGAATGATCCATGCAACATTGTCGAAGCCGCCACGGATCGGCGCGGTCAGAATCGTCGCGCCGTACTTGGCAACGAACCAGTTGAGGACGGCGGTGTCGCTGGCTCCGCTGTTGATCTGCGCGTGTAGCTCGCCGATCATGCGCGAGGAGTCCGGGCAGCCGACGTGGTTGCACTCCAGCAGAACCTGACTGCATCCGCAGGAGCACATCAGCTCATGGCCCAAGCGGTCGAAGCGCGACTGTCCCGCGCCCAGCATTGCAACCGTAACCACGCAGAGCAGGGCAAGCTGTACCGCGCGAGCCCAGAAGATCGGGCCGTTGAGGTGGGGGAGCCGGAGTTGTGCGCGCCTAAACATGGGGAGCCTCTGCCAGAAGGGACGACGCTCCAAGCGCTGCTGCGGGCGTTGCCTCAACCGAGTCTTCCTGTCGCACTCGCGCGGGAATGCGAACGAGGTTCGGAACCAGCGCGATAAAGGTTCCGAGGACGACGATGATGATTCCGATCCAGATCCATGCGATCAGCGGATTGAGAAAGACCTTCAGGATGGGCTGTCCGTTGTCTGGATTGGTTCCCTCGAAGACGGTGTAGAGATCGGACTCGGCGGTCGAGTGCAGGGCGACGATGGTCGAGGCCTGCTCGTGTTCCGTCCCCGCGAAGTAGACGCGCTTCTCCGGCGAGAGTTGGGTAATCTTCTTGCCGCCGCGATAGACGTCGAGCAGCGCGTAGTTGGTGTCGTAGTTCGCGGTGGAATCCTGCGTGATACTCATGCAGACCAGCCGATACGGGCCGATGGAGATCGTATCGCCGTAGCTCATCTCCTGCTCGACGGCGCGGTTGAAGGCTCCTCCGGCGATGCCAATGAACATGACCACAACGCCAAAGTGGATGATGTATCCGCCGTAACGACGCGTGTTGCGACGCACCAGCAAGACCATCGAGGAGAGCAGATTCTTGCCCGTCTGGGTGCGCACAACGCTGGCTCCGCGGGTGAACTCCTCGACGATGGCCGTGATGACTCCCGCCGAGAGAGCGAAGGCGATCAGCGAAAAGAAGGTCGACTCCATATCATCGCCATCGTTCCAGGGGCGAATGCCGGCGATCATCAGCACAACGGCCGTTACCGCCATTGCAATCGAGGGCAGAATAAAGTTGCGCCGGATCGATCGCAGCGAGGTTGCACGCCACGCCAGCAACGGACCGATGCCAGTGAGAAAGAGCAGAGTCAGCCCTATGGGAATGTTGACGCGATTGTAGTAGGCCGCGCCCATCGTCACCTTCGAGCCGGTCCACCACTCGGAGAGCAGCGGGAAGAAGGTTCCGGTAATCACCGTGGCGCAGGCGGCCAGCAGGATCATGTTGTTGAACAGAAAGCTGGATTCGCGACTGACCAAAGACTCCAGCTTGTTCTCCGACTTCAGATGGTCGCGGCGCAGCAGGAAAGTGATAAGGCAGACCAGAAACGCGATGATGATGAAGGCATAGAACCACGCTCCGATGGGCGACTCGGCGAAGGCGTGAACGCTGCTGATGATTCCCGAGCGGGTGAGCAGCGTACCGAGAATCGTCAGCAGGAAGGTAGTGAAGATCAGCCAAACGTTCCAGTTCTTCATCATGCCGCGTTTTTCCTGCATCATGACGGAGTGCAGAAACGCCGTGCCGGTGAGCCACGGCATCAGCGATGCGTTCTCTACCGGATCCCAGCCCCAGTAGCCGCCCCAGCCCAGCACAGAGTAGGCCCAGTGAGCGCCAAGAAAAATTCCGCAGGTGAGGAAGAGCCAGGTAACCATCGTCCAGCGCCGAGTGATGTGGATCCACTTTTCGCCGGGGTAGCGCATCATCAGCGCGCCGAGAGCGAAGGCAAACGGGACGGCGAATCCGACGTAGCCGAGATACAGCATCGGCGGATGAATTACCATCTCGGGATATTGCAGAAGAACGTTGAGGCCCGCGCCATCGGCGGCGACTGGCCCCGGCGCGATGGAAAATGGCGGCGCTGCAACAACCAGCAGAAGCACAAAGAAGAGTTGGATTGCGGCCAAAATCACCGAGGCGAACGCGCTCAGTCGCACGTCGATGCGGTAGCGCATACGGACGACGAATCCGTAGGCTCCCAACAGCCACGCCCAGAGCAACAGCGAACCCTCCTGCCCGCTCCACAATGCGGCGAACTTGTACGCCGGGTTCAGCGTGATGTTGCTGTGCGAGCGGATGTACTCGACGGAGAAGTCGTTGGTGAAGGCCGCCCAGACCAGCGCAAAGGCAGCGCAGCAGAGGGCGACAAAGCTGGCGATTCCGGCGCGGCGAGCCGCCTCGCCCAGCCGATTCCAGCGCGCTTCGGGGATGCCGGTGATGCGCACTCCGGCGGGAGTCGCTCCCCACAGGGCAAAGGCTCCGCCGAGAAAGTTGCAGGCGGTCAGCATCAGCGCCAGCATCAGGCTGTAGCTTCCAAACTCCGGCATGGGGTGAAGGTTCATCGCCCAGCCATTGTCTCAGAAATTTAGCCAAGAATGTAGTTTAGTTTGTGACGGGCGTCACGCCGAGCGTCTGCGCAAGGCAAACGCGATGATACGGAACAGGTTAGGCGACGCCCAATTCCTCGGTCTGAAGCAGTTCGTGGAGGTTGGCCAGCATCAGGTCGGGTGAGAGGGGCTTTGTCAGGAAGCGAACGTTCATTCCGGCATATTCGCACTCGGCGTCGTCCAGGCCGCTGATGACCAGAATTGGCAGATCGGGCTGGGTTTTGCGCAACTCGCGAACAAACTCCGCGCCGCTCATCCCCGGCATGATGTGGTCGGTAATGACAATGCTGATGGGGAAGGGGAAATCGTCGTTTTTGAACTGCTCCAGCGCGCGCGCCGGATTGAGCACGGCGATAACGAAGTATCCGGCTCGTTTGAGGATTGTCTGTCGAGTCGCGGCCTGAATCGCGTTGTCGTCGATCAAAAGGACGACCTCCATCGTCTTCTCCGCAGTCTTGATCTGGATCTTGTCTCTCTCTGTCATCGGATTTTCCACCCACTTCATGTTGATATTTGTCTAAGGATGCGTTTCCGCTCGGCCGCGCTCCGATTTGCGCAATCTGCCTTCTCGTCTGCTTTGATGCACTCTGACTACAAACAAAATAGATGTAAAGATCGGCCTTTGAGGTTGCCTGCACCCCGGATGCAGGGAGTAATGCGTCGAGAATCCGGCGCTTTATCTAATCTTTGTACTGGACTACTCTGGATCAAACATATACAGTTGCGATGGAACTTTTATCTCCCGATTCAACATCCCCAACGAAATTGACGCCGACAAGGATAGCCCACAGTGAATTTTACGCACCTTACCTACATTGACTGGCTCATCATGCTGGTCTACTTTACCTTCGTTCTGGGCATCGGATTTGCCCTCAAGCGTTACATGAAAACCTCCACCGACTTCTTCCTCGCCGGACGCGCCATTCCCGCGTGGGTCTGCGGGTTGGCCTTCATCTCCACCAATCTGGGAGCGCAGGAAGTCATCGGCATGGGCGCTTCGGGCGCCAAGTACGGTATTGTCACCAGCCATTTCTACTGGGTCGGCGCGATTCCGGCGATGTGCTTTGTCGGCATCTTCATGATGCCCTTCTACTACGGCTCCAAGGCGCGTTCTGTGCCAGAGTTTCTGCGCATGCGCTTCGACGAGAAGACGCGCGCACTCAATGCGTTCTCCTTCGCCTTCATGACCATCATCTCCTCCGGCATCTCCATGTACGCCATGGCGATGTTGATTCAGGAACTCGGTCTCTTTCACGGCATCATGCCCGACTCGTACATCTTCAACGTCTCGATCATTCTGTCGGCGCTGATTGTGTTGGGATACATCTTCCTCGGCGGACTGACCAGTGCGATCTACAACGAGGTGTTGCAGTTCTTCCTGATCGTGGCTGGCCTGCTTCCTCTGGTCTGGATCGGCCTGAAGAACGTCGGCGGATGGCAGGGCATCAAGCACACGCTGCCCGCCAATATGACTCACTCCTGGCAGGGGATGGCTCACGCCAACACCAATTCACTGGGCGTTGAGTGGATGGGGCTGGTCATGGGTCTCGGCTTCGTTCTCTCCTTCGGCTACTGGTGCACCAACTTCCTGGTCATCCAGCGCGCCATGGCCGCAGACTCCGAGGACTCCGCGCGCAAGGTTCCGCTGATCGCCGCCTTGCCCAAGATGTTCCTTCCCTTTCTGGTCATCCTGCCCGGCCTCATCGCCGTCTCCATGCTCAACGTGGGTGGCAAGGCAACCGCTGCGGGAGCAGGCACCGCCGCCTACGCCACGCTCGACGCGCAGGGCAACCCCCTGCCCATCGATGCGGTTCATCCCCACGGCATCGTCCCGGTCAAAACCGATCCCATCACCGGCAAGGACATCGTCGATTCCAACGGTGAAAAGGTCTATGACTACGACAAGACGGTTCCCGTCATGTTGCTGACCTTCTTCCCCACCGGAGTCCTCGGCCTCGGCCTCACTGCGCTGTTGGCCAGCTTCATGTCGGGAATGGCGGGCAACGTCACCGCCTTCAACACCGTCTGGACCTATGACATCTATCAGGCCTACATCCACAAGAAGGGAACTGACGAGCACTACCTGTGGATGGGCAGAATGTCTACGGTCGGGGGCGTCCTGCTCTCCATTGGCGCGGCTTACGCCGTTACCAGCTTCAATAACATCATGGACGCGCTGCAATTGGTCTTCGCCATGGTCAATGCGCCACTGTTCGCCACCTTCCTGCTGGGAATGTTCAGCAAGCGCACCACGGGTCATGGAGCCTTCTCCGGACTGCTCGCTGGTACCACCGGCGCGCTCATCCACCACGGACTCACCCTTCCGGTAGGAGATATGGCTGGCCTCCACGGTGGCTGGATCCACATTCTCCACCGCTATCCCAGCGATATGGCGCAGAACTTCTGGACTGCGATCTTCGCCTTCGCAATCAACTGGGTTGTTACGGTAGTGGTCTCGCGCATGTCGGCTCCGCGTCCTGAAGCGGATCTGGTTGGACTGGTCTACTCGCTGACTCCCAAGCCCGTCGAGGTCAACAAGGAGTGGTACCAGAAGCCGTCGGTCTGGGCCGTCGTGGTGCTGGCCTTGGCCGTCGTCCTCAACATTATCTTCGCGTAGGAACGGGGAACAGGGGCAGGGAACGGGAGAAGCGAAATTTCCCGTTCCCGACTCCACGTTCCCGAACCCTCGCCCCTTGGCATCTAACACCTTACGACTGGAGTATTTATGGGACTCGACATCCGCGTACCACTTGGCCTCGTTTTTCTGATCATTGGCGGCATCATGGGCATCTTCGGCATCTTCACGCACGCGGACACCGCGCTCTACGCGAAGTCGCTCGGCATGAACATCAACCTCGACTGGGGCGGAATCATGTTCGTCTTTGGCGCGATCATGTTCTTCTTTGGCACACGCAAGAAGCAGCAGGACTGATTCAGTCAATCCCCGTCCGCAGATATTGTGAGTGCGATCCAGCGGGCAACGAAGCAGTTTCATTCCTAAAGCTCTACCACGAGGCTCATCTTCGACGATTTCTCTGATCGCCGCCGAAGTGAGCCTCGATCTGTGCGTTGAAGTGGACGTTGAACTCCGCTCCGCAGAGGACGCTCAGGGAGATGATGTAGAGCCAGAAGAGCAGGGCGATTCCTGTGCCCAGCGGGCCGTAGACCTCGCTGTAGTTGGTGAATCGGGTGACGTACCAGCCGAAGATCAGCGTCGCCGGAAACCACAGCGCAGTGGCCAGCAGTGCTCCCGGCAAGATCGTCCAGCGCCAGTTCTTGGGGGGAGTAGCCAGTTTCATTCGCGTAGCTTCGCCGTCCAGCTCTCTACGGCTCATGTCGGGAACTCCCAGATGATAGAGCAGAGCGATCAGCACGACGCTGGATCCCAGCGCGATTCCCCAGCGCAGAAGCAGCGTCGCCACATAGATTGGCTCTCGCACCTGCGGGCCGATGCTGGAGACTAGCCACCCCGTCAGCGCGTGGCCGAAGACGACCAGCAGGCTGGCGATGGTCAGCGGCACCAGAGACAACGGAACCAGTTCGATCGAGCGGATGCGCCGTTGCCAGAAGCTCCAGCAGTCGTCCGGCAGCCGGTAGGCGCGACGCAGACCCTCCATCAGCGTGGAGATCACGTTCGAGGCACCGGCAAAGCTGACCACTCCGGCGCCGATCAACGCGCGCAGCGAGTGGGTGTGTTTCGGCGCATTTTCAAAGGTCGCATCCAGCAGTGCGCTGACGCTGGGCGGCAGAACGCGATCAAAGAAGTCGGCGAGTTGGAAGCGCACCGGAGCCGTGTCCGGCAGCAGTCCAATCACCGCCGCAGCCACGATCAGCGCAGGAAAGAGAGCGACGATGGCCGAGTAGGCGGTCGATTGCGCCACGTTCAGGCAGTCGTGATCTCCCACGCTGAGAACCATTCGGTGCAGCGCGCGCGAAAAAACCGCGTACCAGCGCAGAATCCGCCGTATGCGTGTGCGATGCAGTCGTAACCGTGCGGTACTCGCCTGCCGGACGCGGACTTGAAGTGGCGTTCTCAGCTTTTCCATTTCTCCAGAAACTCGGTTACTGAGGCTGGATCCATATTACGCAAATCCTTGAACTCGCCGGTGGCCTGCGCGTAGATGACCTTGCCATCGGGCGAAAGGACGGCCAGCGCGGGAATCCCCTTGTGGATGGGGACGCCGTACTTCTCGGCGACTCCGAGGTTGGCGTCCATCTGGCCGACCCAGACGTGAACCAGAATGTAGTTGCTGGCCAGTAGCGCGGCGTTGGCGGGTTGGTGGAAGCTGTAGTCCAGCACCTGGCAGTCGCCACACCAGTCTGCGCCGAAGTCCAGCAGGACGCGCTTATGCTCACTCTGCGCCTGATCGAGCGCGGCGGGAATGTCGACGGTCGGGTGCGCTGTCTCCGAATAGATCTTGGCCAGATGAACCGTCTGCGTGGCAGCCGGAGTCTTGGTCTGGTGGCTGGTCCAGAGGTAGGCTCCAGCAAAGGCCAGAAGGGTGATGACGGCAAGGCCCATGACGGAGGGCTTGCCGGCCTTGTCGGGTTGGGGCGTAGCGGGCTTTGAGTTTGGGTTGCGAGACATTGGTATGGCCTTTGAAGAGCGGAGTTTAGAGTGGCTCTTCCATCATGCACGACCATCTTACGCGATGCAAAACCGAGCTTGCTGCAAAGCGACCGCGCGCTGGTGTATCCTGATGAAAGCGATGATTTTCTCTAAAGATTATGTTGGGTATCTGGCGCGCCAGACAGTGAAACATCTGGTGGACGCCAAGGTGATCGGGACGGCGAAACCTGCTGTCTTGCACGAGCGGATAACGGCGGCGATGATCGAAGAGCTGGCGCTCGAAGATCGAATCAACGACGAAGTCCGCGTGATTCTCGAAGCTTTTCAGGACGACATGCTGCGGTCTGGCGCGAACTATCAGGAGATGTTCAAAAAAGTGAAGAACGAGTTGGCGCGCAAGTATAAGGCGGTGCTGTGAGAATATCGAGCGACAAGGTAAACAAACTGGCGCACACGGTGGCCGACGCTCTGGCTGAGATCGACGAGTGCGACTTTCTGGAGGATCGCAACACCATCCGCCAGGAGGCTCGCAAAGCCTTGGAGAAGCTGCTGACCGAGGAGACCAAGCTGGACGCCAACGCGCGGCAGAAGATTGCCTCGCAGCGCAAGGTCATTCCCGAGGGTTCGCAGGAGTGGGACATCCTCTATCGCAAGTATTACAACGACGAAGTCAAGAAGCTCGGCCTGTAGATACCTACGACCAATAGCTGACGTGGCGATCGTCCCGCGTGAAATTCGTATCACTCAAGTGAAGATGTCGGGGCAGGTCAGTTTTTTTGCTTGCCCCGACCTGTTTTTCGAGCTACAGGCTGGTCTTGCAAGGCATAGGCTGTTATACTCGAATCTGCGCTGGAGGGAACACCCTCCTGTAGCGATCATGGCGTTATGGTGTAACTGGTTAACACGCTGCCCTCTCAAGGCAGAGAGTCCGGGTTCGAGCCCCGGTAACGCTACCAAATATTCTTCTCGTTTTGTTTGTCATTCCGTGCAAAGCGAAGGAATCTGCTTTTGCTCGCTCCACGATGGTCTACCCCACTACCAAAATGCTCTATTCCTAATCAGTAGCATTACCGATGATTTGCGATTACTCTTGTTTTCATCTCCACAAGAGGAAAGTGCCGGATATTGACTCAAGACGCCATCACATTTTCTCCGGGGCCGCGCTTCCGAGCCGCATTGTTGCTGGCGATCCTTGCGGATTTACTACAGGTTGTTATCTTCCCGCTCTTTGTCGAGGGTGCGGAGTCTCCTGCGGACGACGCTCTTGATCTCTGCATTGCGATCGCACTGGTTCGACTGCTTGGCTGGCACTGGGAGTTTCTCCCCTCGTTTGCCGCCAAGCTCATTCCGGGAGTGGATCTGGTTCCATTCTGGACGTTGGCGGTCGCAAGCGTCTACCGCAAATCCAAGCGACTCGCCTCTGCCGCTGAGGCTAGTCGCGAGGATTCTTAGCCATATTTCTGTCGAATGATGCTTAAGTGGTATAGCCACCGTGTGCTGCGCATGAGGAAATGTTTTTTGCGGGTGAACTCATGAAGCGGTCAACTTTTGGCGTGGCACTAAAAATCGGACTGGTCTTTGGCGTGGCTGTGGCTATGCTGGCGCAGGGACAGACCGCCACGTCAGCGCGCACGAGTTCTCGTCCCCACGCGGCGCGCGCTCCGGTTGAGGTTCAGATCGTACCTAGCCGGATGGAGGCGGGAAGCACGTCGATCGAGGTCGGTTCAGATCGCTGGAATGCGCTCGGCTACGACCTGAAGTCGCTGATCGCACAGGTCTACGACGTGGACGTTCGCCGAGTCGATCTCTCCGGCGATGTCGATACCACCGCGCGCTACGACGTGACCCTGTCGCTCCCCAGAGAAGAGAGCGCCGAGGCAACGCAGCAACGTCTGCGCGATGCGCTTCAGAAGAGATTTAAACTGGCCATTACGCCGGAGAGCCGTTCGATGGATGTTTATGCCCTGACTGCGCCCAATGGGATGGGGCCGGCGCTGCATCGGCATGGCTCTACAGCGCGCGGTAACTCACTCTACAAGCAGGCTTCGCTCGATCTTTCCGACTCGTCCAACGACGCGCAGGAGATCAGCTTCGCAGGCAGAGAGTGTTCGGGTGTTGCTTCGGGAGGGATCTCGGCGCGGGCGGCAAGCATCTCGGAGTTCAGTCGAACGCTGGAGCCGGATCTGGATCGCCTGCTGGTCAACGACACACGGATGGCGGGCAGCTTCGACTTCCGCGTAGGAACCTACCGCAATCAAGAAGAACTTTTCCAGCGGTTGCGCGACGAGCTTGGTCTGGTCGTCGTTCCGACCCAGCGCAAGGTTCTCGTCCTAACCGTCCGCCCGTCTTAGACGGCTGTCTCGAATTACTGTAGCCAATTTGTTTGTCATTCCGCAGCAAAGCGGAGGAATTTGCTTTGCTCATTCCACGACGGTCAATACCATTACCGAAAATGTTTAGAATCGCTCCCAGTGAAGCACTTCCATCAAGGGGCGTTTTTCTATTGTGGGCTGCTCGGCGGGGTGGCCGACGCTGACGAGGCTGATGAGTTGGTGGCTGGCTGGCGCGCCGAAGGCCTGTGCGACGGCGGGAGCGTAGGGCTGGCCTGTTCCGGCGACCCAGCAGGCTCCCAGTCCATGCGCCTCGGCGGCAATCAGCAGATTCTCGGTGGCGGCGCAACAATCCTCCAAGGCGCAACCGCTCTCGCGCGAGAAGACGAGAACACAGAAGGCTGCGTTGGCGATGAACTCGGCGTGGCCCAGCAACGTCGGGATCTTGGCAAGCGACGACCTTTCGGTGACGACGACGAACTCCCAGGGTTGATCGTTCATCGCCGTGGGAGCCAGACGCGCGCAGTCGACGATCTCTTCAATGGTGCTGCGCTCGACCGTCAGCCCGGTGTTATAGGTGCGAATGCTGCGGCGGCTCTGCATGGCTTCGATGGCGTTCTTCATGGGGCCCTTTGGGAGTGCAGTGGGTTGAAGTGTAGGCGGCGCAGTCAGTGGATGCAGGTTGCGGCGGCCTCTTACATATTAATTCATTTCGACTACGCCGAGCCGGGATTGCGCGAGTAGCGGATGACCTCGACGTTGGAGATGGCGATCAGCCCCTCTTCGACCATGGCGTCGAGGTGGGGAATCAGGCGGGCGATCTGGGCTTCGCTGTCGATCAGGCTCACCATGATCGGCGCGTCGCTGGAGAAGGTCCAGTGGCTGGAATGGCGGATACGGGTGCTGGAGCCGAAGCCCTCGATACCTCGAAAGACCAGCGCCTCGGCCAACCCCAACTCCTGCGCCTTGGCCAGAATTGCCTCGTGCAGTGGCTTGCCCTGCCAGCGATCGTCTTCGCCGAAGTGGATGCGGATCATGCGAGCAGAAAATTGTTCTTTCATGAGAGATCTCCGTCTACGCCGAGGCGCTGGCTGAGTTGCTGGAAGTCTTGTCAACATCCAGCGCGCGGTGGGAGTACTTGATGATGTCCACCTCGGAGAGGACGACCAGCCCCTCTTCGACCATCTGCTCGACCAGCGGCAGAAAGGCCTGTAGTTTCTCGGCGGTATCGACGACCGAGAGCAGGATGGAGGCGTCGCGGGAGAGCGCCTGCGGCTTCTCCTGATGGGCGCGGCGGTGCGCTCCGTAGCCAAGGATGCCGCGATAGACCGTTACTCCGGCGATGTCGTTGGCGCGCATAGCCTCTACCAGAGCCTCGTGCAGCGGCTTACCCCGCCAGCGGTCGCTCTCACCGACGTAGATGCGCATGAGCTGGGCCTTGCCCTCGATCTTCAGATGGGCTGGCAGCGGCTGCGGCGCGGGTTTGGAGATCTGTGCGGGCTTGGCCACGGTCGTCTCTTGCAGCTCGATCATGCCGGTTCCGGCCAGCTCTTCCAGCTTGCCGAGCAGTTCGTCGACCATCTCGCGGCTCTCGATGAACTCGACCTTCAGCGGAAGCTGGTCGGAGATCTCGACGAAGCTAGCCGAATGCATGTGGTGATCCGCGCCAAAGCCTGCCACGCCCTTCAGAACCGTTGCGCCGGAGACGCCGCGATAGAAGAGAAAGTCGAGAATGCTGGAGTAGGTCGGAACCCCGTGATGGGTCGATCCCTCGCTCAGGTAGATGGAGACCTTTACTGCCTTTCCTGCGCTCAACATACGTCCTCCTTCAAGGATCGGTTCCGCGTAGATGGGGCTTGCGCTGCAAGCTCTGGCTGTCTGAGATGCATTAAACAGCCTCGGCGAGCAGAACGCCCAGCCAGGTTGCGACGAGGCCGAGAAAGAGGCTGGCGAAGGCGTAGAGCGAAGCCTCCAGAAACGCTCCGCCGCGCAGGATCGAGAGCGTCTCCCACTCGTAGGTGGAGAAGGTGCTGTAGGCTCCGACAAAGCCGATGGGGACGAGAAAACGCCACGCCGGATTGATCGTCGTGCGCCGCGCCAGCAGGGTGAGCGAGAAGCCGATGATCAGGCAGGCCGTCAGGTTGATGACGAAGGTTCCAAAGGGAAACTTCGTACCCAGACGGCTGGCGATCGTCGATCCGACCCAGTAGCGGGCGATGGAGCCAAGCGCTCCGCCGATCGCGATCCAGAGATATTTCTGCAAACCGAGTCCTCCGTACACAGAGCTTCGTACACAGACCATTGTGGGCTATGACGCGCACAATCCACAAGGCTTGCGCTTGGGTTTCTGTTACAGGGGGAGATTATTCTGGATTTCGGTGAGATTTGAAATGTTCTGAGACAAACACGAAGATCCCCAGTCGCGAGGTCGTCGCCTGGGGATCTTTGTGAAGCTGAAATCTGTGGGCTTAGCCTTTGACGACTTTGCCGGTCTTGATGCATCCGGTGCAGACGCGAATGCGCTTGCTGGATCCGGCAACCTTGGCCCTCACCGGTCGCAGGTTGACGTTCCAACGGCGACGCGTGGTGTTGTTGGCGTGAGAGACGTTGTTTCCGAACTGCGGGCCCTTGCCGCAGAGATCACATTTGGCTGCCATGGTGAAACTCCAATCTTGAATTGCAGAGACCTTCACTCGGCACATCGGGACGGTCGATAAAATCTGGCGTCCCGGCATTGAACCATTCCGAGGGGGAAGGGGTTCTGACGCGAGTGGAGGGTGAACCCAAACCTTGCCGCGTCGAAATACCTCTGCATAACGATGTTACCACTAGCAAGGCCTTGACGACCAATTAATGCGGGCCAATTGCACGGACGATGAGTATCAGTTGTATCCCTCCAGAACTTCTGGCGGAGTTTGTTCTACTGAGTAGGTTGGTCGGGCTGGGACTTGTGTTCTCCGATGCCGAGAATCTTCTGGATAAGGGTCTGCGGAGCGTCGTTGCCCATGTGGCTACATGTGCTGCCGGGAACGGTGCCATCGAGGAAGGCGATGGTGTAGTCGTCTGTGCAGGAGTCGTCGGCGGGTAGCCAGGTGCTCTTGTCGACGCGGACCGTATGAACTCCCTCGGGCGGGCTGAAGGAGTGCATGTCGGAGTACTGCGGCAGCTTGATGGCGCGGTTCATGAACTCGGTCCAGATGGGCGCGGCAGCCAGAGCGCCGGAGAGTTTGACGTCGGTGTAGTCGTCGTTACCCACCCAGACGATGCAGATGAGGTTCGACGAGTAGCCGGCGAACCATGCGTCGTGGCTGGTTCCGGTCTTGCCGGCAGCAGGAGCGGTGAAGCCGTGTTGGCGCGCAGTGACGCCGTAGCCGAAGTTCATGACGCCTTCGAGCAGGCTCTGCGTGAGGTAGGCCGAGCGCGGATCCATCACCTGCTTGGCCTCGGGGGCGAAGTCGGCGACGACGTCTCCGTTGGCGTTGCGCACACTGGCCAGAATCCAGGGCTTGAGATGGACTCCGTTGTTGGCGAAGACGGTGTAGGCTCCCGCCATGTCGATGGGCGTGGCGCTGTAGGTTCCGATGGCGACCGACGGAGTGCCGCGCGCGTCGGTGATGCCCGAGGCGCGACCGAGCGCGGCTACGTTCTCAAAGCCAACCTGCTGGGCCAGCGAGATGGTCGCGTTGTTCAGCGAGTGAGCCAGCGCGTAGATGGCCGTCACCGAGCCGTGGTACTCATCCTTATAGTTGCCTGGAGTGTATTCCTTGCCATCGAAGCTGAATGTGGTTTCGACGTCGTTGAGCCGAGTAAGCGCGGTGAAGGTTCCGTTGCCGCCGAGGCTGTTTCCGTTCAGGCTGGTATTGAAGGCTGCGGCGTAGACGAAGGGCTTGAAGATCGATCCGGTGGGTCGCTTGGAGGTGGCGTGGTTCAACTGCGAGTTGCCGTAGTTGCGTCCGCCAACCAGAGCCAGAATCTGCCCGGTATGCGGGTTCAAAGCGACGAGGGCAACCTGCGGGTAGGTGATGTTGGTGTCGCCCTTCTTGTGCTGCTTGTTGACCATGTCGTCGATGTTCTTCATGCCCACGTCGACGGCCTCGGAGGCGGCGCGTTGCAGTTCGGGATCGAGCGAGGTGTAGATGCGCAGGGCGTCGTGGCCCAACTCCTGATCTCCAACGCGCTGTGTGAGTTGGTCGTGGACGAGGTCGACGAAGTAGGGAGCCTCGGATGCGTCGATGTTGGGCGTGGAAAGTTTGATTGGCTCGGCCTTGGCGCGCTCGGCCTCGGAGGCCGTGATGGCGTCGGTCTCGACCATTGAGTCGAGAACGAGGTTGCGCCGTTCCATGGCGCGGTCGGGATGGTGATACGGATTGAAATAGTTCGGGCGCTGAATCATTCCAGCTATTAGCGCGGATTCGGCCAGGTCGAGCTGATGAATATCCTTGCCGAAGTAGGCCTGCGCCGCCTCGCCAAAGCCGTTGATGCCGAAGCTGCCGCGTTGGCCGATGTTGATCTGGTTGGCGTACATCTCGAAGATCTGCTTCTTGTTGAAGCGCGCTTCGAGTTGCAGGGTAATCATGATCTCGGCAACCTTGCGGGTGAACTTCTTCTCCGGCGAGAGGAAGAAGCCGCGAGCGAGTTGCATGGTCAGGGTCGAGCCGCCGCACTCTTTATGGTGGCTGAGCGTGTCCTCAACCGCGCACTTGGCGATGCGGACGTAGTTGATGCCGCCGTGTTCGAAGAAGCGGCGATCCTCGATGGCGAGAACGGCTTGCACCATGTGGGGCGGGATCTCGTCGTAGGTGACCAGACGTCGCTTGGAGCGATCCTTGTCCTGAGAGAGAGCGGTGATGAGCTGCGGTTCAAGCTGGTAGGCGGCCAGAGGCGCGCCGTTGGCTGCGGTGATCGACTGGACGACCGGGCCGTAGCCGGTGCTGGTGTCGCCGTCGCTGGACTGGCCGGTGGTGATGGTGGCGCTGTCGGCCGAGTGATAGCTCTGCGGGCCGGGCTTGATCTGGATGCTATTGCCGCTCAGGGTGAAGCTGCCCATCTGCGGATTGGTGTTATAGCCCGCACTGCGCAGCTCCTGCGCGATGAAGGAAACCGTAAGATGCTGGCCCGGGCGAATCTCGCGCGGCGCAGCGTATACCTGCGCGGAGTTGGCAAATAGAGGCCCCGCAGCGATGCGGTCGTCCACAATCGACTGGTACCTAAAGTAGCAGATGCCGAAGACGCAGGTACCGATGAACAGGATGGCAAGAACCGTAATGAGAAGGCCGCGCAGAAAGCGATTCTTGAAGCTGTTCGCGGGTCCTGAGTTTCCGAATTTTAATTTGATGGCCATAGGAGAGAGTGCCAACTGCTAGTCAGCGAGTGCTGCGGTGAGATGTTGAACGACTTCGTCGGTGGAAACGTCGATGGTCTGGTTGGTGAGGCGATTGAGCAACTCGACCTTGCCCTCGGCGAGCTTTTTGCCGATGGCGATACGGAAGGGAACTCCGATCAACTCGGCGTCCTTGAACTTCACTCCAGCGCGCTCGTCGCGGTCGTCGAGAAGAACGTCGATGCCAGCGGCGGTGAGGTCGGCGGCGATCTTCTCGCCAGCGGCCAGCAGTTCGGCCTCGCGAACGTTGGTGATGGTGACGACAACCTGAAACGGCGCGATGCTGGGCGGCAGGGCGTAGGTCTCGGTCGCCTTGGGATCTCCTGCGTTTGCAGCGGCAAACTTCGCGGCGGACTGCTCGATGGCGGCGGTCAGGATGCGCTCGATGCCGATGCCGTAGCTGCCCATGATCGGCGTGGTCTCCTTGCCGTCGCGGTTCAGCACCGACGCGCCCAGAGCCTTGGAGTACTTGTAGCCGAGCTTGAAGATGTGGCCGATCTCGACCGCTTTGCCGATGCGCAGCGGTTGACCGCCGATGGGGTCAAGTTCACCCTCGTTGACGCTGCGAACATCGGCGACCAGCGTGGGCTTGAAGTCGCGCATGGGCGTGACGTTGCGCAGGTGGTACTGCTCCTTGTTGGCTCCGGCGACGAGGTTGCTGCGGCCTTCAAGGGCTGCGTCAAGGACGACCAGCGTTCCCGGCTTCTTTGGATGCGGCGCTGCCGTCAGGCCAATCGGCCCGAGGAATCCGGCAGGCGCGTTGAAGGTTGCGGCGATCTCGTCGGGCTGCATCGGGCGCAACTCGCCGCCCGCGATGGCTGAGAGCTTGGTCTCGTTGAGTTGGTGATCCCCGCGCAGGAAGGCAACCACGGCGCGGGTCTTGCCGACGTTCTTGATCTGCTTCTCGTCCGCGTCGGGATGCTCGACGATGTAGGCCATGGTCTTCATCTGGTGAACTCGCTCGACGTTGAGGAAGGCGGAAACCTCGTCGATGGTCTTCTGCTCGGGCGTGTGGACGAGTTCGGGCAGGCCGTCGCCGGTGGGGGCGAGGTCGGCGACCGGCGCGAGCTTCGACGTGGCCTTTTCGACGTTCGCTGCATAGCCCGAGGCCGAGCTGGCGATGAGGTCTTCGCCGGCGTCGGTGTAGACCATGAACTCCTGCGAGGCCGAGCCGCCCATCGAGCCGGAATCGGCTTCGACGCCGACAAACTCAAGGCCGCAGCGGGTGAAGATGCGCCGGTAGACGGCCTCGTGCTTGGCGTAGCTGGCGTCAAGGCCCGCCTCGTCGATGTCGAAGGAGTACGCATCCTTCATCAGAAACTGGCGCACGCGCAACAGGCCGGACTTGGGACGCGGTTCGTCGCGGAACTTGGTCTGGATCTGGTACCAGATCTGCGGAAGCTGTTTGTAGCTGCGCAGTTCGTCGCAGGCGATCTTGGTCATGATCTCTTCGTGGGTCATGGCGAGGCAGAGTTCAGCACCTTTGCGATCCTTCAGGCGAAACATGTTGTCGCCCATGCCGGACCAGCGACCGCTGGCCTCCCATGCCTCGCGCGGATTCAGGGCAGGCAGGTGCATCTCCTGGCCGATGGCGTCCATCTCCTCGCGCACGATGGCGACGATCTTATTGATGGCGCGATTGCCGAGAAAGAGCTGCGAGTACAGGCCCGCGCCCAACTGGCGGATGTAGCCCGCGCGGAGCAGGAGCTTGTGGCTGGCGACCTCGGCGTCTGTCGGCGCCTCACGAAGAGTAGGAATGAAGAGTTGCGACCAACGATGCATGTGCAGTGAGAGAACGCTTTCCGGCGCGAACGCCTGTAGAACTCCTGGCTTCGACGACTCGCTCTGCGAGAGAGACGCGAACACAATGAGCCAAAAGCTATTCTAAACCGCCGTGGCAGATGGCGTTTGTCAACAACTGTGCTTAATCATGATTGCACCGCAATCATGATTAAATTACCGGGTAAAGGAGGCGTTAGCGGCACATGTAACCGTGTGACCTTCTGAATACCCCAGCAGAAGGAAGCTCATCTCCCCTTGACCGCTTTCTCTGGCTACTGAAGGAGGTTGGAGTGGCCGGTGGAGGGATCGAGAGCAGTGTTCGGTCTGGCATGCACGGCACTATGCGCTGAATGCTCGGAGGATTCGACCTCGTTAATCTTGTAGAGCAGGGAACGGTAGCTGATCTTCAACCATTTGGCGGTCTTCTGTCGGTTCCAGTTATTGGCTTTGAGAACCCTGAGAATGATCTGGTGTTCCAGTTCATGGGTGGCTTGTTTGGTGATCTGTTTGAGGCTAAGAGGCTGACTTACGTCGATGTCCGCAGTGTCGTGGGGAGTGGGTCGCTCTTCGTCAAGCAACTCGGTGATAAGCGCGTCCTCGTTGCCCATCAGGACGTAGCTGCGGATGAGATTGTCGAGCTGTCGAATGTTTCCCGGCCAACTGAACTTCTGCATCAGGCGGAGAACTCTGAGCGAGAGCGGTTGCGGCTGGGTGCAGAAGATTCTGGCGTGTTGGGCGATAAGATAGTTGGCGATCTGGGGAATGTCTTCGGCGCGCTTGCGCAGCGGAGGAAGATTAAAGGTGATGGCGTTGATGCGGTAGAGGAAGTCGAGACGGAAGGTTCCTTCGGCGACCTGCTCGCGGAGATCGCGGTTGGCGACCGAGAGAATACGGGTCTGAATCGTGCGGGTCTGGTGTCCGCCGACCCGCATATAGGTGCCGTCCTGTAGGACTTGCAGTAGCTTGGATTGGACTCCGATATCGAGGCTGCCGACCTCGTCCAGGAGGAGGGTTCCGTTGTTGGCCTGCTCCAGACGACCGCGCTTGGTGGAGTTGGCTCCGGTGAAGGCTCCCTTCTCGTAGCCGAAGAGTTCGGTTTCGATGAGTCCTTGCGGAATGGCTGGACAGCACACTTTGACCAGTTCGCCAGAGGCGCGCTCTGATGTGTTGTGAATCAGACGCGCGAAGATCTCCTTGCCCGTGCCACTCTCGCCCTGAATCAGGACCGGAACGTTGGTTCTGGCGACCATTTCCAACTTTTGGCGGATAGCCAGCATCTCCTTAGTGTGGCCGAAGAAGACCTCAATGGGAGGAAGGTCGAATTGGGTTTCCTGGTTCGAAAAGTGTGCGGTAGTCATAGCGTTTTCGACCTGGATACAGACTACGGGGTAGAGGCTGAATCATTGGCCCTACAGTCCGTGTAGTTGAGTGAACAGCACGTTGAGAGCCAAAGATGAATAATCGAAAATATTACGCCAATGACTATAAGCAATTTAGACTTTTGTCCTATTATTTTGGAAACCATTAAATCAACTCATGCCTTTTTCTTCGGGGTGAGGTAAGATTTCTGCACAGAACTAGGAATATTATTTCCACTTTTGTCGCAAAGTTTCTCCTGTTTGGTGTAATGTAGCGTCACGTGGTTTTGTGAAGCGGTATTTGATCCTTCGGCTCGCTTTTTCGAGCGCTATGGTTTGGCGTTTCAGTGGGATGGAGATCGTTGCAGGGTTCAGGTTTTACAGGGATCTTCCAGAGATGAAAAGTCTATTTTGAATTGAATGATTGGTTTTAGGGTGAGTCATCTGGGAAAACAACAGCAGACGCCAAGCTGATCGGCGTCGACGCAATGGAGTTTAATGATGGCTAATTCATCCAAATTTACAGAACAGAAGAGCCGCCCCGTCCGTCCGTGTCTCTTCGTGTTTGAGCCAAATCTACTGGTTCTGAACTATCTGAAGCGGACTTTTTCAGAGCTGTACGACCTTCGGCTCTTCTCGGAAAAGTTGGAGTTTCTGCGCGATCTGGAGGCGATGTCGTCGCGGCCCAGCTTGGTTCTGTTGGCGTGGGACGGCGTTGATTTGTCGATGGATCTGTTCTCGCGAGTGCGCGTCATTCGCCCAGAGCTTCCAGTGCTCATTATGGCGACCAATGTGGAGGTCGCCGATTATGAGGTCTTTACGCGTCTAGGGGTGGGCGGCGTGGTCCTGAAGCCGTTTGCTGATGACTCGCTTGAGGTTGCCATTGCCAAACACCTGCTGGCTCACAAGGAAGAGTCTGGCGAGGTTGGCGAGGCGATCGAGATTCCGTTGGAGGGGGGCAACTCCTTTGTGCGCTCCAGTAAGCGGATGCGCGAGATCGAGGCGCAGGCGAAGTTGGTCGCTCGCTCCGATATTCCGGTACTGATTCTGGGCGAGAGTGGAACGGGAAAAGAGATTCTCGCGATGTATACCCACCAGATGTCGCGACGCTCTGGCAAGATGTTTCTGAAGGTTAATTGTGCGGCGATGCCGGCGGATCTGCTGGAGAGCGAACTCTTCGGCTACGAGCAGGGAGCGTTCACTGGAGCGACCAAGGGCAAGCCGGGAAAGTTCGAGATCTGCGACGGCGGAACGATCTTTCTGGACGAGATTGGCGAGATGCCAGCGTCACTACAGGCCAAGCTACTGCATGTGCTACAGGATGGAACCTTCTCTCGGTTGGGCGGACGAGGGCCGACCCGAGTGGACGTGCGCATTATGGCCGCGACCAACATCAATATGAAAGAGGCGATGGCCGCGAAGACCTTTCGCGAAGACCTCTACTATCGGCTGAATGGGCTGACTCTGTCTCTGCCTCCGTTGCGCGACCGGCTGGATGAGATTCCCGCGATGGCGGCCCACTTCATGCGCAAGGGTGCCCAGAAATATGAGTTGGAACCGCAACCGATCTCTCCTGCGCTGCTGGAATCCCTGATGAAGTATCCATGGCCGGGAAATCTGCGCGAGTTGGAGAATATCATCAATCGTTACTTGATCTTGCAGGATGAGCAGACGGTGATCGACGAGCTGGCTCAGGCGTGCGGCGTACCCGCATCGGCTGAGAAGGCGCAGGATTATGTGGAGGCCGGAGGTCTGAAGAAGTTGGTTCGGGGCTTGAAGGGTGAAACTGAATCCTCGGTGATCGCAGGAGTGTTGGAGGAGACGGGATGGAATCGCAAGGCCGCCGCAAACGATCTACAGATCAGCTACAAGGCTCTGCTGTACAAGATCAAACAGTACGATCTGAGTCCGGATCGACGCGAGTGCAGCCATGAGCAATAGCAATGCCGTAGTGGGCTATCGGGATGTTGCCGCAGGCAATGGGGACGCGGATCTGGTCATGGTGGTGCTCCAGTTCGGTGGGCGCACGATAAAAGGCCACGCCGAGAGAGGACAATGGCTCGCCGTTGAGGGACTCGGCACAGGGCTTGCGACGACGGTGATTCGACCGCTGGGAACGGATCACGCCGAAGAGGTCTCGCTTGAGGGCGTCAAGGCGATCTTCTTTGTGAAGTCGTTCGATGGAAAGTGGCATGACGACCTGCGCTTTCACGACCATCTGCCAACGCAGGAGTGTCTGTGGGTGCGCGCGACGTTTGCGGATGGCGAGGTGATCGAGGGACTGATTCACAATACCCAGAGCTATGTCGTCAACTCAGGATTCTATATGTCGCCGACCGATCCCGAGGGGAACAACTGGCTGATCTATGTGTTGAAGAATAAGCTGAAGGACTTTCAGGTTCTAGGTTTGCGAGCGGCTCCGAAGACCATGCTCGGGCTGAAACCGCTAGAGAATCTATCCTGATATAGAGGAAATGCTCCAGCATCCGGGGGAGGATGCCGTACTCTGCACTCAGAATAAATGGTCGGGGCGAGAGGATTCGAACCTCCGACCCCCTGGTCCCGAACCAGGTGCGCTACCAGACTGCGCTACGCCCCGAACGTGATACTGAGTGGGTATCGGTACAACCTGCGAACCGCGAGGCGCGCTGGTCTGTTGTGCCAACTTGAGTAGTTTAGCAGAGATTCGGTGTTGTGTGCGCGTTGCAGTGCGCTATAGCAGTGGATATAATTGAGCCATGACGAGTCTCTGTCGAATGCGCGTGAATTATTGTCGGATGACCTCCGGCAACCGCTGTCGGCGCTAGCAGACTCGCTCTTCTAACTCCCCCCTACAATTTAAACTTTTGATTCCTGACGATTGCGGCCTGCATCTGTATCTGTAGTACGCGATGACGTGGATGCAATGGAGAACCTACCTCGATGACGACGCTGACAGCGACAGAACCCG
Source organism: Acidobacteriaceae bacterium (assembly GCA_031296325.1). Taxonomy (GTDB): domain Bacteria; phylum Acidobacteriota; class Terriglobia; order Terriglobales; family Acidobacteriaceae; genus Edaphobacter. The sequence continues at coordinate 7,021 of JARLFY010000040.1, read as the reverse complement.
ATATTAACGAGATTCATGCAGCGCGGCTGAACCACTTACAGGCGCTGGAGGCCGAGAGCATCACGATCCTGCGCGAGGCGGTGGCGGAGTTCGCGCGGCCAGTCATGCTGTACTCGATCGGCAAGGACTCGTCGGTGATGCTGCGTCTGGCGCAGAAGGCGTTCTATCCAGGGAAGATTCCGTTTCCTCTGCTGCATGTGGATACGAGCTACAAATTTCCCGAGATGATTACATTTCGCGACGAGTACACGCGCGAGATTGGCGCGAAGTTGCTGGTGCATCGCAACGAAGAGGCGATTGCGGCGGGCGCGAGTCCGTACAAACTGGGAACGCAGAACTGCTGCGGGCTGCTGAAGACGCGCAGTCTGCTGGATGCGCTGGAAGAGGGCGGCTTCGACGCGGCCTTCGGCGGAGCGCGCCGCGACGAGGAGAAGAGTCGTGCCAAGGAGCGCGTGTACTCCTTCCGCGACGCGGCAGGGCAGTGGGATCCGAAGAATCAGCGGCCGGAGCTGTGGAGCCTGTATAACTCGCGTCTGCGCAAGGGCGAGAGCATCCGCGTCTTTCCGCTGTCGAACTGGACGGAACTGGACGTGTGGCTCTACCTCTACGCCGAGAAGATTCCGATTGTACCGCTGTACTTCGCCAAGACGCGTCCCATCGTAATGCGTGGCGGAGCAATGACGCTGGTGCATGAGGGGATGCAGCTTTTCCCCGGCGAGAAGGTCGAGCAGATCAAGGTGCGGATGCGTTCGCTGGGCTGCCTGCCCTGCACCGGAGCCATGCGCAGTGAGGCAGACACGCTGCCGAAGATTATCGAAGAGTTGATTACGTTTCGTCGCAGCGAGCGAGAAAACCGCGCCATCGACCACGATGAAGAGGGTTCGATGGAGGTGAAGAAGCGAGAGGGATACTTCTAGGAAGGCATCCCTGAATTAGCGGGGGCGCCTTGGGAGAGCACACGGCTTAACACGGATGACGCGGATAGAAGCACCGATAAACGCGGATAAGACTAAAGGTGGATCTATTTATTAATTGCACTAGAGCAAATTTGTCATTCCATAATGAGCAGGATACGGAGAGTATTTTGTTCCCTTCATTCAGAATGACAACTTTTGAGATGGCAGAGGTTTTCCAGTGAGCACATCGGTTACAACGGCGACGGAAGAGAGTGGCGTGACGCGAACGTTTGAGGCGTTTCTGGAGGCGCATCTGGAGCAGGAGATGCTGCGCTTCACCACGGCAGGAAGCGTGGACGACGGCAAATCGACGCTGATCGGGCGGCTACTGCACGACACCAAGAGCGTCTACGAGGATCAGCTTGCGGCGGTGCAGAAGAGTCGCGTGAATCGCGCGGCCAATGGGCATGTGGACTTCTCGCTGCTGACCGATGGCCTGAAGGCCGAGCGCGAGCAGGGAATCACGATCGACGTGGCCTATCGTTACTTCTCCACTGCGCGGCGCAAGTTCATCATCGCCGACACGCCGGGCCACGAGCAGTACACGCGCAACATGGCGACCGGAGCCTCGACCGCCGACGTCGCGATTATTCTGATCGACGCCAAGGCCTTTGCCAAAGCGGGTGGTCTGCTGCCGCAGTCGCGTCGGCACACCTACATCGCATCGCTGTTGGGGATTCCGCATGTGGTTGCGGCGGTCAACAAGATGGACATCGTTGACTACTCCGAGGCGTCCTTCACCGCGATTCGACGTGAGTTCGAGGCGCTGTGCGCGCAGCTTGGGCTGGAGGGCGTGGAGATGATTCCGGTCAGTGCGCTGGAGGGCGACAACGTCGTGACCCCGAGCGCGCGGATGCCGTGGTACTCCGGGCCAACGCTGCTGGAGTATCTGGAGACGGTGCCGTTGGCGCGGGCCGAGACGGCTGGGCCAATGCGCTTTCCGGTGCAGCTTGTGCTGCGGCCCGATGCCAACTTTCGCGGATTTGCCGGACAGGTGGCGCGGGGAACGCTGCGCGCAGGCGACCGCGTGATGGCTCTGCCCTCGCGGCGCGAGTCGACGGTGCGGCGGATTGTGACGTATGACGGCGACCTTGCTGCGGCGTCTTATCCGCAGAGCGTTACAGTGGAGTTGGCCGACGAGATCGACCTGAGCCGCGGCGAGATGCTGGTGGAGGCGAACTCCGACGCAGCCGCGCTGCCCGACGTGAGCAATCGCTTTCGCGCCATGGTGGTATGGATGCACGAGGAACCGCTGGTCGTCGGGCGGACGTACATCGCCAAGCACACGACGCGCACGGTGCGGGCGACGGTGCGCAAGATCGACTATCGCGTGGACGTGAACTCGCTGGAGCATGGTCCATCCGATGCGATTGCAATGAACGAGATCGCCGAGGTGGAGTTTGAGACCAATCTTCCGCTCTTCTTCGATAGCTACAAGGCCTGCCGCTGGACGGGTTCGCTGATTCTGATCGACGCACTGAGCAACGCGACGGTGGGCGCGGCGATGATCGTTGCGCCAATTGCGGATACCTCGACGGGCGAGACGCGGCGGCCTGCGTTGGTTCTGCTGCCGGGACGGGCCGATCTGGCCGAGCGGGTGCAGGATGCGCTGGGATCGTGCGGCGAACGGGCTGTGGTCATCGACGACGCTCTGATTCCCGACTCGGCTGTGACGGCGGTGGTTCGCGCGCTGGATCTGGCGGGAGTCATTGCAATCTCGTCGCGCAAGCTGACGGCGGAGGCTCTTGCTGCGATTGAGAGTTTTGCGCCAAGAGCCGTGCGCGTGGAAGATGGGACGGACGATGAGGCGATTCTAAACAGTCTGACGGAGCAACGATGAGTGCGACAAATGCAGAAACAGATTACGAGGCGATGACGGCGGAGGGGGTGGTCGCTCAGGTGGTGCGTGAGGCGGCGGGAGCGCCCGTCTGCCTGACCAGCAGCTTTCAGACCGAGGACATGGTGGTGCTGCACATGCTGCGCCAGCATCTGCCCAATGTTCCCGTGATTTTTCTGGAGACGGGCTATCATTTCAAGGAGTTGCTGGCCTATCGCGACCAGATGGCGAAGGCGTGGAATTTGAATCTGATCAACGCGCTGCCGCTGACGACGGTCAAAGAGCATGAGGCAAACTTTGGGTTGCTGTATATCGTTCAGCCGACTGAGTGCTGCAAGATTCGCAAGGTTGAGCCGCTGATGCGCTCGCTGGAGCCGTTTGATTGGTGGTTCACCGGGCTGCGACGGGAGCAGTCTCCGACCCGCGCAGGACTCAAGAAGGTTGAAGATCACAAGACCCCGACCGGCAAGCAGATGAAGAAGATCAGCGTGTTGGCCGACTGGACGATGGCGCAGGTTGATGTGTACGCCGAGGCTCACGCGATTCCCAGACTGGAGTTGTATGCACGTGGGTACACCAGTATCGGCTGCGAACCCTGTACGGCGATTCCCGACGATCCGGCGAATCCGCGCGCAGGACGCTGGGGCGGCAAGAAGCTGGAGTGCGGAATTCACACCTTTTCCGAAAAAATCAAGTAAAATCTAAAGAAACAGCTATTTGAGGCAAATCTTCTCGCCATCTGAAACCCGCAGGGAGTTGGCGGCAGGCTTTATTGCATTAAATTGCGTCTACAACTATATAGTTGTAGACGCAATGGTGTAGTCTGTGCTCTGTTTCAGATTGCTACAGTCTAGCCACTGTTTTTTAATTATCTATAATGAGAAACATTCTCACTCAGCGTGACTGGATACTTTAGACAGGGATATTATCGAGCGCACAAAGATGCGCAGATTGAATCGAGAAAACTACTCCCTATGGCCCTACTGGATTATCAGGAATCTGTGGTTGCGACAAGCCGAGACCAATTTATGACGGGCAAGGCATCCTCGGTGCGTGTTGGCCTCTTTCACCGCCCCTCAGTTGCTAGCCTCATTATGGCTACGATTGATCTTTTGACGGTGGCGGTTGCCGCGATGATGGCTATGTGTTTTCGAGTCATGCAGCCCGGTAACCTACGCGGAACATCGCTACTCCGCTTTACCTTTCACGCCACTCCGCCGATTCTGCTGGCCTATGTCGCATGGTTTGCTCTGTTGCTGATTCTGATTGCGCGCTCCCACGGTCTATACGGCTTTGTTCACAACCGAAGCGGTCTGCACGAACAGCGCATGGCGGTGCAATCCGTGCTGACCTCCGGCCTTCTGCTCTGCGGCACAATGTACCTGACGCGCGCCGAAATGGTCTCGCGTATCGTTGTGGTGTTGATGGTATGCTTCACCGCGATTCTTGTATGCATACGGCGAGCGATCTGGCGCAAGGTGGTCTACAGTCGCTATCGCAAAGGGCTGGAGACGCGTAACGTGATGATCGTCGGCGCAGGCCGCGTCGCTCACGCACTGCGCAACCATCTGTTGAGCCTGCGTCATTTAGGCTTCCGCTTCAAGGGCTTTGTCGCGCTCACCGAGCACGAGGCCGAATTGGGGGATGCCGATGTCATCGGAGACGTGCGCAACTGTCTCTCGCTGGCTCGCTCCCTGTTCGTTGACGAAATTTTCTTCTCGGTTCCAGCAGATAAAGAGCTGGTCGTTGGCATCGTTGAAGAGGCGCGCGGCATGGGCATTGACGTGCGCGTCGTGCCGGATCTCTACGACGGTCTGGCATGGAACGCGCCGGTCGAGTACATCGGTCAGTTTCCCACCATCCCGCTGCATCGCCGCGACTTGCCCCTCGGAACTTATCTGCTCAAGCGCTCTATGGACATCTTCGGCGCAAGCTTTGCCGTCCTGTTGGGCTGGCCTCTGGTGTTTCTGATTATTGCTGCGATCAAGCTCGATTCCAAAGGCCCGGCCTTCTATAGTGCGAACCGGATCGGACACAAGGGACGCACCTTCAAGTGCTTCAAATTCCGCACCATGTGCGCCGACGCAGACCAACTGAAGCAGAGTCTCTCCGAAAAGAATGAGCGCAATGGCATCCTCTTCAAGATCACCGACGATCCTCGCGTCACTCGCGTTGGGCGCTTCCTGCGCAAGTACTCGATCGACGAACTACCGCAGTTTTACAACGTTCTGCTTGGCGACATGAGTATGGTTGGCCCACGCCCTCCGATAGCCAGCGAGGTCGAACAGTACGATCTCTCCCACCTTCGTCGGCTCGATGTGTTGCCCGGAATGACCGGTCTCTGGCAGGTCGAGGCGCGCCAGGATCCCTCCTTCGACAGTTACATCTCGCTCGACACCGCCTACGTCGAGAACTGGACCCTCTGGCTCGACCTCAAGATTCTGGCTCGCACCGTTGGCGTCGTCTTCAGCGGAACCGGATCATAGAAGGCCATAGCAGCGCAAACAAAATATGGGGATTCTTCTCCTTCACTTCATTCGAGGGGAAGAATGACATGATCTTGCTGCATTAGAGAGGCCATGAAACTGCTCCAAACGCTGTAAACTTGAACTGTGAAGCTAGCCCTAGCCCAGATCAATCCTACCGTCGGCGACTTTGCCGGAAACACGCGCCTCATTCTCGACTACGCCGCACGCGCCGCCGAAGCCGGGGCCGAACTGGTCGTCTTTCCCGAACTTGCGGTCTGCGGCTATCCTCCCGCCGATCTGCTGGAGAAGCGATCCTTCCTCGACCGCGCGGGAGAGGCTCTGCGCCAGATTGCAGCCAGCACTGCCAACGGCGGGCCGGCGATTCTCTGCGGTACAGCCGCTCCGGCTCTCGCCTCGGAGGGGAAGCACGTACGCAATGTCGCCGTGCTTCTGGCGGACGGCGAGGCGCACTTTCTACAGCAGAAGATGTTGCTGCCGTACTACGATGTCTTCGATGAGCAGCGCTACTTCGAGCCCGCCAAACAGCAACTGCTCACGATATTCGGCGGGCAGCCGCTGGCCATCACCATCTGCGAGGATGCGTGGAACGACAAGGGATTCTGGCCGCGCCGTCTCTACCCGGTCGATCCAGTCGATGAGTTGATGCAGCAGTGGCTCGCTCTGCCTGATCCGCTGGCCGTGCGTCCGCGCCTGATTCTGAATCTTTCGGCCTCGCCCTTCTGGCGGGGCAAACCGTTGCTGCGCCGCCAGATGCTCTCCGCGCTGGCTCGCCGCCACGGGGCCATCGTCGCAATGTGTAATCAGGTGGGTGGAAACGACTCGCTCCTCTTCGACGGATCGTCGATCGTGCTTGGCCCGGACGGAGAGACGATTGCGCAGGCCGCCAGCTTCCGCGAAGACCTTATTTTCTTCGACACGGAAGCCTTGCAATCTGCGCCGCCTGCAACGTCTACAAACGGATTAGTGGCCTCGCAGATTAGCTCTGGAGAGAAACCCGCTCCATCCGAGCGAGGCGAGTCGCCCTACTCGCTTGGCAGCGCGACGAGCGTTCCCGCCTGCAAAGATTCATCCGATCCCGTCGATACGGCGGAGGCCTGGGCCGCACTGGTTCTTGGAACTCGCGACTACGTTCGCAAGTGCGGATTCTCGAAGGCGCTGGTCGGACTTTCGGGTGGCATCGACTCTGCGCTGGTGGCCGCGATTGCGGTCGAGGCGCTGGGCGCGGAGAACGTTCTCGGCGTTGGAATGCCTAGCGAATTTTCGTCCGCCGGTTCGGTCGATGACGCGCGCTCTCTGGCGGTAAACCTCGGCATTCGCTACGAGTTGATTGCCATTCACGACATCTTCACGCAGTACCAGCGCAGTCTGGAGCCGCTCTTTGCTGGAACTCCCTTCGGACTAGCCGAAGAGAACCTACAATCGCGCATTCGCGGCGGGCTGCTGATGGCGCTATCGAACAAGTTTGGCGCCCTGGTGCTGACCACGGGCAACAAGAGCGAGATGTCCACCGGCTACTGCACTCTCTATGGAGACATGGTCGGAGCGCTGGCCGTGCTGGGAGATGTGATGAAGACTCGCGTCTACGCACTGAGTCGTTACGCCAATCGCGAGCGCGAGGTGATTCCGCAGAACACGATCAGCAAGCCTCCCTCGGCTGAGTTGCGGCCCGACCAAAAAGACACCGACTCGCTGCCTCCCTACGAGATTCTCGACCCAATTCTGGAGGCCTACGTCGAGCG
>JARLFY010000039.1 GCA_031296325.1 Acidobacteriaceae bacterium | reverse complement strand
TCTCAGAGTTAAATCAAATCCAAGTTACATAGACTCGGGCGTAGAAGTAATATGCAGTTGATCCCCAACCTGCATTTTAGTTGCTAAGATGACTCCGCTCGGCAATTCTAGAACGCTCCGCATCTTGAAACTGACGGTGGTCACGCGATATGGGACCATGCTATTCCAGAGCTTAATGACCTTAAGATTACGATCCAGACCTACGACATCGATATCAAAGCTCATGCCAAAGGTGTGAACGCCGGAAGAGGGCTTGATCCACAGCCCTCCTCCCGCCTCCAGTCCATGTCTCCCAAGTAGGCCAAATAGCCGCTTCATCGATGTATCAGCTAACTCCACGCTGTTTCCAACGACGACACCCTGAGTTGTATTAAAAACGTTGAGCATAAGAATGGACTGCTTCCCTGTATTTAGTTAGAAGAGTTCTGCTTTCTACGGTAAATGATAATTCCCAAGACGATGACAGCCAGCACGCCAGCTATGATTTGAATAGTCTTTCCATCAATCATAAATATCCTCCTTTCCCTTCAGATAGAGGTTCATAAATAAAATTCAAATGGTAGCGCCAAGTCGTAGTTTAAGGCTCAACATCATCTCTTTACAACTGCCGAATACAATATATCCTATCCGTCGCACTAAAGCGAAGCGTAGTCTGATTATTTACCAATCCCCTGCATCCCGCTCTCTATACTCAACAGTGCAGGAGCTAACAACACAATAAAGATACAGGGGAAAATAAACAATACAAGAGGAAAAATAATTTTTATTTTTGTCTTGGCCGCCGCCTCTTCTGCGCGCTGTCTTCGTTTAATCCGGATATCTGAGGAAAATCGGCTTAATGCACTAATAATTGGGGTGCCGAATCGATCCGTCTGTGTGAGCATGCTCACAAATGAGGTAAACTCTTCTATCTGCGAGCGGTCTGCCAGGTTCTTCCATGCTTCCAAACGCGGTCTTCCTGCGCGCTGTTCAAGGTTTACCTGATTAAACTCCTCTGCAATGTCTGGGTAACTCATCACCAGTTCGTTACTGATGCGGAGTAGCGCCTGATCCAATCCAAGCCCGGCTCCTACACAAATTACCATTAAATCCAGAGCGTCAGGTATACTGCGGCGAATACGGTTCCTTCTACTACTAATTTTCCTCTTCAACCACATATCTGGAAGTAGATACCCAATAGCTCCTAGCGATATTACGGCAAAGAGCATATTGGATCCTACAAGGGTACCTATTACCACCCCCGCTAGTGGTACAAGAAACTGAGCTGCAAAATACGCATCAGCCCCTGAATTTGAGTAAATACCCGCTGCTGCCAATCTGGCTTTCAAGCGCTTATCTTCAGCCAACCCTAAACTTATGCGCAGTCGGGCAGCCATCCCGAGCAACCTGCTTTGAATCTGCTCTTTTCCACCTATCGTTCGTCGATCTTCTCGCGTACTCGTCGCTATGTTATAAAACCGTTGGATCTCAGGCGATGGACGAAATAGGTTTGGCGTAAGTAAAAGAAGAACCACTCCAAATATTATCAACGCAAGCAAACTGTATAGAATGAGAGGCATTATCTCTACACCTCAATTCCAAGAATAATCTGACGAATAGCTAATGCTCCAACCACAAGCAGTCCAATCCCAATATACAAGAGCTGATTTCCCGTTGGAGTATTAAATAAAACCGACGAGTAACCAGGGTTGGCTATATTTATAAGAACAAGCATCACGAACGGCAGGGAGCATAATATATATCCAGTAAAGCGTCCCTGTGCAGTATAAGTTCTAATCTCGCCTTTAATGCGTATGCGTTCGCGAATGACGGACGATATTCGTTCAAGTATTTCAGTGAGATTACCGCCAGTATCCTTTTGAACCAGAATTCCAGTGACTAGCACGCGGAGATCCTGCGAAGGTACTCGATCCGTCATTTGTAGTAACGCATCCCGTAGAGGAAGTCCAAAGTTCTGTTGTTTGAAAACTTCCCCAAACTCTGTCGACACTGGCGCGACAGACTGCTCGGCTACAATATTGATCGAAGCAACTATTGAATGTCCCGCTCGTAAAGAACGTCCCATCATATCGATGGCATCGGAAAGCCCATTTTCAAACGAAGTAATTCTCCGCGTACGCATAAACGATACAATTCCATACGGAACGATGCTAAGCGAACATGCCACAGCAACCTGAAATGGGATGATATGAACATACAAATATGTAACTGCAAAACCTATAACAGCCAAACCAATGCTACAAAGATATAACGTAACTACTGATATATTGCAGTCTGCTTGCAGAATCTTCTTTTCCAACACTTGCGTTATCTTGTATTTCTTAAACAGACCATCAATCCATCCAAACCTAGTTGCTGAATCAGACTTCAGCAAGCTAACTACTTGCTCTCTACCTAAGTTGGTAACGGCATTAGACGCTCGTATTCGTAAGAGCCGCTTATCGATCAGTTTCTGGCTACGCGACGAACTGACTGAAAGAGCCAAGACTCCAAATACTATAGAGATAATAGATATAAATGTAATATATGGAACCATGGATCTCCTTTCTGGTTAGATGTCTACTGAATAGTCTGATAGACCTGCAGGCACTGGGATCCCAGCAGCAGTTAACTTTTCTACACATTTCGGCACAATTCCCGTTGAAAAAAACCTCCCTTTGACGATTCCATTAGAATCAAGGCCTTTCTTCTCAAACAGAAAGATATCTTGCATACTTATAACGTCGGCAAATGCTCCGGTTAGTTCTGTTATATGAGTAATGCGTCGAGTACCATCGCTCATGCGAGATACCTGAACAATCATATGTACCGCTGATGCTATCTGCGCTCTAATGGCCTTTTCCGCGATTTTGACATCGCTCATCATGGCCATAGTTTCAAGTCGTGCAATCGCGTCGCGCGGAGTATTTGCGTGAATTGTAGTAATCGATCCATCATGACCAGTATTCATGGCTTGTAGCATATCCAGAGCTTCTCCACCACGAATTTCGCCAAGAATTACCCGATCAGGACGCATACGCAACGCGTTAATGACAAGTTCGCGTTGTCTGATAGCTCCTTCCCCTTCAACATTGGGAGGTCTGGTTTCCAGTCGCACAACATGGTCTTGTTTCAGTTGCAACTCAGCAGAATCTTCAATGGTTACAATGCGCTCCTTGTCAGATATATAACCAGATAGAGCATTAAGTAAGGTCGTTTTGCCTGCTCCAGTTCCTCCTGAAATTACAATATTCAGTCTGGCTTTTACTGCGCCACGAAGTATTTCCATCATGGGAGATGTCAACATCTGTTTGCGCAACAAATCCTCTACGCCTAGCGGCGACTTTCCAAAGCGTCTAATAGACATACAGGGACCATCAATAGCCAGAGGAGGAATAATGACATTAACTCGTGATCCATCAGGAAGTCGAGCATCCACCATTGGGGACGATTCGTCAATTCTCCTGCCAACGGCAGACACGATCTTGTCAATAATATGCATAAGATGTTTATTGTCTTTAAATGTTAGTAGCGTCTTTTCCAAAACGCCAAAACGTTCAACATATATTGAATCAAAAGTATTAATTAATATATCGCTAATCGTATCATCTTTAAGCAGGGGTTCGAGCGGACCAAAACCAAATACCTCATCGACCACTTCCTGCGCAAGTCTGTCGCGCTCAATAGCACTTAACGGCACCCCTTGCTCATTAATAATCTGCTGGATGACAACAAATAGTTGCAACTGCGCAGGACCTTGCTCCTGCATCTTCCCGAGCAGGTCGAGATCAACACGTTTTATCAATTCCTTATGAACAGATGCTTTGATCTGCTGCTGGACACCGCTGCCCATCATTCGTGCAACGCGTTCTCCACGTTCGTGGGATGGATTCGGCGTAATAGCATTTGTTGTTGCCATGTCGTTCGTTCCTAAGCTACTAGTCTAAAATGCAATTACTTCCAAATAGAAAAAAATGATTTCTTGGGAACAGGTGTCTCAGCAGAAACTGTGCTGTCGGCCAAGGAGTTGGCCCATTTAACAATTGACGTCGTAAATCCTGTTTTTTTCTTGGGACTTATTGGTTCGCCGAGTATTGCGGAATGGGTTACTTCAGCGTATCCGTTTGGCAACTTTATCGTAACCGGAAGCCGAATGGCTTTTTCAATTTGTTCGATTGTGAGCGCTTGTTTTGAGGAAAATCTATTAATGACAACTTTAATTTTATCAATGTCGTGATTTCCTTGCGACAGACTATCGATATATCTTGACAAGTCTCTAATTGCGGCAATTTCTGGAGCAGCCACAAGGTATACCTGACTGGATGCGTCGATGACGGCTAGATTTGCTTCATCCAATGACGAGGTGTTGTCAATAATGACATAGTCATATTCGCCTCGTAAAAAATCTAATGTCTGCGTAATCGAGTCAGGATCAAGAGTTTTCATTCCGCTACAAATGTCAGGCGAAGCAAGAACCTCAAGCCCGCTCTCATGGGTAGCAATATAACCGCGAAGCAAGTCACTGTCGAGACGGTTTATATTTCGAACTAATTCTTGAAAGTGGTAATGACTTCCATCAATACCAAGATGTATACATGCATGCCCCAGTTGCGGATGATTATCAATCAAAAGAGTCTTCTTCTTGTGACATACGACCATATACATAGCCAGATGCACTGCTAATGTCGTAGTACCAACTCCACCTTTTGCTCCAAAAATAGTTACCACTTCCCCCTGTGTGGATTTCTGTTCGGTCTTTGCGGACCACTGCAAATAAAGTCGACTCAGCGTTTCAGAAAAAGAGATTTCATCAAACTCGCTACCAATCAGTTCATTACACCCAGCGCGCATAGCACGTAGCGGAATGTCGGGATCTTGACTTGTTGACAGGGCAATCAAAGCTGTTTTGCCTGAATATAGTTCCTGCAAATAAGCTGCGGCGATAACCGCCTGCTCGATATCCTTGTCGAAATCAATTACTGCTATACATGCGGTAGCGGACTTAACTGGTGGTGAAAAAGGAGGTCGCTTGATGGACGAAATATATCCTTCACAGTCGGCGCGATGAACGTTCCAGGACATCTGCAAAACCGAATCAGCTATTCTGTCTGCTATCCTAGCATCAATATTTACAGTAATCAGTGCAATACTGATAATGCTGGAATTATACTGAATTGGAGTCACTTATTATCCTCTTATCTGCCGAAGATAGATTATTTTCTTATCAAATTTGTTTGCTATCTTATAATGGCGTTATATCCATCACGAAGTAACCGTTTACGCATTGTTTCGGCATCCTTCATGCTTGCAAATGGTCCTATCTGCAAGTGAAAAAGAGAATCTGGTAAATTATGATTTATAGCGACGTCATACCCCTGCCGTTTTAAAGCGGCAACCATGGCTTCAGCGTATTCTCCATTTGATAGAGCCATAACCTGAACCATAAAATGTGCAGATCCGTTCGTTGTATTGATTGATTGTTCACTGCTACGCGACGTTCCCGTAAGTGCACTTCGCGATGTTGCAGGCGTTGGAATACTGCTAACTGCTGCATCTGAATGCTTCGTCGAAGTGTCCGGTTGGTACGGAATATAAGGCCCGTAAACAGACGGCGATTCTGGAGTCGGCTTCGTAGGATTTACAGAAAGACTTGCAGTATCGGAACTAGTCGATAAAGCCGTTAATGTATGCGTATCGCTTTGTACTGCGTGATCTGCTTGTTGTGCCCCAGAAGATATCGACGACGAATCAAAGGACATATCAGGATTAATCTGTGGAGCTTTAGGCTGAGGATTCAACGATTTATTCAGTGATTTGTCGAATTCTTCAGAATCCAATCTGCGAAGTGGAAGATCCGGTTGAACTGGATCGGCTGTCTCAGTCAAAGGATCTACCAATGTTGGAGTAACAACTACGACCAGTTCGGTTGTTGCGTGATTATAGTTTTTTGATTTGAAGAACGCTCCCAGAATTGGAATACTTGCAACTCCAGGATTCTTCTGCATAATGTCTGTGGTTCGCTGATCCAACAAGCCAGAGATCGCAAAGCTCTGATTGCTCCGCAATTCGACCTCCGTTTCAGCCTTGCGCACAGACAAAGCTGGAACGGTATATCCGCTGATAGAAACTGAGTTGGTATAGTCCAAAGCACTTACTTCTGGAGCGACTTTCAACCGAATCGTTCCATCGTCGTTGACAATAGGAGTGAATTCCAACTTAACTCCATAAGGTCGAAATGAAACTGTGACAACGGGAGAACTTCCAGTCCCTCCAGGTTGAACCATCGGAAATGGAAATTCTCCGCCAGAGAGAAAATCCGCTTTCTGTCCACTAACCGTCGTAATTGTTGGCTCGGCAAGTATTTGTAGAACTTGCTTGCTCTCGAGGTCTCTCACTGTGGCGCCAAAATTAAATTTTGAGCTATACAGCAGAAAATTCAATGCATCTGAGGCCGTCACTGTACCATTGCCGGAGCTAGACGTACTATAGGTTGCAGTCGAGGCGTATTGTCCTGTAGTTGCGGAAGCGAGAAAGCTCGTATTTCCGCCAGGGTTGAATAGATTAATTCCATATTGCTGAGCCTTACTGCGATCAACCTCGATTATCCTAACTTTCAGCCTTACCTGCTTTGCGTGCTCTGGCGAAACAGTCATGGCATTTGCAACGTCTTTTGAATAAATGCCGGCCAACTTTACCGCGGTTTGCTCAAGTGCTTCACTGCCCACTTTGCCGCTCAGAATTACACGATCTCCGCTTCCCTCCACCTTGACCGCATCGTTCCGCATTGCGTCTGTCATGGCTACGCGAAGTCCTGCGACATCCACGTCAGAGGAAATAATATAGGACTGCGCGTGACCAGCTTCATCCAATAAAACAAGTGAGCAGATACCAGAAGTCATTGCCGTTACAACAATCTGGTTCGGACTTAGCGTTACCGAATTGAGAATTGCAGGATCAGCAATAATTACCTTATGTAGACGCAATCGAGTGTTAAAGAACAAGGAGTGCCCCACGAGAACATGTAGGGTTTCAGCCCCCGATGTTACTCGTCCGACGCCTTCCGGTAAAGTTTCCGAGACCAGGGGGGAGCCTATTGAGGTTGCCCCCTTCCCTGCTTGCGCTCTACAAGCAGACACGCAAGCGAATGAAAAAATAGCCACGGCAACTATAACGCCTACTCGCGTATTTGTTGTCGCAGATTTTTCTTTGTAAGTTAGCATCTGGGCTCTCACTAAAAATCGTCCGTCCTCGGCTTTGCGCCCAAAATAGTCTCAACAACATAACGCTTTACGACCGGAACTGAATTATGATCAACCACCTTCTCGGGCGCCGGCTGTGCTATCCCCGAAAGACGGGAAAGTATCGCGGGTGGCCCCGTATATTCCTGTCGGTCAGTGCCATTTCTGAGCACGAAATGAACTGCTCCTTGACTGCTTGCCAACACGACGCGCTCAGCATCCTCTGGCTTAACCAATAGGGTGACTACCGTAACCGTGGTTGGCTTTTCTTCTGGATCAGGGTCAATTTTCTGCCCTGCAGCTATTACCTGCGCATCCTGTAAAACCGTGAAGGTGACGGGGTCAGGCGACTTCTCCGTGTGCAGGGTGACAAGAACATCCACATAAGTTCCAGGCAACAGAAAGCCGGCTACACCAACAATCTCGTCTGAGCGAAGCGAGATAGCCCGCATCCCATTTGGAATTTTGAGTGTAATGCCTGTTCCTGAGCCAGGAGCCGTCAGCTGTCGCTCGATGATAGGTTCCCCTTCAGCCAAGGGATACAACGTGGCTCGTCCAATCAGGGGTTCCGTCGCAGTAAATGCTCCGGGGATAGGGACAGTTACAGGCCAATCGACAAAACGCAAATTCTCCGCTCGGATGATCTGATCGGCTTGCATATTTGTCGCGGTCACCACATACCGAGTCTTTGGTGGTGGCGGCGGCGGATGAGCAGTCGTCCCCCTATGAAGGATAAAGAGCACGATTGCGCCAGTAACGATGAGAGCAACCAGCACGGCCGAGGTAAAACTACGATTCATAGCTTTACCTCGACACTATTTGTATAGAGAGCGTTAATATGCACCCACTGGCGATCGCCAGTGCATACGGCAGGCGAAGAGTCTTATCATTCGAGACATTGAGGTCTGGATGCGCCTGCAATCCCTGATGCGCGTGGTGCGATGCCAAGGCAATAACATTCAGAAACGTCTGCTTGAATCGTCCGCGAAACAGCGCTAGACAAATTGCCATCACGCCGCCCGACAGGGCGGTCAGAACCATAATCGAATAGATGTGAGACATCCCAGCGATACAGCCGACCGCTGTAATCAACTTCACATCCCCAGCGCCCATTCCACCGGCAATATAGAAGACTAGAAACACCAGTCCGCAAATAAGACCGGCAGCCAGTGCGACGAGCGAAGACTTCCAGCCGCTAAGCACAAGATGCATCAGAAGACCAAGCGCAAAGGCAGGAAAAGTAATAAAATTGGGAATTCTCCGACTCTTCACGTCGGTTATAGATCCGACGACAGCGCAAACGCTGGCAGCGGCAGGATACGTCAATTCCAGTGGCGAAAAAGTCATTGATCGTTCCTAAAAACACCTACAAAAGCAAAATATCGTTTAACCACAGCGCCTACTGAAATCAGACTGCGCCACGTGGACAGCGAATCCAGAACGCAATCCACTCTATTCATCGTAGGCTTACACGGATAACTTTACTATGAGTCTAACGCTCCAGCGAGCAATGTCCTAGTAGTAAAGTTGGTTCCTGTGGCTGCGAGTCGACCCGGAACGTTCCTGGCAAGTCGGACTTCTGAGCAGACCACACTTCGGAAATCCGGGGCAGAATCAAGCACGACTCAACCGATTCCGACCAGACCGTGCGCAAGCAAGCTCTGGATAAATAATCTATATTATCCAGCTCGCGCTCTGTAGGTTATTTCGCTACCAGCCATTGTACGGCCAGACTGCAAATTGAAAATCAGCTTACGGAAGCGCCAAAATCTAACGCTTCCGTAAGCTGATTCCGAGTTAGACGCCAGTGCTGAACGAGTTGTTGATATTGTTGAACTCGTTTGAAATCCCGCCACCGATCTTACCAATTGCGGCGACCGAGCCAAGACCAATCAGAGCTGCAACCAAGGCGTATTCGATCAGATCCTGACCGGACTCTTCTGTCATGAGGTTCTTCATCAGCTGCTTCATATTCTTCATTTGTCGTTCTCCTCTATCTGTCGCAAGTTAATAACTATGTATCGTTGGTCAGTCTAACGTCCTCGCAAGCAAAGTCAAGACTAAAACACTAGCAGCAGATCTGGTTCCCACGGCTGTGAACCAAATCTGCACATCGCTAAGTCAACAAGGTAAAATCCCAGGCTGAACTCAAACAATTCTGACCAGAATCTTGCGCAATCAAGCTTCGGAGAAGCAGCTCTACCTTGGTTCACTTGCCGCTCTTTTGCTTGTTCCGCCACGTAATAACCCGTGAGATCGGATCTACAGTAAAAATCAAGTTGTATGTCGTCAGTCGAGCTGGCGGCAAAGTGGTAGAACTGGCTTGCGGGAGCGTCAGAGTATAACGCTTCCGCAAGCCCGCTCAATGTTATACGCCGGTGCTGAATTGGTTGTTGATGTTGTTGAACTCGGTTGAAATCCCAGAGCCAATACTTCCAATCGCGGCCACCGAACCAAGACCAATTAGAGCTGCAACCAATGCGTATTCGATCAGATCCTGACCGGACTCTTCCATCATAAGGTTCTTCAGAAGCTGTTTCATGTGCTGTATATCCTCTATATTCCGCAAACTCGTGCGAAAACGTTATGGTTAATCTCGCGCCCTACGGCAAAGCCAGACGAAAGACTAGCCGCAAAGATAAACGAGCCAGCTTACGGAAACACCGACATTAATGCGTCCGTAAGCTGGCTCTGGGTTAGACACCAGTGCTGAATGTGTTATTGATGTTGTTGAACTCGTTTGAAATTCCACCACCGATCTTGCCGATCGCTGCGACCGAGCCAAGACCAATCAGAGCCGCGACCAATGCGTATTCGATCAGATCCTGACCAGACTCTTCCACCATAAGGTTCTTCAGAAGCTGCTTCATTTGTTGCTTCTCCTTTATTTGGGTTCCTGAGTACTCTGATTGAGTGAGCCCTCGGGGGATAGGATGAGAGTAGGGTTCAAAAACAATATTAGAAATCCCCAATAAGTGTCATCAGATAACACTAAAGTTCGGCGATCCATGCCGTATCTTTATATATCTAAGATGCTTACACGGATCAAGGCGAATCAGAAGAAATCTCGCGCGGACAAGATGCAAAATCTTCTGATTTCATGAGGATTCCAATAGATATTAGCGTTATAACGCCAAATGTTACGACTCTAGAAGTTGCTCATCTGGTTACTATCTAGCCAACTAATACTAAAGTGGAATACCACCAATCAATTATGTGTTTTATATTTATTTGTTGCGAGGTGTGACATGCTAGCGGCTGATAATACAGCATCGACACAGCGTGAGAATCTCGAAATTCGCTCCCACTGGAACACGATCACCGCGCACCATCTCAACGACGAGGAAGGCCAGTCGCTGATTGAGTTTGCTCTGTGTGTGCCTGCGTTTCTACTGGTAGTTTTTGGCATATTCGTCTTCGGTCTTATCCTCGCGGACAAACTCGCGCTGACGAACGCCGCCAGCGCCGCTGCCATGAAACTTCAGGTCGTTGGAGGAAATCTCGCGTCGCCCTACGATCCCTGCGCGGTTGCGGTTGCAGCGGCGGAACAGGCCGCCCCCAGCCTGAAAACGGCAAATTTAATATTCACCATTACTCTAAATGGCGTCACCGTTCCCAGTAATGCGACATCGTGTACCAGCACATCGAACACTACCGGCGCGGCAGGAAATCTTGTTTCCGGACAGCCAGCACAGGTAACCATAACGTACCCCTGTAGCACGAATTCATTTCACTATGGAAATTATTTTCCAAGCTGCACCCTCTCTGCATCCTCATCGGAGACTATCCAATGAAAACCTATGACCGATTTATCTACCGTTTTTTCCATGATGAACGTGGGCAGATGTTAGCGCTGATGTCTCTCACTCTGTTTGCGGCTCTATCGGTTGCTGCGCTGTCAATCGACGCTGGCCGGGTTTACGTTGCGAAAAGCCAGATTCAAAGTACCAGCAATGCAGCTGCGTTAGCTGGAGCGCTGCAACTTCCCATCCCGAGTGCGGCAATCACTGCCGCGCAGGCCTACGGCGCGCAGATGACACCGACGGCAAAATGCCTCACCACCTTGAAGAATCAGGGAATGGCATGCACCTCCCCTACGACCGCCAACGCCCTTCAGGTGACGCAAACCCTCGTTATACCGATGTACTTTGCCAGAGTATTTGGCGTGAAGCAGGTTACGATTTCAGCCACAGCGACCGCGGCCATGACCGGCCATCGGGCTGTTCCCTACAATGTTGCGATCATCGCCGACACCACGGCATCAATGAACGATACCGACAGTGACACGAACTGTTCCGGCACTAGACTCTCCTGCTCGTTGGCTGGCATCCAGACTCTGCTGGAGAGACTCACGCCATGCAATCCCGGCCTGTCGAGCTGCGGCACCTCGGTCGCCACGACCACCTCCAGCGCCAGTACCATCGCAAGCTACAACTGGTCCTCCGCTCTCTCAATTGATAACGTCTCTCTCTTCGCCTTTCCAAACATTACCGCAGCGACAGCGCCGAATGATTGGGGCTGTAGCGGAACCAATCCCACCGCTGAGCCGTACAGCTTCCCACTTGGGCCTCTACAGACGGGGTATGTGGCTGGGTCTGGGTATACATTGAAGGCTGTGGGAAGCTATTATCCCACCTATCAGATACTGGGCTACTCCAGCGATTACCGCGTCTCCGTATCGGCAAATACGTTATCCTCCACCTCTGCCCTTTCAAAGGCGGTTGGAGGGGCGAGCGGATGCGCCCACTCTATGGCTGCTCCAGGCGGCGAAGGAACATACTACGCGGGCGTCATCTATGCGGCGCAGGCCTCTCTGGTGGCTGAATATCTGGCAAACTATAACAACTATTCTGCGTATGCAACCTCCCCAGGTGCCTCGGGAGTTCAAAATGTGATGATCTTCATCAGCGATGGCGACGCAGACGCCAAGAGCACTGCCATGCCGGGCGCTTCCACCACGACCGGAATCTATCCCTCGACCATACAGCAGTGCGCTCAGGCGGTTACGGCCGCCCAGTTTGCGGCAAAGCCAACCACGGTCGGGAGTATTACCGTACCTGGAACGATTGTTTATACGGTCGCCTACGGTTCTCCTGCAACGGGCTGCGCAGCGGATACCAAGACCACTACAACTCCCTGCGCCACCATGCAGAATATGGCCTCCGATACGACAAATAATTTCTACTCCGACTACACCGCTACAGGCTCGGGAGGCAGTGCCTGTAGTGGTGCCAACCAGTCAACCACCAATCTGAGCAATATCTTTTCCGCCATCGCAAAACGACTCAACTCAGGAGGAGCGCGGTTGATCGACAATAGCACCACTTGAGCCATTGCAGAATTGCTGTAGCCGAACTCGTTTGTCATTACGCAGCACAGCAAAGGAATCTGCTTTCGCTCGCTCCACGATGGTCTACACCATTGCCTGCAACACTATAGAATAAGGGCCAAAGGCCCAACCTATAACTTAAACGGACTTCTGACTCAGAACTCTACCGTAATCTTCCATCCATCTTCGCCAGTTCAGGATCTTTCAATCGAATGACGATACAGCCACATCAAAATCTCCGCGATGGGGCTTCTTCTCCGAAAGATTCGCATGGAATGCGACGCTCGACGGTCGTTATTCTCAGTCTTGCTCTGCTTGCCCGTCTGCTGGTTATGATCCTCGCGATCACGCACAATCCTCACAACTGGTTCTACTCGCGCCCCATCGAGATGGGTCTGGTGGCCAATTCCCTTCTGCACGGCCTGGGCTACAGCTCTCCCTTCGGCGGCGCAACTGGCCCGACGGCGATCATCGCTCCGGGCTACCCGACCGTAGTCGCAGCCATCTTTCTGGTCTTCGGCAGTTTTACGCTTGCCTCGACGGTCGTTCTCATCCTGCTGAATATTCTCTTCAGCCTGCTGACCATCTGGCTGATGATGCACCTCGCCCGCATTTTGTTCGACGAGCGCACCGCCCTGCTTGCAGGAACCTTCTGGGCTCTCTCGCTGCCGCTCTTCTGGATTCCCACTATCTTCTGGGAGTCCAGCCTATCGGCCTGCGCGATTCCCGCCATCCTCGCTCTCGCCTTGCGCTGCCGCCGACAACCCACGCGCGCAATCTGGGTTCTACATGGAGCCTGCTCTGCGCTGATCGCGCTCATCAATCCAGCGCTTCTTCCCTCGCTTCTGGCGATCCTCGGATGGCTTGCCTGGCAGACACGCCGCCAATCGCGCACAGCTCCGCTGATCGGGCTGTTGGTTCTTCTGACTCTCTACTCGCCCTGGCCCATTCGCAATGCAATCCGCTTTCACGCCTTCATTCCAATGCGCAGCACCGTCGGCCTGGAGATGTTTATGGGCAACCATTCTGGAGCGACCGGCTACGTTGACGCAAACGCATTGCCCGCGTTCAACAAGCAGGAGATGGCCAGCTATATCTCTCTGGGCGAGATCGCCTACACCCAC
Organism: Acidobacteriaceae bacterium; assembly: GCA_031296325.1. GTDB lineage: Bacteria > Acidobacteriota > Terriglobia > Terriglobales > Acidobacteriaceae > Edaphobacter. Next base: position 20,795 of record JARLFY010000039.1, on the reverse strand, counting down.
AACAAGTCCGTCCAGGCATGGCAGTACATTCGTTCCTGCCCTGCGGTCTTTCTCCGCCTCACCGCACACCGCTTCTTTCGCTTCTGGTCGGGGACCGGAAATCTGGAAAGTGCGCGTGTCTTCGAGATTCACGCGCTGTTCACAACCGTCTTCGGCTTCACCGGACTTTTCATCCTATATCGCAACCGGAGGCGCGCCCTGGCAGCCTTGATGGTTCTGCCTCTGCTGCTCTTTCCGCTTCCCTACTACATCACCCACGCCGAGATTCGCTACCGACTGAACATTGATCCCCTGATGACGATCCTTGCCGCCTTCGCTATCACCCAACTGGCCGCCACCTGGTCCCGCAAGCGCGCAGACGAGAAAGCACTGCCATCCTGTTCCCAAAGGTAGCGGGGGAAACAGAACAACAGTGCTTCTCTAAAACAAAAGCTATATGCGAAGTGGCTCCGAGCTACAGCTTCTCGAAGAACTCACAGGCCGAGCAGGAGATGTAGACGCCGCCGGGAATGCCGCGCTCACGATCCTTCACGCGCTTGACAATGCGGGTGGGTTTGGAGCACTTGGGACAATCTGTGCTCTTGTTGGTGTCCATTACTTTATTGCGGTCGCCGGTCTTGGCAATCTTCGCCATTTTGCTCACATCTCCTGGTTGCCGAATCTATTGTATTGCCGAATCTTTTGACTCTCGCTGACACGTCTTCAAACTGGCACGGTCTTTTTATCTGGCGTGGCCAGCTTCGGCAACGCAACCGGTACAGCCCGAAACTTCTCTGGGGACGAATCGAAGGAGAAGAACCGCAGCAGGAATCTTGTGTTAGTTTACACGATTCAAAGCCCCCAGCGCGAACAGATCCTCAAGAGAAATCAAATGCGGCGACTTCCGGTGCGATAAATGCATTTCTATCTAATGCAACGATGAACGACCTATGCTTCAACCTGTTCTTCGTCGTCCGGCTTGCTGCCCTCGCCCGGAGCCAGAAAGAGATTGGATTCGACCCCGTGCTGGCGCGTATAGAGGTCGTAGTATCGTCCACCCAGTTGGTAGAGCGATTCGTGGGTTCCGCGCTCCAGAATCAGCCCCGCCTCGATGACCAGAATCTGGTCGGCGCGGCGGATCGTGGAGAGTCTGTGGGCGATGACGAAGGTGGTGCGTCCCTGCATCAGGTGGTTGAGTCCGCCCTGAATCATCGCCTCGGATTCGGAGTCGAGCGAACTGGTGGCCTCGTCCAGAATCAGAATGCGCGGATCGGCCAGAATCGCTCGGGCGATCGAGAGTCGCTGGCGTTGCCCGCCGGAGAGCTTTACCCCGCGTTCGCCGACGATGGTCTCGTAGCCATCGGGAAACTTCTCGGAGAACTCATCGACGCGAGCGATTCGACAGGCCTCCATCCACTGCGCCTCGGTTGCATCGGGCCGCGAGAACTGCACATTCTCGCGAATCGTTCCATCGAAGAGAAAGGTCTCCTGCAAGACCACGCCGAGTTGCTGGCGATAGCTGCTCAGGCGGATGGTCGCCAGATCCACGCCGTCGATCAGAACGCGTCCCGAGGTCGCGGTATGGAATCCGCAGATCAGGCTGATGATCGTCGACTTGCCCGAGCCGGATGAGCCGACCAGCGCAGTCACCGATCCCGGCTTTGCGGCAAAGCTGATGCCATGCAGCACGGGCTTGCCCGCCTCATACTCGAAGACCACGTCTTCAAAGGCGACATCGCCGCGCACCGCTCCCGCCGCGTTTGTCCGCTGTGGTTCGGAGTCCTCTTCGGACTCGCTCATGATCTCGTTGGTGCGATCGAGTCCAGCCAGTGCCTCAGTCAGTTGCGTTCCAATCGACACCAACTGCACGATGGGCGACATGGTAAAGGCAAGTAACATGGTGAAGCTGACGTAGCCACCCACGTCCAGCCGATGCGCCGCCGTCTCGTGCGCTCCGATGTACATCACCAGTCCGCCGATGATGCCCAGCACCATGGTCGAGGTCAGCGTCATCAACGACTGCGCTGAGAGCGAGCTGATGATGTTGTCCAGCAAGCGCTTCACGCCCGTCGCAAAGACCTGCGACTCGCTGGCCTCAGCGTGGTAGCCCTTGACTACGCGCACTCCGCCCAGCGATTCGGTTAGTCGTCCAGTGACCTCGGCGTTGATCTTGGAGCGCTCGCGGAAGATCGGGCGAATCTTTTTGATGGCCTTTTGCAGGATCAGCCCGAAGGTCACCATAATGCATAGCGTCAGCAGCGTCATGCGCCCATTCACCCGCATCATCAGAAGGAAGGCGATGATCGCAGTCAGAATGCCTCCGACGAAGTCCATCAATCCGGTTCCCACCAGATTGCGTACCCCTTCGACGTCGGACATGATACGCGCCACCAGCGTTCCTGTGCGATTCTCGTCGTAGAACGAGACGGGCAGCCGCCCAATGTGCGACTGCACCTGGATGCGCAGCTCGGAGATCAGCTTCTGTCCCTCGGTGGAGAGCAGTTGGGTCAGCATGTACGAGGTGATTCCCTGCACCAGCGTTGCCACCGCCACGTAGCCAATGATGAGTGGAAGCAGCTTCATATTGCGTCCCACCATCACGTTGTTGATCAGCGGGCGCGCCGAAAGCGGCAGCACAAAGCTGCACAGGCGATTGACCAGCATCAGCAGAAAACTGCCCGCCAGAATCCAGCGACGCGGACGAATCAGCGCCCACACCTCGGGCATAACCTTCTTCAACTTCGGCTTGGGCCGACTGGCCGTCAGATCGGCTGACTGCGCGCGCCCACGACCTCGACTCGCCCGGTCGCCCGAAGGGATTCCACCACTCATTCCACCATGAACGAACGCAGAAGACATATACGTAAAGTGTACGCTGTGCAGAAGAGCGCATGCTCGGCAGAAGAGTGCAATTCAGGCAGAGTTTACATGTTTTAGAGGTGCATTTTCGGCATTGCTGTAGCCCAACTGGCTTGTCGTTCCGCTGTAGCCCAACTGGCTTGTCATTCCATAGCATCATTTGTTTGTCATTCCGTAGCGAAGCGAAGGAATCTGCTTTTGCTCGCGATGCCACGATCTACCCCATTACCGCAAAATGCTCTACACAGGAAGAACCAGTTCGTCCATCTCCAGAAACTCCCTGAGAACGGGGTCGTCGCTGCGATCCATCTCTTCTACGGTGCCGAAGAAACGCGCCGCCCCCTGATGCAGGAAGACGATGCGGTCTGCCAGCTTGCGCGCGAAGCGCATGTCGTGGGTGACGACGATGCTGGTCAGATGTAGTTGCGTCTTCAGGCGCGTGATCAGTTCGGCCAGCAGATGGCCCATCAACGGATCGACCATCGTCGTCGGCTCGTCGTAGAGAATCGCCTCGGGCTGACTGGCCAGGGCGCGCGCGATGGCCACCGAGCGCTTCATCCCCGTGGAAAGATCCGAAGGCAGCAGCCCTTCCATGCCCGCTACGCCGACCATCTCCAGCATTCCTGTAACGATATGCTGAATCTGATCCTCGGCCAGGTCGTGACGCTCGCGCAGGGGAAATGCGACGTTCTCGCCGACCGTGATCGAGTCAAAGAGCGCGCCGTTCTGGAAGACCATGGTGACCTTGTTGCGCACAGCCTGCATCTCGCGCTCGGTAAAGTGGGAGATGTCCTCGCCGGCAACCAGAATGCGTCCACTGTCGGGTTTGAGGAAGCCCATCAGGATCTTCAGCGCGACCGACTTGCCCACGCCCGAGCGGCCCAGAATGCAGAGCGTCTCGCCGGGAAGGACGGAGAAGCTGACGTCCTCCAGCACGACAAGATCAGCGAAGGCCTTGAAGACGTGGTCAAAGGCAATATATGGGCCGGGACGATTGCGGCGATCCGGGACGGCTTCATTGGCGGCAACATTCTGCTGCGCGGCCACGTCCATGAACTCCTGCACCGTCTCCTGCGCCGCTGGCGATACCTCGGAGACCAGATCGGACATCGCATCGGAGGGCGTGGCCTCTTGCGGCAGAGTCTGCCCGTTGTCTGTCTCGCGTTGATTCAGCTTCGATTCCGGCTCTGCCATGATTCTTTCTATGATGCATCATTCGCGCGGGCAATGCGAGAACACCGCGCCCAGGCAAGCGGCGCGGCTGCTTCCGCAAGACAGATCAGATTGCGGCGACGCTGGATAGAAAGCGCACAATGGATTCGATGCCGCGGTGGAAGTTGGCGATGTGGAACTTCTCGTTGGGCGCGTGCAGATTGTCGTCGGGCAGACCGAAGCCCATCAGCAGCGTCGGCGTACCCAGTTCGCGGATGAAGTCGCCAACGATGGGGATCGAGCCGCCCCCGCGCACGAAGACCGTCTCCTTGGCGAAGACCGTGTGCATCGCCTCGGTCGCCGCGCGAACGTAGGGATTGTCGGTCGAGACGACCACCGGATCGCCAGCGTGGATCAGCCGAACTTCGAGCGTGATTCCCTCTGGGCAGATCGATTCGACGTACTTCTTGTAGAGTGCGAAGCTCTCGGCGGGAGTCTGGTCAGGGACCAGCCGCATGGAGATCTTGGCCAACGCGCGCGCCGGAATCACCGTCTTCGCTCCCGCTCCGGTAAAGCCTCCCGCAATGCCGTGAACCTCCAGCGTGGGACGCGCCCAGGTGCGTTCCAGAACGGAGAAGCCCGCCTCGCCGGTCAGCTTGATCGAGCCGACCTCGGTCTCGCGGTAATGCTCCTCGTCGAAGGGCAGCGTCTTCCATGCAGCGAGTTCGGCGGCTGTGGGCGCGGCAACCTTATCGTAGAAGCCGGGGATGGAGATGTGGCCGTTGGAATCCTTGAGCTGCGCAATGATCTGCGCCAGCGCGATATGCGGGTTGGGCGCAGCTCCGCCGTACATGCCGGAGTGCAGATCCGTTCGTGCGCCGCGCGCCTCGATCTCGGTGTAGATCATGCCGCGCAATCCGACGCAGAGCGTGGGCAGATCGGGCGCAAACATCTCCGTGTCGGAGACCAGCGCAACGTCGGCGCGAAGTTGGTCGGGATGTTCGCGCACGAAGGCGGCAATGCCTTCGCCGCCGACCTCTTCCTCGCCCTCGATAATGACGCGGACGTTGATCGGAAGCGTGCCTCCGTTGGTTGCGAAGAGCGATTCCAGAGCCTTGACGTGCATCCACATCTGGCCCTTGTCGTCGACCGCGCCGCGCGCATAGATATTGCCGTCGCGCTCGGTGGGTTCAAACGGAGGCGAGAGCCACTCGTCCAGCGGCTCAACCGGCTGCACGTCATAGTGTCCGTAGACCAGCACGGTAGTTGCGGCTTTGCCGTTGACCGGAGCAGCGTGGAGATAGTCCGCATAGACCATCGGATGCCCTTCGCGTGCAGAAACCACCTGAGCAGGGCCGTCACAGGGCGCAAGAACAATCTCGGGCGTGGAGGTCTCAATCAGCTTCACGTTCTCCATGCCGATGCGCCGCAACTCCGCCGCGACGAACTCCGCCGCGCGCCGCACATCCGCCGCCCGCTCGGGATCGGTCGAGATAGAAGGAATACGCAGTAGATCCTTCAACTCTTCGACAAACCGCGCCTGATTGTTCTTTGCAAACTCTACCGCTGCTATGGTCATGACTTCTCCCTTGTTCTATTGCTGCACTGAATCTATTGCAGGACGCCCTGCGCCTTGAGGAATTGGAGGCAGAGCAGCATCGCCTTGTCGGACTCGGCCTTGGAAAAGTTTCCATGACCTCCGCCCGGCACGATGTCCTGCCCGTTGGGAACTCCGGCTGCGGTGAGCGCCTTCTTCAACTGCGCGTCCTGAGTCGGATCGACAGCTCCATCGTGATCTCCATTAACAATAAAGGTCGGCGGAAGTCCTGCGTGAATGTAGTTCATCGGCGACATCTGCCTAGCGCGGGCCAGCGTTGCGCCGTTTGGAGCAGCCCAGCGCGGAGTTCGCGAGCTTGGCAGAGCGGGCGCGCCGTCGCCGGTGACCGCAGCGCCAGAGGCTGGAGCATAGGGAAAGAGCGGCTTTTCGACGCCCAGCCATTGATGCGTAAAGTCCGAACTGCCATGTTCGCTGAGTCCTTCGACGAGATTCGTCGGCCCATAGAAGTCGAGAACTGCGGCAACCTTGGGCTGGTCGGTGCATCCCGGCGGATTGAACGAAGCGGGAGCGTAGGCCGCCATCAGTGCGAGATGCCCACCTGCGGATGCGCCGTAGACGACCACGCGGGAGAGGTCGAAGTTATACTTCGCGGCGTTGGCCTTGACCCACGCCATGGCACAGCGCACGTCTCCAATGGCGGCGGGAGCGGGAGCATCCTTGGCCAAACGATAATCCACCGTAACCACGCTCATACCTGCGGCCAGCAGCGCGTTGAAGGTCTTGTAGGAACTCGGTCGAGAGCCGCGAATCCAACCTCCGCCGTGCAGTTGAATGACGACCGGAGTGGGCTTCGACGAGGAGACCTGTAGCACATCGAGATGAAGATCCATCGTTCCCGGAGCCGCGTTCGGCGAGTTGGCAACAGTAGACGCTCCACCGCCTGCAACGCCGGGATCGCCGTTCGCACTGGGATTGGGCAGAATGGGAACATTCGCGTAGACGATGTTCTTCGTTATGCTCGGATGAACGCTGTCCCAGCTTGCAACGTCGCTCCATGTCGGAGCCGCAGAGTCCGGCATGGGCGGAGCAGATGGAGTTTGCGCAGAGGTTGATGCACTCCATGCGACCATGGCTAACGACAAGAAGACAGCGAACAAATCTTCTCTGGATTTCAACTTAATCATCGATCTTCCTCCGTAGTACCGGCGTCCCAATCCTAGTCGGATGACAGAGCAAATTCAAATACGGGACAAGTTCAGAATGACAATTATTCAGAGCCAGTGATACGCTTTTGCTCATGTCAAATTCCGCGTCCCGCTTTGCATCGGTTCTTCTGCTCGCATTCACCACGACCTTGGCTTCGCAGGCTCAAAACAAGCCTGTGGACACGCGTCCGCCCGACACCCCTGTGCAGACCAATCTGCCGAAGGATCCGGCGCTCAATCGCAAGCTGCCGACGGTCTTCATTGTGGGCGATTCGACGGCGCGCAACGGAGCCGACCTCGGCTGGGGCGACCACTTGGCGCGCTACTTCGACCCCAAAAAGATCAACGTAGCCAATCGCGCACACGCAGGACGCAGCAGCCGTACCTTCATCAACGAGGGATCGTGGAACAACGTGCTGGCGGAGATGAAGCCGGGCGACTTCGTGTTGCTGCAATGGGGACATAACGACGCTGGCGATCTGGGCGGAGACAAGCCGCGCGGAACCATCAAGGGCATCGGCGACGAGTCGCAGGACGTGCCGCAGATCACCGGCCCGTTGGCCGGAAAGACGGAGACGGTTCATACCTACGGCTGGTACATCCGCAAGTACATCGCGGAGTCCAAGGCCAAGGGAGCTACGCCGATGCTGCTCTCTCTGACCGTTCGCAACGTGTGGACGAAGGATGCCAACGGCGTGCAGCAGGTCGAGCGCGACATGGGCTACGACGGGCTTCTGAAGCAGCTTTCCGAAAACGAACACGTCGCCTACATCGATATGGCTACGATCGAGGCAGACCGTCTGCAAGCGGCCGGGCCAGAGAAGACGGCGCTGCTCTTTCCCAAGGATCATACCCACACCAGCGCTGTTGGAGCGGATCTGAACGCGCAATCGGTGGTCATCGCTCTGGAAGAGGCCAAGTCGCCGCTGGTTGCCTTCCTGAAGACTGAAATTCCACTGCCCACGCCGACTCCTGGCGCCGCAAAGTAATCGCAAAAACAGAGTCGCAAAGATAAATGACCTGCCTGTCTCCCACGTGGAAACAGGCAGGTCATTTTTATGTGCGGATCCTTGCTGTATGCCTCACTGCTATAAACCAAGGATGAGCTGTCATCCCTGGCTCTTCAATCTTGATCGATAGCGATTGCGAAGTTCGGAGCAACCCTACTTGGAGAATTTTGGCGGGTACTTGTTGATCAATTGAGTGACGGCCTTATCCACCTTCAAGACGTTCAAGACCCCATTGGCCACCGGCTCGGCAACGACTCCCCGCCAGATGATCTTCTGAGTTTTGGTGTCGTACATGTCAATAACCAGAGAGCCGATCTGAAGATCCTGCAAGGAGGCCTGCCCATCCATGAATCCGCCGCTACCCCACCCGCGCTGCCAGGTCAGGTTGCTGATGCCGCTATAGAAGTCGGAGTATTCCTGCTTGTCGCTGGTTGCCTCGACGGCGGAGATGGTCACGTCGCCGCCCGACTGGGTCTCCGTCATATACCGGCTGGCCATATCGCGATTGAAGGCGATGGTGATGCGGTTCTCGACCGCCGGGTCGGTCGCGTGGACTCGTGCCCAGGTATAGGTCTTGAACTTCATGAAATTGACGGTATGATCGTAGTCAATGTTGACGCTCTGCGCCAGAGCGGAGCCTCCGACCACGATCGCGCAGAAGAGTGCAGATGCCAGATGTTTTGCAATAGATTTCATAGATCCTCCAAAAGTTGTGGGAATGAAGCTTGGCCCACTGTCAGTAGCAGCCGCAACATCCGATTCAAATTTCTATACTTGAAGACGCAAACGACTTGTTAAAAGATGCACTAATGCTCAATGTTCATAAAAAATTGAAGGTTGATTTCGGAACAAGGCTTTCATTGCATCCCTTGAACGCAAACATCGCGTAAACTTGAAGTTGGGTCATTAAGGCCCGCGAAACTTTGAAGGACACCCAGTTTGCTGAATAATCTACTCGCCAAAATATTTGGGACCAGTAACGAACGTGCGGTGAAGCGACTTCTGCCTACCGTCGACGCGATCAACGCTCTTGAGCCTGCGATTCACGCGCTCAGCGACGAGCAGCTCCGCGCCAAGACCGACGAGTTCCGCAAGCGCATCGCCGACGCACTCGCCGAAGCGAAGATCGACCCGGCAGACGAAGACGCCGACGAGCGCATTCGCGCAGTGGAAAACGCCACTCTGGACGCACTCCTGCCCGAAGCCTTTGCCGTGGTGCGCGAGGCCGGCCTGCGCGCCGTGCAGATGCGCCACTTCGATGTGCAGATGATCGGCGGCATGGTGCTGCACTCCGGCAAGATCGCCGAGATGAAGACCGGCGAGGGCAAGACGCTGGTCGCCACGCTTCCCTGCTATCTGAACGCGCTGGCCGGTCACGGAGTCCACGTCGTCACCGTCAACGACTACCTCGCCAAGCGCGACGCCGAGTGGATGGGCAAGATCTACGGCTTCCTCGGTCTCACCGTCGGCGTCATCGTGCATGACCTCTCCGACGAGCAGCGCCGCGAGGCCTACGGCTCAGACATCACCTACGGAACCAACAACGAGTTTGGCTTCGACTATCTGCGCGACAACATGAAGTTCGACCTGAAGGACATGTCGCAGCGCGGCCAGTACTACTGCATCGTCGATGAGGTGGACTCCATCCTGATCGACGAGGCGCGCACCCCGCTGATCATCTCCGGCCCGACAGACCAGACAACGGACAAATACGCCCGCGTCAACCTCATCATTCCGAATCTCGAACCCGGCGAGTTGGTTGAGACGCTGGAGACCAAGACCTGGACTGGCGACTTCGTCGTCGACGAGAAGGCCCGCGCCATCACCGTCACCGACGAGGGCTGGGAGAAGATCGAAAAGCTGCTCGGCATCGGCAACATCGCCGACCCGGAGAACTGGGATCTGAAGCACCACGTCGAGGTCGCCATCAAGGCGCATCACCTCTACAAGCGCGACGTGGAGTACGTCGTCAAAGAGGGCGAGGTCATCATCGTCGACGAGTTCACGGGTCGTCTGATGCCCGGTCGCCGCTGGTCCGACGGACTGCATCAGGCCGTCGAAGCCAAGGAAGGCGTATCGATCCGCAAGGAAGATCAGACGCTGGCCACCATCACCTTCCAGAACTACTTCCGCCTCTATAAGAAGCTCTCCGGCATGACCGGAACGGCCGAGACCGAGGCAGCCGAGTTCGACAAGATCTACAAACTTGAGATCGTCGTCATCCCCACCAATCGCAAGATGCTGCGCATCGAGAATCCCGACGTGGTCTACCGCACCGCGAAGGAGAAATACTTCGCCGTGGCCGACGAGATCGCTCGTCTGCACGAGGACAAGCAGCCCGTTCTGGTCGGAACAACGTCGATCGAGAAGTCCGAGTTGCTCAGCGACATTCTCAAGCGCAAGGGCGTTCGCCACGTCGTTCTCAACGCCAAGTTTCACGAGAAGGAGGCCGAGATTGTTGCGCAGGCCGGACGTCTTGGCATGGTCACCATCGCCACCAACATGGCGGGCCGCGGAACTGATATTCTGCTCGGCGGCAACTCCGAGTTTATGGCACGACAGGACTTGGTGAAGAAAGCGGGAGCCCGCGCCGTCTCCGCCGCAGAGGGTGCAATCTCGCCCAACGCTGGCCCCGGCATGGTTCGCTTCTACTACGCCAGTCAGGAGTTCGAGACCACCAAAGAGGCCTGGGACGAGGTAATCGCGTCGCATCTGGAGACCGCGCAGAAGGAGCATGAGTCGGTCATCGCCGCCGGAGGCCTGCACATTCTTGGCACCGAACGCCACGAATCGCGCCGCGTGGACAATCAGCTTCGCGGTCGCGCCGGACGTCAGGGCGACCCCGGCAGCTCGCGCTTCTTCCTCTCACTGGAAGATGACCTGATGCGCATCTTCGCGCGCGACTGGGTCGGCCCGCTGCTCCAGCGTCTCGGCATGGAAGAGGGCGTCCCCATCGAGAGCCGCATGATCTCCAACCGCATCGAGGCCGCGCAGAAGGCCGTCGAGTCGCAGAACTTCGAGTCCCGCAAACACGTCCTCGAGTACGACGACGTGATGAACAAGCAGCGCGAGGCGGTTTACGGACTGCGCAGGCAGTTGATGGAGGGAGTCGACCAGAAGCAACTTATCTCGGAGGACTACGTCTCCACCATCCTGTCGAATATTCTCGACGAGTTTGCTCCGGCCAAACAACACGCCGAGGAGTGGAACCTTACCGCTATCTTCAACCAGATCTACGACATCTTCGGCATCAAGCTGAACGAAGGTCCAGACGCTCTCGACGCGGCGCTGCTCAATCGCCACGAACTGGGCGAGGCAATCTTCGCAGCCATCCGCGCCCGCTACGACGTCAAGGAGCAAATTCTCGGCGCACCCGCCCTGCGCTACCACGAACGCATCGTCATGCTCTCGGTACTCGACGGCCTGTGGAAGGATCACCTGCTGGCGATGGATCACTTGAAGGAAGGCATCGGTCTACGCGGCTATGCGCAGCAGGATCCGCTGGTCGCCTACAAGCGCGAGTCCTTCGAGATGTTCGAGCAGATGATGCTCCAGTTCCAGCAGGACACTGCGCGCCACCTCTTCCGCATGCAGATCATCGGACCCGATGGCACGCCCATCGAGTCTCCCGAGCAGATGCAGGCCGCACAGAATGCCCGCGCTCTGGCAGAGGCGCAACAAGCTGCGCTTCCCCTGCCTCCCGCCGAGCATGAGCACGAGCACGAGCAACACGAGCCTATCCCCATTCACACCCGCGCCCCGTCGACGACCATTGACGAGCTGGAAAAGGAGTTCCAACGCAAGAAGAAGCGCGAGTTGGAACAGGCCCGCGCAGCAGGAGCAGGAGACGGAGCAGCCACTCCCGCCCAGCGCGTCACAGGTGAAAAGGTCGGCCGCAACGACCTCTGCCCCTGCGGTTCCGGCAAAAAGTACAAAAAATGCCACGGCGTACAGGCGTAAACATTGAGTCTGACGCCTCTTGTCCGAGGCTGCAAAGATGAATCTTCGCCACGCTCTGGTACTCAGCCACGTCGCCTTTGAGGATCTCGGATCCCTCGAATTGCCTCTGCGCGAGCGTGACTTTTCTATCGAGACGGTCGAGGTTGCCACGGCGCGCTTCCCTCTGCCACAGGCGGAGACGTGCGATCTGCTGGTCGTTATGGGCGGCCCCATCAGCGTATACGACCAGTTGGATTATCCCTTCCTGAAGGACGAGATCTCCTGCATTGCGGCACGCTTGCAGGCTCGCCAGCCAACGCTGGGCATCTGTCTGGGAGCGCAACTGATGGCCTCGGCGCTGGGCGCGCGCGTCTACTCCGGAGCGCATGGAGCGGAGATTGGCTGGGCGCCAATTCATGCTGCCAGCAACGCTCCGCATCCCCCAGAGTGGTTGGCTCCTCTTCTCGCTCCCGAGGTATCGCTCTTTCACTGGCACGGAGACACCTTCGATCCGCCCCCGGGATCGGCCCACTTGGCAAGCACGGAACTATACCGCAATCAGGCGTTTACGGTGGACAACTTCGCGCTTGGCTTGCAGTTTCATCCCGAGGTGACAGAGCGGGGATTGGAGCGTTGGTATGTAGGCCACGCCTGCGAGTTGAGCCATCGCGAAATCTCTCCCACAACGCTGCGATCTGCCGCGCAAAGCCACGCTCCCGCGCTGGCAGAGGCTGCGGCAAGATTCTGGCGTCTCTGGCTGGATTCAATCTTTTAGGAGAGAGGCCCTGCGCCGTCTTTTAGATGGACAGCCCGCCGCCGACGAAGTGAACGACCTCCAGCCGATCCCCTGAGGCGATAGACGTGTCGTTCCAGCGATCCCGCTGAATGATTGCGCCATTGAGCTCTACCGCAATGCGGTCGCCCTTCAGGTTCATCTCTGCGATCAAATGGGCAAGCGAGGACGAGGAGGTCAGCTTCTCGAAGCTGCGATTCTGACCGTTGATTACGAGCATAAAGGACATGAACCATAGAATATCAGTTCTGCATCAGGCGCTTCGATTATCACGAAAAACAAAGGCCGACCACGGATCAACACGGATCTTCACGGATAAAACAAGACCGTTCTGCCTGAGCGCATTTCTCTAATTGCTATAGACCAATTTGCTTGTCATTCCGCAGCGAAGCGGAGGAATCTGCTTTTGCTCGCTATGCGACGGTCTACACCACTAGAGCATCTCCCCAGCGGTGTAGACCATGACCCTGCGAGCAAAATGCGGGGATTCTTCCCCTTCACTCCATTCGAGGGTCAGAATGACAATTATTCCAAGCCTCTGAAGTAATTCGAGAAATTCTCTAAATCCGTGTTTATCCGCGTTTATCCGTGGTCGGTTCTTATCTCAATCAGAACTGCTGTCGATGTCATCCCGTGGGACTAACGGTCGCGGCTGGTGACGAAACCGGGAACCCAGAGCAGGGCGCGTTTGGCCTCGGTGTGGGGCAGGTCGGCGATGGAGAGGCGCGCCGCCTCGGCGTAGGCGCAGGCCGTATCCATGGCGTAGGCGATGGAGCCGTGATGCTCCAGAATCTCCAGAATCTCCGGGTGAGAGATGTTGGCGAAGCTGCGGTCGGCCAGAACCATGCGGATCGCCTCGCGTTCGGCTCCGGTACCGCGTTCGAGCGCATGAATGACGGCCAGCGTCGCCTTGCCCTCGCGCAGATCGCTGGCTACGGGCTTGCCCAGAATGCTCTCGGTGGTGGTCAGGTCGAGTACGTCGTCGACGATCTGGAAGGCGAGGCCGAGGTTGCGTCCATACTCTCCGAGTTTGGCTTCGGTCTCGTCGCTGACGCCGGTAATCGCCGCGCCAAGTTGCATGGAGACGCTGAACAGGCAGGCGGTCTTGCGGAAGATCAGGTCGAAGTATTCTTCCTCGTTGATGAGGTGGCCGAGCTTCTGCATCTGTAGCAACTCGCCCTCAACCATCTGCTGAGTCAGCGAGATAAGCAGCTCCAGCACGCGGAAGTTGCGCTCTTCCAGAGCGGTCGAGAACGACTGCATGTAGAGCCAGTCTCCCGCCAGAACACACTTGGCGTTGCCCCATGTGGTGTTTGACGAGGGACGACCGCGCCGCGTGTCGGCCTCGTCGATGATGTCGTCGTGGACCAGCGTCGCAGTATGCAGCATCTCGACCACCGCGCCCAGACGGATGCGCGATTGGCTGGTGCAGCCCAGAGCCTTCGACGAGAGCAGAAGCAGCAACGGACGAATGCGTTTGCCCCCGCCCGCCATCAGATACTGCGCAATGTCGGTGATGACCTCGACTTCAGACGCGGATTGACGGGTAAACTCCTGCTCAATCGCGGCGAGATCGTCGCGGAGCAGGTCGAAGACCTCTTTTGCGGTCGCAATGGAAAGGGCGCTCACTGCTATCTAGAGTAACAGGAGGAAGCGCTTTCGGCCTCAAGAACCTGACGGAACCACGTAAAAGAGAATCGCAAAGTAATGAGCAAGGCTTCCGGCCAGAACAAACAGGTGCCAGAGGGCATGGAAGAAGTGCAGCCGATCGTTGGCGAAGAAGACGATTCCCAGCGTATAGGCGATGCCTCCCGCGCCGAGCCACATCATGCCATGCGACGAGATTGCGGCCAGCAGCGGACGTATGCCGAAGATGATGCACCAGCCCATCAGCAAATAGACCGTCGCCGAGGCTGCGGGAAACCTCCCAACGGCGAAGCTCTTGAAGATCACTCCTGCGACCGCCAGAGTCCACACTACGCCGAGCAGAGTCCAGCCCAATCGAGAGCGCATCGAGACCAGCATGAAGGGCGTGTAGGTTCCTGCAATCAACAGGTAGATCGCCGCGTGGTCAAGCACCAGAAAAACGTGCCGCGCGCGCGTTCGCACCAGCGAGTGGTAGAGCGTTGAGCAAAGATAGACCAGCAGGAGCGAGGCCGCGTAGATACTGCAACTGACGATCAGCCAGGCACTGCCGTGGCCTGCACGGACGATGAGGTACGCCGCTCCGACCAGCGCAAGAACCGCTCCCACGCCATGAGTAATGGCGTTGGCCAGAATATCTCCCAACCGATACTGCGTCTGCGAAGGCACGGCTCCCATCATAGTCCTGCCGACCACTTCCTTTCATGCGCAGGAAGAGTCGCGACGATAGATTCCATCCTACGTGTCGATACAGCCTAGTGCGTATCGACATATAAGCGACCAACAAACACTTAATAAACAAAAGAATTGTCATCCTGAGCGGAGCAGGTGCAGCATTTTGCACCTGCGGAGTCGAAGGATCTGCGGTTGCCTTTCGTCGGACAGCCCACACACGGGCCAATCTCAGAGAACGTTGCCAAAATTTATATGTCGATACAGCCTAGGATTTATCCTCGTCGTCGGAAGTGGTAACTGGTGTGGAGTTGTCGCGTTTGACCGGGCTTCCGCTGTGCAGGGCGCGCAGAACCTGATAGCGGCCCACGACGATCTCGTCGCCCGGCTTCAGGCCGGAGAGGACTTCAATATCCGTGGTTCCGGTGACTCCGGTAGTGACGGGGACGAAGGTGGGGTGGAGCTTTCCTCCATCGCCGGTCAGCAGATAGACGCCCTGAATGGGCGCAGATTTTGCGGAAGAGTCGGCATCGCTGGGCTTGCCGTCGTGGGCGGAGAAGATCTTTTCCAGATCGGGATCGCGCTGGACCAGCGCCTGAATGGGAAGAGTGAGAGCGTTGGGCCGCTCGGCCACGGTGATCTTGGCGGTGGTGGAGAGGCCGGGGCGAAGCTCTTCGAGATGCGCGTCGGGACCTTGGTCGAGAGTGACGACGACCTTGAAGTCCTTGGCCTCCTCGGTTCCGGTGGTGGACTGCGAGGTGGCGATGCCGGTGGTACGCAGTAGCGCCTGATCGCCGACCTCGGTGACGTGGCCTTTGAAGGTGCGTCCGGGCAGAGCGTCTACGGTAATGTTGGCGACTTGGCCCATACGAATGTTGACGATGTCAGTCTCATCGACCTTGACCTCGGCGGTAATGATGGACATGTCGGCGAGGGTCATCAGGGTCGATCCCTCGGCGTTCTGGATTCCGACGACGACGGTCTCTCCCTCGCGGACGGGGACATTGGTAACCAGTCCGTCAAACGGCGCGCGACTGATGGTCTTGTCGAGAGCGTCGAAGTTGGAACGCTGGCTGGCAACGGCCTGATCGAGATGGGCGCGCTGGCTGGCGGTCTGCGCGCGGGCCTGTGCGAGCGCGGCTTCGCGCTGGGCGAGGGTCGCGTTCGACATATCGTAGGCGGCCTTCTTGGCGTCGAAGTCCTGCTTGGCGATGAGTTTGGCGTTGTAGAGAGCCAGAGAGCGATCATAGTCGAACTTCTTCTGCTCAAGATCGGCCTTGGCCTCGGCGATGTTGGCCTGAGCGGTGTTCTCGGCGGCGACATACGACGCAATGTCGGTGCGCGAACTGGCGATGGCGGCCTGCTGGGCGGCGACGGTGGCCTCGGGCTGAACGCTCTCGACACGGGCCAGAATGTCGCCCTTGTGGACGCGATCCCCCTCCTTGACATAGAGATGGGTGATGCGCCCGAAGGAGGTTGCGCCAATATTGACGTAGGTCTTGGGCTTGATCTGGCCGGTGCCGCTGACCTCCGAAATCAGGTTCTCGCGCACAACCTTGCCGGTGGCGACCTTGACGATCTTCGACTGGCGGTACAGAACGACGCCGGCGATGATTCCCGCCAGAATCAGGACGATGACGACGATGGCTACAATCTTCTTCGTGCTCATGCAGGCTTTCTTGATGCTGGTTTGGTATGGCCCTGTTACGTTGTACGCGGAAACGCAGGAGTTGGTTCCATTCCGCCTTCTACATATAGCTGCGGATATTTTGCACGCGTTCTCTTTGTTGATGATGATACAGGATAGGGTGGCGCGGCGGCTTGTCACTGTGCATTGGGCGCACTACAATGAAGCGTGGAATCGTCTCTGCATCCTTCGACGGGGCAATAGGCCGGAAAAGAGTACAGAGAGAGTTCTGCAATAAAGATCCCAGGGTAGATCCTGCGGCAGATAGAGCGGAAACAGGAGTGTTGCGGGCTTATGAAATTACTGGGTGGAATGGTTCTGGGCGTGATGTTGTCTCCGATGTTGGCGGGGTGGGGTTCCGCGCAGGAGCAGCAGGCGACTCCGGCTGGCAAGACTGCGGTCGATGGCGTGACGCAGACTCCGCCCGTGGTGGAGAAACCGAATCCGCTGAAGCGTCGGCTGACCGACAAGGAACGCGTCCAGCAGCAGAAGGATCTAAAGCAGGAGCTGCGCGGCGACTTCAAGACCTGGCTCGATCAGGATGTGCGCTGGATCATCACCGACACCGAGTTGCAGGCCTTCAAGCACCTGACCAACGATGAGGAGCGAGAGCAGTTCATCGAGAACTTCTGGCAGCGGCGCAATCCCAGCCCCGACTCGCCGGAGAACGAGTATCGCGACGAGATCTATGCGCGCATCGCCTACGCCAACGAGCACTTCGCGGCGGGCAAGCCGGGATGGATGACCGATCGCGGACACATCTACATCGCCTACGGCAAGCCGGACGACATCGATTCCCATCCCAGCGGCGGCGAGTATCAGCGGCCACAGGATGAGGGCGGCGGAAGCACGGCGGCCTTCCCCTTCGAGGTGTGGCACTACCGATATATCGAGGGCATCGGCGACAACATCGATCTGGAGTTTGTGGATACCTGCCAGTGCGGCGACTACCACTACACCATTGATCGCGGGGAGAAGGACGCACTCAAAAATACTCCCAACGCCGGATTGACGCAGTCCGAAGAGAACGGACAGTCGGAGAAGAAGGATCGGTCGCAGGGCGGAATCGAGCAGTTGGGCGGCGATGCCGGATTTCAGCAGCAACAGCAGAACAAGCAGTTCGACCGGCTGGAATTGTCGGCCAAGATCATGGCGCCGCCTGTAATCAAGTTTCAGGACATGATGGAGTTCATGGCGGACTCCAAGATTCTAACCGGACCGCCGTTCCTCTTCGACGTGCGCTCGGACTACGTGAAGGTGACCAACGACACGGTGATCGTGCCGATCACAATTCAGGTTCACAACTCCGACATCACCTTCAACACCAAGGACGGCGTGTCGGTGGGTAAGGTGAACATTCTGGGTCGCGTGTCGAACATGACGCACAAGATCGTGCCCAACGGGACGTTTGAGGACACCGTCGAAGTGAGCACTCCGAGCGAACTACTGGACGCCAAGCAGAAGGCTGCGTCGGTCTACTGGAAGGCTTTGCCGCTGCGTCCCGGGCTGTACAAGATCGACATCGTCATCAAGGACGTGAACAATCCAGACCACATCGGACGGTGGACGCGCAGCATCAACGTGCCGAAGTTCGACGACGACACACTGGCGCACTCTTCGCTGATTCTGGCCGACCAGATGGAACGCGTTCCATCGAAGGAGATCGGCGGAGGAAACTTCGTCATCGGCAATACGCGGATTCGTCCGCGAGTCGCCGTCAACGGAGCCGTGTCTGCTCCGGCGAAGTTCAGCCGGGCGCAGAGCCTGAACTTCTGGATGCAGGTCTACAATCTGGGAATCGATGAGAAGAGCAAGCAGAACAGCGCAACAATCAACTACCAGATTTTGAACTTGGCGACGAACAAGCCTGTGCTGGACACGCAGGAGTCATCCAATAAGTTGAATCCGAATGCGGATCAGTTGACGCTGGCAAAGAGTCTTCCTCTGGCAAGATTGGATCCGGGACAGTATCAGTTGAAAATCAAGATCAACGATGCAGTTACCAAGCAGGAGACCGAGGAGTCTGCGAAGTTCTCCGTGGAGTAAGATTGCTCGGACGAAGCAAGGTTGAAGCGCGGGAGTCTACAGCGCTCGGCTGAAGTAAGATTAGGGCGAATGCGCAGTCAACAAGGAGACGATTACGCGGATTGGATTGCGATGATCGATCCTTGGCGCAGAGAGTCCAGACGGGCCACTTTTTCCGGCCCGTCACTTGGGAGAAGGCCGTCGACGCACAGGGTGATGCCGACTGTGCAAGGTAGATGGACACGAT
This sequence comes from Acidobacteriaceae bacterium, assembly GCA_031296325.1. Taxonomy (GTDB): domain Bacteria; phylum Acidobacteriota; class Terriglobia; order Terriglobales; family Acidobacteriaceae; genus Edaphobacter. The sequence continues at coordinate 2,025 of JARLFY010000039.1, read as the reverse complement.
TCGGGATGGGGCTCTGGCTCGGCGCGCTGCTTCTGCCGCTGACGACGGCGGTGTGTGCCGCCGCTACGACGGCGACGGTCTCCGGCGTGGTGCGCGACACGCAGGGCGTGGCACAGATGGGCGCGCTGGTCGAGGTGTTGAGCGTCGGCTCGCAGTGTGTTGGAACGGCGTTCACCGACCTCTATGGGCAGTACCGAATTGCCAATCTTCGTCCGGGTAAGTATCAGGTGCGCGCGTCCGCCGCGCTGTTTGTTCCCTCGCTGCGAAACAATCTTCGACTTTCAACTGGAATGCGAGCGACCGTCAACCTGACGATGGGGATGCTGTCGGATCCGACGACCTGGCTGCCGGTCGAGCGACGCAGACCGGATGAGCCGGGAGACGACTGGACCTGGACGCTGCGTTCGGCGGCAAATCGCCCAATTCTACGAGTGTTGGGAGACGTGGTTCTGCTGTCGTCGAATGCGCAGGAAGGTTCGCGCACGTCTTCCCTACAGGCGCGAGGCTCTGTCTCGGACGGAGGTGGCTTTGGCGAGGGCGGAGTTGGCAGCGTAGTCGCGCTGGATCGAGCGGCAAGTGATGGATCCATCGCAATGCTGCGGGCCGAGGTTGCGGGGGGCGACACCGGTCTGGGCGCTGGGCCTGCAACGGAGATCAGTGCAGGATTTGAACGACGAACCGGTCTGGCGGGCGAGTCGCGCGTGGTGGTGAGCTATGCCTCGCATCCTGAGATGGTGAGCGCAGACAGCGGCGGAGAGGTCGCGGGGCTACAGGTTCTGCGCATGGCCAGCGCGGAGAGAATCCCCCTGGGCGACGCCGTGGAGATGGAGGCGGGAGGCACAATCTACGCGATCCACACCACGGGCACGGCTCTGACGGGACAGCCCTTTCTGCGTGTGACCGTGCGCCCCGGAGAGGTCTGGGCAGTACGCTACAGACTGGCGACCGCGCGCGACCTACAGGGATTCGACGGTCTGGATTCGATTGCCGCGAAGTTGCCCGTGGCGGCGATCAGCGGCGGAGTATTGCGCACCGAGCGCGGCAAGCATCAAGAGATTGCGCTAAGCCGAAAGGTCCGAGGCGGGCTGATTGAGGCTGCGGTGTACCACGATTCGATCAGTAATTCGACCATCTCTGGCGGTGGAGCAACGGGTGCGGAAGAGTTGGCCGCAGACAGCAGTGCAGGCAGCGTCGTGGTGGACACGACGACCGGCAGCTTCCGTTTTCTGAGCGCGGGATATACCGCCAATGGCCTGAGCCTGAGGCTCTCCGAGCCGCTGACTGCAAGTCTATGGGCTGAACTGGAGTATCAGAGCGGCGCGGCAATGACGAGTCGCAGTACAGGTACAGGGTTGTCCGAACTCACTTCGGGGATGCACAGCGAGCCGTCACAGGCGGCAACGATCGCGCTACAGGGCCGCGACGAGCGCACTGGAACGATGTTGCGCGCATCCTATCGCTGGCAGCCGCAGCAGATGATGACAGCGGTCGCGCCATACGAGGCTCTCAGCGATCAGGGCTACCTGTGCATCTATCTGCGGCAGGCCGTGCGCTGGGGAGATCGACTTCCGCCGGGAATCGAGGCCACGGTAGACGTGACAAACCTGCTGGCGGAGGGCTATCGACCGTTCCTCTCCGCCGACGGGCGAACGCTGTTTCTGGCCGAGTCTCCACGAACGATTCAGGCTGGTCTGTCGTTTAAGTTCTAGGCCATATCGACATATATAACGTATCTGCAAAAGAGCGTTTCTACTGATATTTCAGCCTTTGCCGTTGCTTGTTTTTTATTTGTCATCCTCGAAGGGAATCTGCTTTTGCTGTTGCCTCGCCGTTGTCTGGCAAGGGCCAAAGGCCCGTCCCATACCAGCCCAGACCGAAGGTCTAGGTAGACGCCCAGCGAATGGACCAAGGGCTGAAGGCCCGCCCTATAGCTCTGCTGCGGATAAAAACGCTGTATTCGAATATATGTCGATACCGCCTAGGAAAATTATTTCCCACGCAACAAGCATTTTTTTTCACATTCAT
>JARLFY010000006.1 GCA_031296325.1 Acidobacteriaceae bacterium | reverse complement strand
GCGGCGCTGGCCTACGGTCTGTGGACCTCACGCCACCTCGCCTTCGTCCCCGACATCGGCGAACTGCTCGCCCATCGCGGGGTGGGCGACTACACCCTCTCCATGTCGAGCCTCTTCGACCTGACCGGCCCCAGCTTTGCCGCGCTGCGCCTTCCCGCCAGCCTTGCTCTAGCCGCCTTCGCCATCGGCCCCGCGGTCGCGTGGATCCTGCGCACCCGCCGTCGTCACGTCGCCGCCACCACCGCCCTCGCGCTCACCTCGGCGGTCTTCCTCGTCGCCGCGCACATCGCGCTCGTCCGCTTTGCGCCGATGCTCTCCTCGCAGGATATGGCCGCCAAGATCCAGCAGCTCGAAGCCGCGCGCGTCATCTCCCGCGACAATACAGTGCTGCTCTACGGCGATCAGGCCTACGGATCGTCGATTCCCTTCTACCTGAACCGTCCGCTCAACCGTCCCGCCTTGCTGGTCGATGGCCGCTCGTCCTCGATGCTCTTCGGCTCGACCTTCGCCGACGCGCAGGGACTCTTCCTCACCCACGACGAACTGGCCGCGCAGTGGGGCAACGGCCCGCGCAAGATTCTCTTCGTCCCGCTGGAGAAGCGCGACGAGGTTGACCGCCTGCTCGGCTCACGCGCAATCCTGCTCGTGGAGACCTCGGGCAAGGCTCTGTTCACAGACAGGCCCCTGGATCTCGCCCCGCGCTACGATATTTCTTCCTCCGCGAACGCTACGCCAGCCCACACCCCAACTCCGCAGAAAGATGAGACCCTCCGCAGTGAGTAATTCTCCCGTCCAATCCATCCGCCAGCCCACGCCAGCCCGCTGGAACCCGCGCTCCGTCGCAATGATCGTCGCCGCGTGGTTTGTCCTGCACATCGGCAGCCTCTTCACCCCCGGCCTGCTGGACGACGTGGACTCGATCTACATCGAGATCGCCCGCTCCATGCTACTGCGCCACGACTACGTCACGCCCTACATCGACGGCATCCGCTTCTTCGACAAGCCGCCGCTGATGTACTGGCTCGCCGCCGGATCGATGCACCTCTTCGGCGCGACCGACTGGGCCGCTCGCCTTCCCATCGCGCTGATGACGCTGGCTTTGCTGCTGGCCGTCTACGCCCTCGGCCTGCGCCTCTTCGCGGACGTCTCTCCCGCCGATCATCGCGACCGCGGCGCGCTCTACTCCGCACTGGCGCTGGCCACCTGCATCGGCCCGTTCCTCTACACCCGCTTCTTCATTCCAGACATTCTGATCTGCCTGTGGATGACGCTGGCCGTCCACGCCTTTCTGGTCGCCCTCGAACGCATCCACGCGAAAGAACGATTCGCCAAAGAAGTTGTCATCCTGAGCGCAGCGAAGGATCCCCGCATTTTCTCCGAGGTGCCAACAAAGTCCGCACTTCCGGGTGCCTCATCCATGGCACAGTCTCATCGCGACATGGGTGGGATCATAGAGACTCGATCCGCTCTCATCCCTTGCTTGATCTTCGCTGCGGTCACGGCGCTGAACCTGCTGACCAAGGGTCTGATCGGCGTTCTCTTCCCGCTCGGATTCGTCGTCTTCTATCTGGCTCTCACCGGACAGCTTCGCCTGTTGCTGAAGCTGCGACTGATCCCCTCCACGCTGGTCTTTCTGCTGATTGCGGCTCCGTGGCACATTCTGGCGGCTCTGCGCAATCCGGCAATCGCGCTGCCCGCAGGCCTCGGACTGCCCGCGCACGGCGGCTGGGCATGGTTCTATCTCTACAACGAACACATCGCCCGCTTCCTGCAAAAACGCATTCCGCACGACTACGGCCAAGTCCCGGTCTGGCTCTTCTGGCTTCTGGCCGCGCTCTGGCTCTTCCCCTGGACGGCGTTTCTCCCCGCCGCCATCCGCCGCCACATCCGCGACCTGCGCACACGCGTTGGCGTCCCATCCCACTCGGGGGCCCCATCCATGGCGCAGCTTCACCGCGACATGGGTGGGAGTGCGAACCTCCGCGACCACGAGGCCGCACTCACACTGCTTCTCTGGGCGGGAGTGGTTCTGGTCTTCTTCACCTTCTCGGCGCGGCAGGAGTACTACTCGCTGCCCGCGATTCCCGCGCTGGCGTTGATGGCCGGCGGCCTGCTGGCCCGCGCCGACCGCTACGGCCTCTCCTCGTCAGCCCGTAGCGCGCTTGTCTGGCACCGCTGGCTACTCGTCCCGCTCTGCTCGATCATCGCCGCCATCGCGATCTTCTTCGCCATTACTGCGCCGCACACCGATCCGCACACCGACATTGCCACGCTGCTCTCGCAGGGCGGCGACTACAACCTCTCCCTGAGCCATCTCTTCGACCTGACCGGAGCGGCGATGGGCCTCTTCCGCGCGCCGCTCACCTTCGTCGGACTGGGCATGATCGCCATCGGCCCCATTGCCTACCTGCTGCGTCGCAGTGGCCGAACCTACGCGGCGAATCTCACCATGACCGCCGCCGGGGTCTGCCTGCTGCTCTGCATGCATGAGGGGCTGGTTCGCTTCTATCCCACGATGGGCTCAAAGGGTCTGGCCCAGTCCATCGTCGCCGAGCAGAGCGCACACCCCGCCCTCGCCACGCAGCAACCCGATCTGATTCTGATCGACGGAGAATTGACCGCTGGCTCGACCCTTCTCTTCTACACCCGCCAGCCCGTCCACTTCGTCAACGGACACATCAACGGCCCGTGGTATGGCAGCTTCTGGCCAGACGCTCCCGCCGTCTTCGAGGACGACGCCTCGCTCGACCGCCTGTGGGCCAGCCCGCGCCGCATCTTCCTGCTGACCTACAGCCCAGCCGCGCGCACCGCCAGCCTCAACTCATTCGGCCCGGTCCGCACCCTAGCCGCCGCCGGAGGAAAGTCCATCCTGACCAATCAGCCTTAATTTCAACTTGTCCTATTTTCAATTGCCATAACTTCAGAATTGTCATTCTGAGCGCAGCGAAGAATCCCCGTATTCTGTTCGTAGCGCGAAAATATACCGTTGTGTGCTGACGAGCAACGAGTCAAAGCAGATTCCTTCGCTTCGCTCCGGGATGACAAACAAATTGGGCTATAGCGATTCGGAAGATACTCTAAAAGCGCCAACGGCGCGCTCTATACCGCCTAGGCCGAAGGCCTGGGTTACGTTTAGCACAGAGACCGAGGGCTGAAGGCCCAACCTAATACTTTGCCGGAGATCCTTATCCGTGCCAAAACCGCCCGTCCATCAATTTCCCCAACGGGCGTCGGGGGTCTTCTCTTCCGGGGCCATGGCCTTGCGTTCGAGCGGCTCGAATCGTCCGTCCGGCCCCAGCGAGTACTCTCCGCCGTGGTAGACCATCGTGCTGCCGATGTAGCTCGCAACCCACACCGCAAAGCCCAGCAAGTCGCGCAGTGGATAGATCAGCGTAGGCCAGCCTGCCTGCTCATCTTCCAGTGCCGCAAGTACCCCCGCCGCCATCGCCCAGCGATTGGCGCAGGTCGCCAGCAGCCACAGCGCTCCGGTCACGGGATGTCCCGCCAGCAAACCCCACACCAGCCCCAGCAGCCCAAAGGGAACCGCATAGGTCAACCCCGTCCCCAAGTGTCCCGCCGGACGCGACCGCCGCGTACTCTTCATCCAACGCAACTGGTCGCGGAAGGAGGCGCGCAGCCCCTGCGGCAGCACCATCAGCCGCATCACGTAGTTCGCCATGCGGACGCCGTAGCCGGCCTCGGCCAGACGATTGCCCAACACAAAGTCCTCGGCGTAATACTGTCCCAGATCCTCGTAGCCGCCAGCCTTTTCAAACGCCTCGCGGGGCAACACCATGCTGACGCCCAAGGCAAAGTGCGTTCCCCCCTCGACCATATCGGCGACCAGAATTCCGCCCGTCATCTCGACGCTCTTGCCCACTGCGTCCAGTTGTGCGGCAAATCCGCCCGTCGTCCGTCCGACGTAGAGACATGAGGCCAATTCGCGCTGCGGATCGGCCAACTCCTGCACCATCCGCCGCAGGTAGTCGGGCGAGACGCGCGCATCGGCGTCGCTGGTCACCAGCGTCTCGTACTGCGCCGCCTTGGCCAACATGGTCAGCGACCACATCTTGGCGTTGGGAAACTGCGGCTCGCCGCAGGTCAGGAATCTGGCGCGCACCTCGGGATGCTCGGCCGCAATCCTCCGCGCCATCTGCAAGCCCAGATCGCCATCGTTGCGCGCGCAGAAGAGTAATTCGTACTCCGGATAGTCCAGCGCAAAGAAGCGCCGCAGATTTTCCTCAAGATCCGGCTCGGTGCCATGCAGCGGCTTCAACACGCTGACCGGCGGCAGAAACTCCACCGGAGACCGCTCCTCGCGTCGCTTGCGCCGAGCAAAGCGCAGCGCTCCCACCAACACCATTCCACAATAGATCGTCGACGTCACCGTCCCGACCAGCGCGCCATAAAACAAGATCCGCAGCAGCAAATTCATCGTCCTCTTCCAGCGTAATTATCTGTCCTTCCAGTGTAGTTCGTTGCACGAAATGCGTGGGTCGATCAGACTGCTTCTGTTCGCCCCCATCTCCCACAATCCCACTCTTTTGCGATTTCCAGACGTTACACTGGATCAGAGGAATTACGCGAGATGGCGGAGGGAATGCAATCGGAAGATAGGCGTTGGTGGCAGCTCTCGTTGACAGAGCGCATAGCTTCGCTTCGTCGGCGCGAGAGTCAGGTCTTCCTGCTTCTCTCGCTGGTGATCGGAGCACTCACCGGGCTGGTCGTCGTCGCCTTCATCCTGCTGACCGAGCGCATGGGGATGCGTCTCTACCCGATTGGCGGCGAGCCTTGGCGACGGCTTGCTCTGCCCGTCGCCGGCTCGCTTGGCATTGGCTATCTGCTCTATCGCTCTTTTCCCGGAGCGCGCGGCAGCGGCGTTCCGCAGACCAAGGCCGCGCTCTTCGCAAACGGCGGACGCATCTCTCTGCGCACAGTTCTGGGCAAGTTCTTCTGCACCTCGGCGACTCTGGCCAGCGGAATTCCTCTGGGTCGCGAAGGCCCGTCCGTGCAGGTCGGCGCAGGAATCGGCTCGCTGCTCGGACAATGGCTCGGCCTCAGCACCGAACAGATTCAGAACCTGATCCCGGTCGGAGCCGCCGCAGCCATCGCCGCAGCCTTTAACACGCCGCTGGCCGCCGTCGTCTTTTCGCTGGAAGAGGTGATGGGCGACCTCAACGCTCCGATCATGGGCGGCGTCGTTCTGGCCTCGGCGACGGCCTGGGTGGTTCTCCGCCTTCTGCTCGGCGACCACCCGCTGTTCACCGTGCCGCAGTACCACCTGGTCAGCGCGGCGGAGTTTGGCGTCTACGCCGTGCTTGGCATCGCTGGCGGCATCGTCTCGGCGCTCTTCGCCAAACTCCTGCTCAACCTACGCCTGCGCTTTCGCCAAATGCCGCAGAAGACCGTTTGGTTTCAGCCGGTTGCCGGAGGCCTGCTGGTCGGAGCCATGGGATGGTTCGTGCCGCAGGTCCTGGGCGTCGGCTACAGCTACGTCGGCGACGCTCTCAACGGGCGCATGGCGCTGCATCTGATGCTGCTCCTGCTGGCGCTCAAGCTGATCGCCGTTACCACCAGCTACGCCTCGGGCAACGCGGGAGGAATCTTCGGCCCATCGCTCTTCCTCGGCGCAATGGTCGGCGGCATCGTTGGAACCTTTGCGCACCACCTCTTCCCGCTGCACACCGCAACCGCGGGAGCCTACGCTCTGGTCGGCATGGGAGCGGTCTTCGCTGGAGTCGTTCGCACCCCCATGACCTCCGTCCTGATGATCTTCGAGATGACGCAGGACTACGCCGTCATCGTTCCGCTGATGATCGCCAATCTGGTCAGCCTCTTCGTCGCCTCGCGCCTGCAACGCGAACCAATCTACGAGGCGTTGGCCACGCAGGACGGCATCCATCTGCCCAGCGCCAAGACGCGCCAGCGACTCGACCGGCGCACAGCCGCCAGCATTCTCAGACCCGCTGGCCCACTGCTGGATGTCGCAACCACCGTACAACAGGCCCTCGCAGAGTTGCGCGCCACGGCCTTCCGCACCGGACTGGTCACCGACCACCGCGGACTCATCGGCCTCCTCACTCTGGAGCAGTTGGAGAGCGCAATCTCCCGCCCCGAGAGCGCCATCAGTTCAAGCGAGGCCATCAGCCCGATTGAAGCTCTCAGCCCAATCAAAGCCCTGTTGACCGGCTCCGCCTTCCCACACATCCACGCCGATCAGGGAATTGACCTCGCGCTGGAACGCATGGGCGAAAAGAACCTCGACCTGCTCCCCGTCGTCAGCCGCGCCGACGTACATCAGATCGAAGGCATCGTCACCCTGCACGATGTCCTCGACGCCTTCGGCGTTCCCCAAACCTAGATCACTTTCGGAATGGCGATAGACCAATTTGTTTGTCATTCCGCAGCGGCTTATAGTGCGAACGGTATTCCTCCCACCCATCGCTAATGAAACCGCGATGGATGGGGCACCCGGCGGTCGATGACGACATACCCCATTACGGTAGATGCTCTACTTGGCCTTCCCTGTCTTCGCCGCTTTCTTGCCGACCGCCGCGCTCTTCGCCGCCACAGTCGCGCCCTTTACCGGCAACGCCTTGCCAGCCAGTACCGCAACCTTCCCGTTGAACGCCGCCGCCCTGCCCGCCGCACCCTTCAGCGGCACAATCACCGACCGCGGCATTGGAACCAGCCCCGCGCTGGGCTGTTGCTGCATCCGCGCCAGCATCTCCGTGCGAACGTAGTCGACGAAGCCCTGCATCTGGCGATTCATCTCCTCCATCCGTTCGCGCATCTGCAAGATAATCGCGATTCCGGCGATATTCACGCCCAGATCGCGCGCCAGATTCAGAATGAACTCCAGCCGCTCCAGATCCTCGTCGGTATAGAGCCGCGTGTTCCCCTCCGACCGACTGGGCAGCAACAGTCCCTCGCGCTCATACAGTCGCAGCGTCTGGGGATGAATCTCATACATCTCGGCCACCGCCGAGATCATGTATGCGCCCTGTTTCTTACGCTTTGTCGCCATCGCCCGTACCCCTGTAATCACAACTAATGCAACACACTTACTTTACCCTTTGCTATCTTAAAGATGTAAGTATCTTGAAGATGTCGTTGTACAGGGGAAGAGGTCTCCTGAGTCGCATCCCTAAGACCATGCCCCGCAAACCCAAACTCGGCCAGAACTTCCTCATTGACGAGAACGCTCGTCAGTCCATCGTCGACGCTCTCGGCGACGCCAGCGCGCGCACGGTCATCGAGATCGGCCCCGGCCACGGAGCCATCACCGAGCTGTTGGCCACGCGTTGCCGTCGCCTGATCGCCATCGAACTCGACCCATCGCTGGCCGCCGAACTGCGCTTCCACTTCCGCGCCCAGCCCAACGTCGAGGTTCTCGAAGCCGACGTCCTCGATGTCGACCTCGCCAGCCTCGTCGCTCCCGGCGAGAGCGCAGACGTCGTCGGCAACCTGCCCTACTACATCACTTCGCCGATCCTGCTCCGCCTCTTTGCCGCCGGATGCAGCGGTCATCTGGCCCGCGCCGTGGTCATGATGCAGCGCGAGGTCGCCGACCGTCTGGCCGCCGAACCCGGCCATCGCGAGTACGGATTGCTCTCGGCCACCACGCAGATCAACGCCCGCGTCGAGCGACTCTTCACCCTGCCGCCAGCCGCCTTCAACCCTCCGCCCGACGTCTTCTCCACCGTCCTGCGACTGGAGTTCGCCCCGCGTTTCGCGGAGTTGGGCGTCGAACCCGCCGCCTTCGAGGTATTTCTGCGCACCTGCTTCGCGCAGAAGAGGAAGACGCTGGCCAACAATCTCCGCGCCCACTCCCGCAACGGAGTCGCCAGCTACACGCCGGAGCAGATCCGCGCCGCATGGCCCGCCGAGATTCCCCCGCAGGCCCGCGCCGAGTCTCTCGCGCTCGAACCCCTCGCCGCCCTGCACCGCGCGCTCTCCTGTGAGAAGATTCCTGTATGAGCGATTTCATTCCCAAAGCAGGCAGCATTAAGATAGGCGGACTCAGTCGCAAGGCGCAGAAGCTACAAGCGGCGCGCGACAAAGCCGCACAAGTAAAGACTGGAGCCAAGCCCGAAGCGGGCGTCAACGTAGCCTCCTTCAAGGCAAAGGACTCCTTCGCCAACACCAAGAAGACCTCCTTCCAGCGCAAGGCTGTTTAGGTCGCTTCGACTGACACAAGGCGGCCCGCCTGACATCAGCGGGCCTCCACTGCTCCTTGAGTTGCGGTTACGAGTTACGGTTTAGCGGTGACCTCCACCACGGCTGCTTCCTGCACGACTTCCTCCGCCAAAGCGATACCCGCCCTGAACTCCGGGCCGGTGCAGATTAGTGGCATTGGGACCAACAGTTCCTACATGGCCCTGACCGTCGCGCGCCTCGTTTGCATGGAAGTGATTGAACGGCCTCTCGCCACGAGTGGGCAATGGCCCGTTGTACCCAAGACGGGGATCGAATCGGTTGTCAACGTGGCCGTAAAAGCCGCGATGACCGTGGAACCAGGGACCGGCTCCGATAAAGAATCCACCGATAAACCAGTCAGGCCCATAATAGCCGTAGGGAGCACAGTCATAGGGTGGATAGTCGAAGTACCCATAAGGACATATCGGGGGCACTCCAATGCCAACTATGACCTGAGACTGCGCCACAGTTCCAGCAAACAGGAAGACTGCGGCAATTGCAGAAATGATGAACGTCTTAAGCCTGAGCATAAGGTTCTCCTTTCTTTGTTGATTAGAACCCCAGAGAGGGTGCCGAGTTGTGCTCGATTCAAATCTATTTTGAGACCATAAACGTCGCAGCAAGGGCGACTTCCTGCGTGGCGGTTGGGTAGACTGGTTGGATGGCTACGGCGGTTGAGATTCTTACGACGCTTCTGACGATCAGCGGGCTGGCATACATGCTGCTGGCGCTGGCAGGCGCGCGGCAGTTTACCCGGAATCGGCGGAGTTCGCCCGCTGGAGCGGGGGAGACTGTAAACGCCACAGAATTTGCGCCGGACGTGACGATCCTGAAGCCGGTCAAGGGAGTCGATGCGCGGATGTATGCGGGGCTGGTGAGCCATTGCAGGCAGCAGTATGCCGGGCGGTTCGAGATTCTCTTCGGCGTGGGCAGCGCGGACGATCCTGCCGTCAGCGAGATCGCCCGACTACAGGCAGAATTTCCCCACTGCGCGATTCGCCTGATCGTCTGCCCCCAGCGGCTGGGAGCCTCCGGCAAGGTCAGCAACCTCGTCCAGATGCTCGGCGAGGCGCAGTACGATCACATCCTCATCAACGACAGCGACATCTGCGTCTCGCCGCAGTATCTCTCGCGGGTGATGCGCGGTTTTGCCGACCCGCAGGTGGGGATGGTGACGGCGCTCTACGTCGGGCGAACCGCTGTAGACGGCGCAGCGTTGACGCTGTGGGCGCGGCTGGAGGCGCTGGGAATCTCAACGGACTTCATGCCCGGAGTGTTGACGGCGCGACGGCTGGAGGGCGGCATTCACTTCGGTCTCGGCTCGACGCTGGCCATGTCGCGCGTGGCGCTGGCGGCCGCCGGCGGCCTCGAACTGCTGGTAGACGCGCTGGCCGACGACTACGAGATGGGAGCGCGCATCGCGCAGGCGGGCTACCGCGTCGAACTCTGCGGCGAGGTGGTCGAGACCGCCGTCCCCGCCTACACCCTGCGAGGTTTCTGCGAACACCAGATCCGCTGGGCGCGCACCACGCGCGACTCCCGCCGATGGGGCTACCTCGGCCTGGGCATCACCTACTGCATCCCGTGGGCGGTCGAGAACTGCCTAGCCAGCGGCCTCGCCCCGTGGAGCTTCGCCCTGCTGAGTCTCGTCGTCCTCACCCGCGTCGCCGTCGCGCTGACGGTCGGCGTCGGAGTCCTCGGAGACACGCAGGTTCTGCGCGACCTCTGGCTACTCCCCCTGCGCGACTGCTTCGGCCTCGGCTTCTGGGCCTGGAGCTACGCCTCCGACACCATCGTCTGGCGCGGCGAACGCTTCCACCTGCGCAACGGGCAACTCACTCCGGCAAACTGAGAAAGGCTTAACACCGATGACACCGATTTAGTTGTCACACCGCGCTCCGCAGCCTTTTGTTTGTCACCCCGCAGCGCAGCGGAGGAATCTGCTTTTGCAGTTGCCCGTGTAGTTGCGGTTGCCGTTGTCTGGCAAGGGCTAAAGGCCCGCCCTATAGCTCTGCTGCGAACCAAAACGCTGTGTTCGGATAGATGTCTATACCGCCGAATGGGGCTTCTGATCGCCGTGCTAAAACCGACTTTTCCCGCAGCCTGTAAAGCCCACGGGATACGACTTTCGTTCGGCAAGACATTGCGAAATCGAGAGTCGTTGAGTTTTTAGGCAAGTTTTTACAAGAACCGCAATACAAATGAATTGAATATATACTAACCAGTATATACTAAAGGGCAAGAGGCGCATAATCAGCAACATAGATATATATCAGGGGGTGGGGGTGGATACGCCTTCTGCACGGCTCACAGGATTGCCTGAAGCAGACGATGGAACGAAGCGCATCCCCGGCAAAACATTGGGTACACTAGAAAGCGAATGTCTACGCAAATTATCCGCCCAGCCCGCTCGCTCTCCGGTTCGCTGACCGTTCCCGGCGACAAGTCGATCTCTCACCGTTACGCCATGCTTGCTGGCCTGGCCGAGGGAACCAGTCGCCTCACGAACTTCTCCACCGGAGCCGATCCGCACTCGTCGCTCAGTTGCATGGAGTCTCTCGGCGCAACGGTCGTGCGCAACGACGACGGGACGATTGACGTCACCGGCGTTGCGGGAGCATTTCGCCAGCCAACCGTTGCATTGGACTGCGGCAACTCCGGTTCGACCATGCGCATGCTCTCCGGGCTGATCGCCTCGCACCCGCACACCTTCACCCTGATCGGCGACGCATCGCTGACCGTGCGGCCGATGGAGCGCATTCGCAAGCCGCTCAGCCAGATGGGAGCGAAGATGGATCTGGTCGAGGGACATGCGCCGATCACCATTCACGGCGGCCCGCTCCACGCCATCGACTTCACCACGCCGATCCCCTCGGCGCAGGTGAAGACCGCAGTTCTCTTCGCCGGCTTGCAGGCCGAAGGAACCACCAGTCTCAGCGAGGCCATCCGCACCCGCGACCACTCCGAACACGCCCTGCGCGCCTTTGGAGCCACGCTCACGCGCAGCGAGGCCAGCGCGAACCAGCCCGCCAAGCTGTCGATCCTCGGCGGGCAGCGGCTCAAGGCGATCAACGCAACCGTTCCCGGAGACATCTCCTCGGCGGCGTTCTTTCTCTGCGCCGCGCTTCTCTTTCCCGATGCGAATCTGGTTCTCGATTCGCTCGGCATGAACCCCACGCGCGCTGCTCTGCTGGACGTGATCGCCGCGCTGGGCGGCAAGATCAAGATTCTCTCGGTCGAAGAACATAACGGCGAGATGATCGGGACGATTCAGGTCAACCGCGCTCCCGATGCAGCCAGCAGCGCGCCGTTCGTCATCGGCGGAGCGCTCACCGCGCAGGTCATCGACGAGCTTCCCGCGCTGGCGGCCATTGCGCCGTACACCGCAAACGGACTCATCATCCGCGACGCACAGGAGCTTCGCGTCAAGGAGTCCGACCGCATCGCGCTGGTGGCCAAGAACCTCTCAGCAATGGGAGCAAAGTTCACCGAGAATCCCGACGGACTGGAGATTCCCGGCGGCCAGAGCCTGCATGGCGCAGCCATCGACTCTGGAGACGACCACCGCATCGCCATGGCCTTCAGCATTGCGGCCCTGCGCGCCAGCGGAGAGACGGAGATTCACGGAGCGGAATCGGCCCGCATCTCCTTCCCCGAGTTCTATACCTCGCTCGACGCCCTCGCGCAACGATAGCGAAGGAGTGATCCATAAGGAAACCTCTGCACATGTCTATGTTTTGAAAGGGACGGGGTTTTGAAAGGGACGGGCTTCAGCCCGTCCGTAACTTTAGCAAAAGAAATGCGGCTTTAGCCGCTGAGGGAATCTCCAGGACTGATCCAGAGTTCCCCTGATTCAACGGACGTCAGCCTCAGAGTGCCAGCAGTTCGACATCCGACAATCCAGCCTGCAATCGCTTCGCTCTGCTCTCCGCAGACGCAGGATAGATCGCCATCAACTCATCGAGCGTCGCGATCACGCTCTCCGCCGAGATCTCGTCCAGCCGGTATCCCTCCGGCACGCCGACGCGATCCTCTCCGCGCAGAATCCTGACGTTCTCGACGCCCAGCGGCATCCACTCCAGCGGTTTTTGCCACGAAGGCCCAAGCACCACCATCGGCACGCCGACAGATCGACCCACGTGCATCGTCCCTGTGTCGAGAGTTACCACAAAGTCGCTCAACGCCAACACTGCGGCCAGTTCGCTCACAGAGGTCTTTCCGGCAAGCGACGTTCCCAGCCCGTCAGCAGCCTCTCGAATCGCGTCGATCGCCGCAGCATCTGCCGCCGTCCCGACGTAGGCCAGCGAGAATCCGCGCTGCAACGCCGCATGGCGAATCACCTCGACAAAGCGCTCGGTGTGCCAGCCCGTGCTCTGCCCGCCGCTCGTCTGCGTCACCATTGCCAGTACGGGCCGTCGCTCGGGATTCGATTGATCGAGCAGAGCCTTCGCCTTCGCCGCGTCACTCACCGAGAAGAAGACGCGCGCCTGTGGCGCATCAGACTTGCATCCGAGCAAATCCACCAATCGCAGATTGTTTCCGATCAAGCTCAGCCCGGAGTCGTAAGCCAACGGTCTGTGGTAGAGCTTCGGCGCTAGCGTAAAACCTCCGCGCCAGCCGCTTGCACCCAGCAGTCCCAGCAGCGCGATTCTGGTTCGCTGATCCGACGCGCCGGTCAGCACGCACTGCGGTCGAAGCTCGCGCCGTCGCAGTTCTCCGCGCAACCGCCGCACCGCGCTCAGTAGATCGGTCGTCGGATCGGGCGTCTCGATCAAGTGGTCGACAAACCGCGAGTGGCGCAGCACCTGCAAGCCCAGTCCTCGCGTTGCCACAGAGATCTCAATCTCTGGCCGCGCACGCTTCATCGCCTCGAAGACCGGGGTCATGTGAACGAGACAGCCCAGCGGAAGCCGGTACTCCAACAGCAGCACACGACTTACATTCTGCGGCAAAGTCTCCTTTGTCCTTCGCAGCAATCCTTCGGCGGTTCGCAGAGTTCCAGCCAGCATCCTGTTCCTTTTGCAGTTGAGGTCGCCCCACGATTGTACCGATCCTATCTCGACCTCGATAGAAGGAAGTTCATCTGCTAGCATTGCCACAAGCGACCGACCCCTATGAAAGTTACGCAAGCCGTCTTCGGCGTCTTCCACCACTTCGAGCTGGCGCACCAACTACAGCGCAGAGGCCATCTGCAAAAGATCTACTCCACCTGGCCTTGGGCGCGGATCAAGCGAGAAGGTCTGCCTCGCGAGCTGGTTCGTTGCTTTCCTCTGCTGCACACGGCAGACTACCTGCTGGCTCGCACTCGCTTCTATCCTTCGGCCATCTCCGCGAAGATGAACCAGTGGAACGCGCTCGGCTTCGATCGCTGGACGCGGCGCGTTATTGCTCCCTGCGACGCCTTCATTGCCATCTCCGGTGCGGGCCTGCTCACCGGCCAGAAGGTGCAGGCCGCTGGCGGAAAGTTTATCTGCGATCGCGGCTCGACCCACCAGCGTTATCAGGAGCAGGTCGTCGCCGAAGAGTACCGTCGCTGGGGAGTTCCGCTCGTCACTCCAGCGGATCACATCCTGCGCCGCGAAGAGGCGATCTACTCCCTCGCCGACGCGATCACCGTTCCGTCGAACGTGGCGCGCCGCTCGTTTCTTGCCATGGGAGTTGCGCCGGAGAAGGTTCACGTCATTCCCTACGGCGTCCGTCTCGACAAGTTCAAACTCATCGAGCCACCCGCCGCCGACCGCTTCGACGTTCTCTTCGCTGGCCAGATCAGCCTGCGCAAAGGCATTCCCTACCTGCTCCAAGCCTTCCATCGCCTGCGCCACCCGCACAAGAGCCTTACCTTGGTCGGTGGCGTTCAGGACGAGCTACGCCCGCTGCTCGCCAAACTCCCCACGGAAGATGTCACCTTCACTGGTTCCCTACCCCAGCCCGAACTCGCCCGCCGCATGTCTTGCAGCCACGTCCTCGTACTGCCCAGCGTCGAAGAGGGATTCGGCATGGTGATGGCTCAGGCCATGGCCACCGGCTGTCCCGTCATCGCCAGCGACGCCACCGGAGTCGAGCACCTATTCGCCGACGGCCAAGCCGGATTCATCTTCCCCTCGCGCGATGTCGACACCTTGGCCAAACGCCTACAGCAGCTCGCCGACGATCCCGCTCTGCGCCAGCGCATGTCTGCCGCAGCCCTCGAACGCGTCCGGCACCTTGGCGGCTGGGACAACTATGGCGATCTATGGGACGAGTTGCTTCACCGATTGACCGGATGTCCCAAAGATCCCGCCTGAATCTGAATAAAAAACCGACCACGGATTTACACGGATTGCCACGGATCAGAGACAACGCATATAGATGTTGTTCTATTTGCGCTAGCTTTAGCAATTCGGAATGGCTATAGAGCAAGAATGAATTGTCATTCTGCCCCTCGAACGCAAGTGAAGGGGAAGAATCCCCGCATCTTGCTCGTTCCACGACGGTCTACCCCATTACCGAAGATTCTTTACTGGTTGTTCCAATACTGTAAGAAGTAAAGAATCGCTCTGTTGCTGCTTTTTAAGGTTTCACGCGAAGCGTCCAAGACGGTGCGAAGCACCTACATCTTGTATCGTCCCAGATCGTCGTCGTTCAGGTTTTCCAGCCAGACCTTCATCTCTTCGCCGTTCTGTGGACCTTCGCCGATCTGTCTGGCGTTGTCCAGCACGTAGCGGCTGGCGTAGATGGGGCAGTCCCAGCGCAGCGCCAGAGCGATTGCGTCCGAAGGCCGCGCATCCAGAGTCACCGTCTCGCCCTCCTGCTCCATCCAGATGACGGCGAAGTAGGTGTCGTCGCGTATCTCCGATACGACGACCTTGCGCACCGTTGCGTTCAGCCCGCGTGCCAGATCGCGCATCAGGTCGTGCGTCATTGGGCGCGGCGTGGCGGCCTTCTCCAACTCCAGCGCAATTGCATTGGCCTCGAAGATACCCACCCAGATTGGCAAGACCGTATCGCTGGCCACGTCCTTCAGCACCACGATCGGCATATTGGTCAGCGGATCCAGCATCAGCCCGCGAATCTGCATCTCCACCTCGACACTGGCCGCCGCAGCCTTCGCTCCGCTCCGTTTGCTTGCCGTCTTCATCTGCAATCCTCCGTTACCCTGCCAACGCCTCGCCTGCAATGCTGTTGGGAAAGGTCTGCGTAATCCTGACCATTTGATAGCTCCCCACGGCGGGAAGGATCGGCTGCGCCACGGTAAAGTTCACGGTCTTGTTCTGCGAACTGCGCCCCACCACCTGTCCGCGCGCGTGATTGTGGCTCTCCACCATGACCTCCATCTCCTTCCCCAGATGCCGCGCATAGCTCACGCGCTGAATCTCTCGTTGCCGATCCAGCAGCACTTGCAACCGTCGCGACTTCTCCTCGTCGGGGATCGAATCCGCCAACGCGATCGCCGGAGTATTCGGACGCGGCGAGTATTTGAAGCAGAAGACCGCGTCGTACTTCACCTCTTCGAGCAGCGTCGCCGTCTCTTCGAGTTCGGCCTCGGTCTCTCCGGGGAATCCGACAATAATATCCGAAGTCATGCTGATTTCGCGCCGCGCTGCCTTGATCCAGCTAATGCGCTCCAGATACCACTCGCGGGTGTACTCGCGGTTCATCGCGGCCAGAATGCGCGTCGAGCCGGACTGCACCGGAAGATGTACGTGATCGCAGAGCGTAGGCACGGCGTCGATCACCTCGACAATGTCGCGGGTAAAGTCTCTCGGATGGCTGGTGGTAAAGCGCACTCGGCGAATCCCCGGGATCGAGCCAACCGCCGCCAGCAACTCCGCAAAGCTCATTCTGCTGCTGGGATCCTGATAGGAGTTCACGTTCTGCCCCAGCAGTTGAATCTCGGTGAAGCCCGCGTCCACCATCCGCCGCGCCTCGGCCAAGACCGACGCCGACGCCCGCGAGCGTTCCTTGCCCCGCGTGTACGGAACCACGCAGTAGGCGCAGAACTTGTCGCATCCCTCGACGATTGTGATGTAGCCATGATGCGGATTGGTTCGCGCGGTGAACTCAGTGTCGAAGGTCTGCTCGGTCTGGCGGTCGTCCAGCCCGGTGATGCGCTGCTCGCCCGCCTCTAGCCGCACCAGCATCTCCGGCAGATTGCGATACGAGGCCGATCCGCTCACCAGCGAGACGTATGGCGCGCGCTCGAAGATCCGCTCGCCCTCCTGCTGCGCCACACAGCCCAGCACGGCGAATCGCTTGCCCTCGCCCTGCAACTTCTTGTACTCATTCAGGCGATGGAAGACCTTCTGCTCGGCCTTGTCGCGGATGGAGCAGGTGTTGTACAGAATTAGCCCCGCGTCGGCTTCGTCGGCAACGCGCAGGTATCCCTCATGCTCCAGCGTCCCAATGACCTTCTCCGAGTCATGGGCGTTCATCTGGCAGCCAAACGTCTCGATATAGAAAGTCTTCGCCACACTTCGAGTATATCGCCCTGCGCGGCATCTTCCGACGCTCAGTGCGCGCGGGGATGGGTCTCGTCGTAGACGCGTTGCACCTGCGTCGCGGTCAGATGGGTGTATCGCTGCGTGGTCGAGAGGCGTTCATGGCCCAGCATCTCCTGAATCGCGCGCAGATCGGCTCCTTCTTCCAGCATGTGCGTACCAAAGGCGTGGCGCAGGGTGTGCGGATGCACGTCGGCAGCCAGCCCGCGTGAGAGTGCAATGCGCTTGACGATCCGGCCCACGCTGCGCGTCGTCAGCCGCGTGTTGCCGCTCATGCGCAGATTCGTTACCAGCGGTCCTTCGGCCAGCAGTCCCAGCTTTCCCGCGGCGCGCAGCCTGCTCTCGCGCTGCGGCAGGTAGGTGCGCACGGCGAGCGCGGCCTCGTCGCCCAGCGGCACATAGCGCTGTTTGCGGCCCTTGCCCTTGACCAGAATCGCGTCGTTCTTCCACTGAATATCGGGCATATTGATGCCCACCAGCTCCGAGTTGCGGATGCCACAGCCGTAGAGCAACTCGAAGATCATGCGGTCGCGCTCGGGCCACGCCGCCGCCTCGTCCTTGGTGGCCGCACCGCTGGCGTCCTCCATGGAGTCCAGCAGGCCGTTGACCTCCTCCATGCTAGGTACGCGCGGCAGATGTTGTGGCAGCTTGGGCGTACTCACCAGCATCGCGGGATTCTGCGCGATGCGATGCTCCTTGGCCAGCCACTTGAACCATGAGCGCACGGCAGCCAGAGCACGCGCCGCACTCGCCTTGGTTAGTCCGCGCTGGTACAGCAGCCCAAGGTAGGCGCGAATGTGCAGGTGATCGACCGCGCCGATCTCGCCCGCAGTTCCCAGCGTCTCGCCAAGATAGGCCGCAAAGTTCGCCACCTCGCGGCGATAGGCCCGCACCGTGTGCGTCGATGCGTTGCGCTCGTTCTCCAGCATGCGAAGGAACTCCTCCGCCAGCCGTACGAACTCGCTCTGCTCCGCCATGGTCCCGCCCTCATCGTTTTCGCCTGCGTTGCTTCGTCTGTCGACAATTGTTATTTTCTCGCCAAACGGGCCTGCCGCAGATGGCAAGGTTGATCCCTGTCGAAGTTGGTTCGTCCTTCCGTCCAACTCATCCTGTTCAACGGACTCGGTTTCCCTTGCAGGCACACTCCAACGTAAAATCATCACAATCATGTTTAAAGGATTCTCCATGAATCGTTTTGCCCTGCTGCTTGTTCTCGCCGTCAGCCTTCCTCTCGCCGCCCAGCAACCCGCCCAGCCCGCGCCCCAACCCGCTCAGGCCGCGCCAGACGCGCTGCACCTCAAGGCGCAGAAGATGGTTTTGCTGCTGCACACCGATCGCACGGTGGATGGCGTTACGGTCAGCATCAAGAAGCAGGTTCTAGCTGCGGCGGAGAAAGAGGTCGGCCCCAATCCCACAGCGGAGAAGAAGGCTCGGCTCGACATCTTCGAGAAGAAGGTCTCTCAGTTGATCGACGAGCAGGTCGGCTGGCCGGCGATGCAGTCCACCTTCTTCGACCTGTACGCCAAAACCTTCACCGAACAGGAGTTGGACGGCATCATCGCCTTCTATCAGTCTCCCGCCGGAGTCGCCCTGTTGGATAAGATGCAGGGGTTGGACGCGCAGGCCAACCAGTATGCGCAGTCCAGACTGATCGCCGCGCAGCCGCAACTGAAGCAACTCTTTGAAGACTTCCGCAAGAGTTCGGATGCGCCGTCGCCCGCAGCGCCTGCAACGACTCCCGCACCCGCCGCGGCTTCTCCGGCAACGAGTCCAGCAAAGTGATTGCAACCCCAGCCAAGCCGCTGCTCGTCGGCGTCCTCGCGCTACAGGGTGCATACGACGCCCACGCCCGGATTCTTTCCGATCTGGGAGCGACGTCGCGACTGGTACGTCTTCCGCAGGATCTGGACGGGCTGGATGGCCTGATTCTGCCCGGCGGCGAGTCCACCACAATGCTGAAGTTTCTGGAGCGCAACGGTTTTTTCGATTGCTTGCAGAGCTACGTCAAGACCACTCCCACCTTCGGCACCTGCGCGGGAGCGATTCTGCTGGCCGCGCAGGTCGAGGGGCCGGCCCAACGCTCGCTCGGCGCGCTCGACATCACCGTCCAGCGCAACGCCTATGGACGCCAGATCGACTCCTCGATCCTGACCGCCGAGACAACCCTCGCCGGAGGCCCGCTGGAGATGGTCTTCATCCGCGCTCCGCGCATCACCCGCACCGGTCCCGGCGTTGAGATTCTGGCCACGCGCGATGGATCTCCCACTCTGGTTCGCTCTGGCAATCTGATGGCCGCCACCTTCCATCCCGAACTCTCGCACGACCCACGCGTTCACCAGTTTTTTCTCGATCTCGTCCTCCAGCACAAGATCTCGATCTAGCTTGTTTTCAGTTGAATCCGCGCCTCCAGCAAGCTACGGAGCCTCTCGACTATGCCGTTTCCAACTGGCCAAGACGCGTCCATGCCGAAGCGCCCGGTTGCGAATACGCTGGTGCTGCTTGCGCTGTGGATCGCCTTCTATGCGAGTTTCACGCTCTTCAAGCCTGCGCTGCTGGACGACGCCGACTCGGTTCACGCCGAGGTCGCGCGAGAGATGCTGCTGCGCCACGACTGGGTCACGCTCTACGCCAACGGCATTCGCTATCTGGAGAAGGCCCCGCTGCTCTACTGGTCGATGGCGGGGAGCTTTCTGGTCTTCGGCGTCAACGCTGCCGCAGCGCGCATTCCTCTTGCTCTGACCGTCCTTGCGCTGGCCTTTGCGGTCGAGAGCTTTGCTCGCCGAGCCTTTCGCAACGCCCGCGCCGGACTCTATGCCGCGCTGATTCTGCTCTCCTGCCCGGGACTCTTTCTCTTTACCCGCATTCTGCTGCCCGACGCGCTTGTCTGCCTCTGGCTCGCCTTGGCGCTGCTGTGTTTTTGGCTTAGCGAAGAATCCGCAATTTCACCAGAAGATAAATTCGTGGGGCAAAAGGAAGAGTCCACAGATAGCGAAGTTGTCCTCCTGAGCGTAGCGAAGGATCCCCGTATTTTTCCCGAACGGGCAAACAATCTCCGCTTTTCCTGCTACTCCTTCGCTTCCTGCTGCGCTCTGGGCGTTCTGTCCAAGGGACTGATCGGCGCGCTCTTTCCGGTTGGCATTGTCGCGATCTACCTTCTCTGCACGCGCGGCTGGAGCGCGACCGCAGCGCGGATCCGCCAGCTTCATCCGCTGTCGAGTCTTGCTGTCTTTCTGTCTATCGCTGCGCCGTGGCATATTCTGATTGCGCTGGCGAACACGACGCAGGGCTATCCCGGTGGACTCACGTTCGCGCGGTGCCGCTTCGCGGTGCCGCTGCCGACCGATGGCAATGTTCACGGCTGGCTCTGGTTTTATTTTGTCAACGAGCAGCTTCTGCGCTACTTGAACCTGCGCGTTCCCCGCGACTACGACACCGTGCCGCTGTGGCTCTTCTGGGGTCTCTGCCTCATCTGGTTGGCCCCGTGGTCTGCCTTCGTCTTCCGCGCCATTGGCGGACGAAACTCCCTAAGACACACCCTGCTCAAACTCTTTCCCTGTGACAGATCCTCCATGAGCTGGCATTCTGACACTGCATGTAGTGCAGGGGAAGAATCTCCGCATTCTGTTCGTTGCGGCACGGTCTATCCCTTTAGCAAAAATGCTCCAGAGCGACGGGCAAATGCTCCGCTCCTCCTTCTCGTCTGGGCGGGTGTGCCGCTGCTCTTCTTCAGCTTCTCTACGCGGCAGGAGTACTACATTCTGCCTGCTCTGCCTGCGCTTGCGATCCTTGTTGCGAGCTGGCTTGCGCGAGATTCTGAATGGAAGGCAGCCACGCAATCGGCACAAAAGATCCGCCGCGCCAACCTGCGCATCACCGCTGTTCTGGTTGCTGTTGGTGCAATCTTTGCTACCTGCGCACTGGTCTTTCTGCTGCACCTGCGCGCATCTGCACCCAACGCCGATCTGGCGCAACTGCTGCAACAAAACCCCGCCGATTACGCGCTCTCGATGGGCCACTTTCTCGATCTCAACGCCACCGCCCTCGGACTCTTTCGACTCCCGCTTGCGCTGGCCGCCGCTGCGCTTCTGTTTGGGCCTCTGGCCTCTTTTATTTTGCGAAAGAAGAATCAGCCCCATACGGCGACGCTCGCCCTCGCCGCCGGAGCCTTTGCATTTCTACTCGCCGCGCACCTCGGACTGCAAACCTTCGCGCCTGTTCTGAGTTCGCAGCAACTCGCCGCAGCCATCGCACCGCAGATTCGGGCGGACGACCTTGTCGTCATTCATCAGGAGTACGAATTCGCCAGCACGCTTGGCTTCTATCTGCGCCGTAACGACATTCACATCCTCGAAGGGCGCAGCTCGAATCTCTGGTACGGCAGCTTTTTCCGCGACGCTCCAGCGATCTTCGAGACTCCGCAAAGCCTCGCGCAGAAGTGGCCCGGTCCGCAGCGCATCTTCCTCTGTCAAGACCTCGGCAACCAGCCCAGCGCGCTGCCTACACTGCCTGCGCCGGTCTACGTCATTGCGAAGTCTAGTGGCAAAGAGATTGTCAGCAACAGGTCGGCCCACTGATAGCATGTGTCATGCAGAAAGCACTAGGCCGTATCGACATATACACGTTGCTTTGTGACGCTGCTGTTGCCTCTTTTTTGTTTGTCATTCCGCAGCGTAGCGGAGGAATCTGCTTTTGCCGTTGCGGTTGTCTTTGCCGTTGTCTTTATAGTATTTCCCCCCAAGGGGATAGATTTTCGTGGGGCGAGCGAAAAGCAGATTCCGCCGCTGCGCGGCGGAATGACAAACAAAAGGCTGCGGAATGACAAACAGCAAGCACAACTGCAATCACAAACGAGGTATATGTCGATACGGCCTAGGGCAACGCACTGCAAAACGACCAAGGGCCGAAGGCCCGCACTATAGCCTTCGCGCAAGGCCGATACACCAGAACCAGCTATATGTCGATACGGTCTGGAGAAAAAAATCGGAGGAGTAAACGAGAATGGGCTTCCTTGTCGTGGTGACTGAAAATGTGCCTCCCCGTCTGCGCGG
>JARLFY010000038.1 GCA_031296325.1 Acidobacteriaceae bacterium | reverse complement strand
TGTTCGACGGGTTGTGCTTGGCCAAAACCTTGGTAATCGCCGCGGTCAGCGTCGTTTTGCCATGATCAATATGCCCGATCGTTCCAACGTTTACATGTGGCTTCGACCGATCAAACTTTTCCTTGCCCATTGCTCTTCTCCGTATCGTTCTAAATTCGTTATTGACTAAATCGCTTCAAATTCAATGCGCCGGTTCTACAGGCCAGCGCGGCTCAACTACCCGTCCGCTTACTTATCCTTCGCGTCCTTGCCCTGCACCTTCGCAATAATCTCTTCCGAAACCGACCGCGGCGCCTCTTCGTACTGCTTGAACTGCATCGAGTAGTTCGCGCGTCCCTGCGTTGCTCCGCGCATGTGGGTCGCGTATCCGAACATCGTCGATAGCGGCACCGTAGCGCGAATCGCCTGCGTATTGCCGACCATCTCCATGCCTTCGATGCGTCCACGCCGCGAGTTCAGGTCGCCGATGATCGTGCCCATGTAGTCCTCGGGAACAGTCACTTCGACCGCCATCACAGGCTCCAACAGAACCGGCTTGGCCTTGCGAGCGGCTTCCTTGAACGCCATCGAACCGGCGATTTTGAACGCCATTTCGTTTGAATCGACATCGTGATAGCTTCCGTCGTACAGCGAAACCTTGACGTCAACCATCTCATAACCAGCCAGCACACCGCCCTGCATCGCCTCCTGAATACCCTGGTCGATCGGCTTGATGTACTCCTTGGGAATCGTTCCGCCCTTGATGTCGTTGGAGAACTCATAGCCCTTGCCCGACTCATTCGGCGAGATGCGGATCTTGCAATGTCCGTAGTTGCCCGAACCACCGGTCTGACGAATGTACTTACCTTCGGCCTCAGAGTTCGAGCGAACCGTCTCGCGATAGTTGACCTGCGGCTTGCCGACGTTCGCCTCGACCTTGTACTCGCGCATCATGCGATCGACGATGATCTCAAGGTGAAGCTCACCCATTCCGGCGATGATCGTCTGGCCCGAATCGATGTCCGTGCGAACGTTGAAGGTGGGATCTTCCTGCGCCAGCTTTGCCAGCGCCATCCCCATCTTCTCCTGATCCACCTTCGTCTTCGGCTCGACCGCAACCTCGATAACAGGCTTCGGAAAGTCGATCGACTCCAACACTACAGGATTACGCTCACTACAAATTGTGTCGCCGGTAATCAGATTCTTCAATCCAACGGCGGCGCAGATATCGCCCGCCAGAATCTCGGTGATCTCTTCGCGCTTGTTGGCGTGCATCTTCAGCAAACGTCCAATGCGCTCCGTCTTACGGGTGCGAGGATTCAGCACCGAGTCGCCAGTCTTCAACGTGCCCGAATAGACGCGAATGAAGATCAACTGGCCGACGAACGGATCAGTCATAATCTTGAATCCAAGCGCAGCGAAAGGCTCGTTATCGTCCGGCTTGCGCACGATCTCCGCTTCCATGTTCTCGGGATCGTGGCCAACCATGGGAGGAATATCCAGTGGGCTGGGCAGGTAGTCAACCACCGCATCAAGCAGCGTCTGTACGCCCTTGTTCTTGAAGGCTGTACCGCAGAGCACCGGGAAGATGTTCATTGCGATAGTCGCCTTGCGAATTCCAGCCTTGAGCTGCGCCTCGGTTGGCTCTTCGCCTTCGAGAAAGAGGTTCAGAATCTCATCGTCCGAATCGGCGACCGCCTCAATCAGGAAGTGACGCGCCGTCTTCGCCGTCTCCAGCAAGTCGGCAGGAATCTCCTCGACCGTGTACTCCGCGCCCATCGTCTCATCGTGCCAATAGATGGCCTTCATCGTGACCAGATCTACGACGCCCAGAAACTTTGCCTCGGCGCCAATCTGAATATTGATTGGCACAGCGCGCGCGCCCAGACGATCCACAATGGTCGACGTGGCATAAACCGCATCCGCACCAGCCTTGTCCATCTTGTTGATGAAACAGATCCGGGGAACCTTGTACTTATCAGCCTGCCGCCAGACAGTCTCGGACTGCGGCTGCACGCCGGCGACCGCATCGAAGCAAGCGACCGCGCCGTCGAGAACGCGCAGGCTGCGCTCTACCTCAGCGGTAAAGTCCACGTGACCAGGCGTATCGATGATGTTGATGCGAGTGTTCTTCCAGGTGCAGGTCGTCGCAGCGGAGGTGATCGTAATGCCGCGCTCCTGCTCCTGCTCCATCCAGTCCATGGTCGCCGTACCCTCATGCACCTCTCCGATACGGTGGGTGATGCCCGTATAGAACAGGATGCGCTCGGTAGTCGTCGTCTTGCCGGCGTCGATGTGCGCCATGATTCCGATATTCCGGCAATGATTCAGAGATATATTGCGTGCCACGGTCTCGATCTCTCACTCTGCAGGGTAAACCCTGCGGGTAATTCAAACTCGTTTAGCAGGTAGGGACAACCCCTATTCCCGCCGCCTAATGCCGACTTACCAGCGGTAGTGGGCGAATGCCTTGTTGGCCTCGGCCATACGATGAACGTCTTCCTTCTTCTTCATCGCAGCGCCACGGCCATTCGCAGCGTCCAGAAGCTCGGCGGTCAACTTCTCCACCATGCCCTTCTCGCCACGCGCGCGGCCATAAGTCACAATCCAGCGAATCGCCAACGATGTGCGGCGCTCGGGAAGGACCTCGATCGGCACCTGATAGTTCGCACCGCCAACGCGACGGCTCTTGACTTCGAGCAGCGGCTTGCAGTTCTCAATCGCCTTCTTGAAGAGCTTGAGGGCCTCGTCGCCACCCTTCTGCTCCAGATTCGTCATGGCGGTATAGAAGATGCCCTGCGCGGTCGACTTCTTGCCGCCCCACATCATGGAATTAACGAACTTCGTCACCAGAGTCGATCCGTAAACTGGATCCGGTGCAACTTCACGCTTCGCGATGTAACCTTTTCTCGGCATCTTTGCTAATCCCTTTTGCCCTCTCGGGCTCGTCTTCCTTCAGGGCCGTAGACCTCTCAAGCACCTGAACCTGAAACTTCATTCGACCCGGCCATTCGACAGCCGCCGAGCCACAAAAAACTATTTGCCCGCAGCAGCCTTGGGACGCTTCGCCCCGTACTTCGAGCGGCTCTGCTTGCGATTGGCCACGCCAACCGAGTCCAGCGAGCCACGCACGACGTGGTAGCGCACACCCGGCAGATCCTTCACACGACCGCCGCGGATCAACACAATCGAGTGCTCCTGCAAATTGTGTCCAATGCCAGGAATGTAGGTCGTCACTTCGATCCCGTTGGTCAGACGAACGCGCGCAACCTTACGCAACGCCGAGTTCGGCTTCTTGGGGGTCTGGGTGTAGACGCGGGTGCAGACGCCGCGACGCTGGGGCGAACCCTGCAGCGCTGGGCTGCCGGTCTTATAGATGATGGGCGTGCGGCCCTGCTTGACGAGCTGATGGAACGTAGGCACTCGAACTCCTTGTAGTACGACTCAAAGCACTCCGGCCTTATCGCCGTTGCTGCTAAACCAAAACTCATGCAGACAGAGAAGAGTAGGATTCGTCGCGAATTTCTATCTATGCGCTGTACGCACAAATAAGTGAGGACACTGACGTGCCTCGCGCGAAGATTTTCCCTGGCTTCCCGTCTGTAACACTCAGATCAGACGAACAACAGTCGACGGTGGCCGAGCGTCCATTGCTTCCCGTCCTCTACTAGCGACTGTTGCCCTATGCAAGCGACTTGCCCCGTTCAGGCGGCCCCTATCGGAAGGTGGAGTTGACTCCGTTTCGCTGTTCCGTTCCCGCATAGCCCATCCACTTTGGATCCCGACATAAATTCCGTCGGGGTGGAGGGTGTCGCAGGTACGATTGCGAGGATACTGCGCCGCGTACGATCCGATCTACGTTTAATAACCACACGCAGATACTGCGGATTGACTTCTTTTCCAGTGTACCGCAAACCGTGGATTTCTCCCAATCAGCCTGCCAATCACACTAGCCGCCCCCGCACAACCTGCATTTAACAACATGCAACCTGCGCAACAACGGGCTACCGCTTCAAGCGGAACCTTCTAACAATAGCAAGAGGAGAGCCTGCGGTCAAGCTTAATTGACCAATTCCAGCAATAAATCCTCATCGCGATCTTCACTTCCCTGCAAAAATCCTATTCCTCGGCCTCGCGCAACTGGGCCAGAACGCCAAAGTCCTCTAATGTAGTAATGTCTCCCGTAACCATGCCGTTGGTCGCCAACTCACGCAGCAACCGCCGCATGATCTTCCCCGAGCGCGTCTTGGGCAGCATCTGGGCGAAGCGCAGATCTTCGGGCCGCGCCAGTGCGCCGATCTCCTTGGCCACCCATGCACGCAGTTCCTGACGCAGCTTCTCGCTCGGCTCCTCTCCTTCTTCCAGCGTGACAAAGGCGACGATCACCTGCCCCTTCAGCTCGTCCGGTCTTCCCACCACGGCGGCCTCGGCCACCTTGGGATGCGCCACCAGAGCCGACTCGACCTCCATCGTTCCCAACCTGTGTCCGCTCACATTGATGACATCGTCGACCCGCCCCATCAGCCAGTAGTAGCCATCAGCGTCGCAGCGCGCTCCGTCTCCGGTAAAGTAGCTTCCGGGAATATCCTTGAAGTAGGCCTCCTGATAGCGCTCCGCGTCGCCCCAGATCGACCGCGCCATTCCCGGCCATGGCTTGCGAATCACCAGCAGCCCGCCCTGCCCTGCCGGAACCGGCTTGCCCTCTTTGGTCACCACCTCCGGCACAATCCCGAAGAACGGACGCGTCGCCGAACCCGGCTTGGTCGCCACCGCCCCCGGTATCGGAGCAATCATGATCGCCCCAGTCTCGGTCTGCCACCAGGTATCGACGATCGGACAGCGCTCCTTGCCAATCTCGCGGTGGTACCACATCCATGCCTCGGGATTGATCGGCTCGCCCACCGTCCCCAGCAACCGCAGCGACTCCAGCGAGTGGCGATGCACCCACTCATCGCCCCACTTGATAAACGCGCGAATCGCCGTCGGAGCAGTATAAAAGACCGTAACCTTATGCTCGTCGATGATCTTCCAGAAGCGGTCGTCCTCGGGATAGTTCGGCGCGCCCTCGTACATCAGCACCGTCGCCCCATTCTGTAGCGGCCCATAGACGACATACGAGTGTCCCGTCACCCAGCCGCAATCCGCCGTGCACCAGTACACATCGTCCTCGCGCAGGTCGAAGACATACTTCGCCGTCAGATAGCTCTGCACCGAGTAGCCTCCGGTGGTATGCACCAGCCCCTTCGGCTTTCCCGTCGTTCCCGAGGTATACAGAATGTAGAGCGGGTCCTCGGCGTCCATCCACTCCGCCTCGCACTCGGCTCCCGCCGCAGCCATCAGTTCGTGCCACCACAGGTCGCGCACCGGATGCATCACCACGCCAGCCCCATCCGCAGAGCGCTTGTACACCACGACATGCTTCACCGAGGGACATCGTCCCATCGCCTCATCGACAATCGCCTTCAGCCTCACCGCGCTGCCGCGGCGATAGCTCACATCCTGAGTCAGAATTGCCACGCACTGCGAGTCGTTCACCCGATCCACAATCGCCTGCGCGGCAAATCCTCCAAAGATCACCGAGTGAACCGCGCCAATGCGCGCACAAGCTAGCATTGCGATCGCCAGCTCGGGAACCATCCCCATATAGATCGCGACGCGATCCCCGCGCTGCACCCCCAGCCTCTTCAACACGTTTGCGAAGCGCTGCACTTGCTCGCACAACTCGCCGTAGGTGATGCGCCGCACCTCGCCCGGCTCTCCCTCCCACAGCAGCGCAACCTTGTCGCGCAACTCCCCCGCAGCGTGGCGATCCACGCAGTTGTGGCTCAGGTTCAACTTGCCGCCGACAAACCACTGCGCCGATCCCATTGCTCCGGACAACACCTTCTTCCAGGGAGCGAACCACTCCAACTCACGCGCCGCCTCGGCCCAGAAGGCCTCTGGATCCTCCACGCTGCGCCGGTAGAGAGCCTCATACTCTTCCAGACTGCCCACGCGCGCCTTGCCCGCAAACTCAGCCGAAGGAGGAAAGACCCGATTCTCCCGCAGCAGAGATTCCACATTTGTTCCGTCAGACGTCTGCATGAGCATCCCCCGTCGCCGCATCTACGCCAACTTCGACAAGCCCCAACCGATCCACAGAAAGAAGGTACGCTAACCCAACGTGACGGGCAACACAAACTTTGCCCGCCACTCGAAAAACATTCCAGCCTAGCCGTGAATCGTTCCGCATGTCATCCCCCCGGCAATCTATTTCTCATTCCGAGGCCTCTGTTTGTCATTCCACGGCGAAGCGGAGGCCACTGCTTTTCCCTTTGGGAGAGCAGGAGCTTCGCTGGCTGCGGAGAACTCCATCTTCTAAAGATGGGTAGTTATAAGGCGGGGGTGAGACCGATTCCAAGGATGGGAGCTAGGTGCGTGCCGGTGTGGCTGCGCGGGTTGGCGGCGATGGCTTCTGGCGGGCCTACAGCGACAATCTCGCCGCCAGCATTGCCGCCCTCCGGGCCTAGGTCGATGACCCAGTCGGCGGACTTGATTACGTCTAAATTGTGTTCGATGACCAGCAGCGAGCCGCCGCCTTCGATCAGTTTGTGGAAGGCCGCGAGCAGCTTTTGTACGTCGTCGAAGTGCAGGCCGGTGGTCGGCTCGTCGAGGATGTAGAGGGTGCGCGAACGGGCGCGAACGGCTAGTTGCGCGGCGGTGGGTGGGGCGGTCTGCGAATAGTTTTCGCTGGCTCCGCTGCGGTTGGCGATGGAGCGGGCGGTGGCCAGATGGCTGGCCAGTTTGACGCGTTGCGCCTCGCCGCCGGAGAGTGTGGTGGCCGATTGGCCGAGGCGGACGTAGCCCAGACCGACCTCGTCCAGAACGTAGAGCTTGTCGACGATGCGCGGGATTCCGGCGAAGTACAAGAGAGCCTCCTTGACGGTCATGTTGAGGACGTCGTGGATGTTCTTGCCCTTGTACTTGATCTCGAGGATGGAGGACTTGTAGCGAGTGCCGTTGCAGTCCTCGCAGGGTAGCTCGATGTCGGCCAGGAACTGCATCTCGACGGTGACGGTGCCGTCGCCCTCGCAAGTGTCGCAGCGACCGCCGGGGACATTGAAGGAAAACGCTCCGGGGCCGAAGCCGCGCCGTTTGGCGTCGGGCTGCGAGGCGAAGAGGGTGCGGATCTCGTCGAAGGCCTTGATGTAGGTCACAGGATTCGAGCGCGGAGTGCGGCCAATCGGCGACTGGTCTACAAGGATGACTTCGTTGAGGTGCTGCGCTCCGGTAAGGGAGCGGTAGAGATTGGTCGGCTCGGGCGCGGAGATGCCCGGCTCGCGGTTCAACTGCTGCTGTAGCGCGCGGTAGAGAACCTGATGGATAAGCGTCGACTTGCCGCTGCCACTGACGCCGGTAACGCAGCAGAGCAGGTTCAGCGGAATCTCTACGTCGATGCCGCGCAGGTTGTGAATGCGCGCGCCGGTCAGATGAAGGCTCTCGCGTCCGGGTTCGCGGCGGTAGCGCGGAATGGGGATCGTCATGCGACCGGAGAGGTACTTGCCGGTGATGGAGCGCGGGTTGGCGGTGACCTCGGCAACGGTTCCCGCTGCCAGAAGCTGGCCACCGAGTTCTCCTGCGCCGGGGCCGAGATCGAGGAGATAATCCGCCGAGCGGATTACGTCGGGATCGTGTTCGACGACCAGAATGGTGTTGCCCAGATCGCGCAGGGCGTACAGAATGCGGATCAGTTTGGCGGTGTCGCGCGGGTGCAGGCCGATGGATGGCTCATCCAAAACATAGAGCGCACCGACCAAGCGGCTGCCCAGCGACGTGGCTAGCTGGATGCGCTGCGATTCGCCGCCGGAGAGCGTGGAGCTGAGCCGGTCGAGGGTGAGGTATTCGAGGCCGACTTCAATGAGGAAGTGGATGCGCTGGCGAACCTCTTCGAGGATCTTTCCGGCAATCTCAGCCTGTGCAGGCGAGAGTTCAAGGCTGTCGAAGAAGGCCTCGGCGGCGGTGATGGTGAGGGAGGAGACGGCGCAGATGCTTTGCCCGTTGAGCAGGACGGCGCGAGCCTCGGCGCGCAGACGCTGGCCGCCACAATCCGGGCAGAGAGCGTAGCCGCGATAGCGGGAGAGGAAGACGCGGATGTGCAGCTTATATTTCTTGCGCTCCAGCGCAGCGAAGAAGCCACGAATGCCCGGGTAGATGCCGCCGCCATTCCAGATGAGGTCTTGCTGCGGCTGGTCGAGATCGTAGAAGGGAACGTCGGTGGGGATCCGGACCTGCTTGGCAAAGCGGATCATCTCGCTATGGTAAGGGCGATACTTCGGCGTCGTCCAAGGTGCGATTGCGCCCTGCGCGAGGGTGCGGCTGCGGTCGGGAATGATCAGGTTGGGATCGAAGTCGACCGTGTTGCCGAAGCCCTGACAGCGCGGGCAGGCTCCGTAGGGGTTGTTGAAGGAAAAAAGTCGCGGCTCCGGCTCGCGATAGGCGCGGTGGCAGGCGGAACACTCGAAGGCGGCGCTGTAGCGG
>JARLFY010000037.1 GCA_031296325.1 Acidobacteriaceae bacterium | reverse complement strand
GCTCGATTTGAAGGGGTTTGCAACGGAGGCGCAGCGTGGCTGATCTGACGACAAACTTTGCTGGGATCAAGAGTCCGAATCCGTTCTGGCTGGCCAGCGCACCGCCGACCAACACCGGCGAGCAGATCATGCGCGCCTTCGATATGGGTTGGGGCGGAGCGGTGTGGAAGACGATTGGCGAGCAGGTGACCAACGTCAGCTCGCGCTACTCGTCGGTGGACTGGAACGCGCAGCGAATGATGGGGTTCAACAACATTGAACTGATCAGCGACCGATCCGTCGAGGTGAATCTGCGCGAGTTGGCCGAGGTCAAGCGGCGTTACCCGAAGCACGCCGTCATCGCATCGCTCATGGTCGAATCCAAACGCAAGGCCTGGCACGAGATCGTCAAGCGCGCCGAGGATGCGGGAGCAGACGGGCTGGAGTTGAACTTCGGCTGTCCCCACGGGATGAACGAGCGCGGCATGGGTTCGGCTGTCGGACAGGTGCCGGAGTACACCGAGCGCATCACGGCATGGGTGAAGGAGGCGGCGCGGACTCCCGTTCTGGTTAAGCTGACGCCGAACGTCACCGACATTCGCACCATTGCGCGCGCGGCCAAGCGGGCCGGAGCCGACGGACTCAGCGCGATCAACACCATCAACTCCATTACGGGCGTCGATCTGGAGACGCTGCTGCCGCGCCCCAACGTCGGCGGCAAAAGCTCGCACGGAGGCTACTGCGGCCCTGCGATCAAGCCGATTGCGCTGAATATGGTTCAGCAGGTAATGTCGGACGCGGTCGATGGCGCGCCCATTCCGACGAGCGGCATCGGAGGCATCGGCAACTGGCAGGACGCAGCCGAGTTTCTGCTGATGGGCTGTACCTCGGTACAGGTCTGCACTGCGGTGATGCACTACGGCTACCGCATCGTCGAGGAGATGATCGACGGACTCTCGGAGTGGATGGACGCCAGCGGATTCAAGACCCTCGACGACCTTCGCGGCAAGAGCGTGGCGAAGGTTACGGAGTGGCAGCACCTCAATCTCAACTACAAGATCGTGGCGCAGATCGACGAGTCGCTGTGCATCGGCTGCCAGCTCTGCCACATCGCCTGCTGGGACGGAGCGCATCAGTGCATCCACGTCGATCGCGTCAGCGGGCCGATCGACGGGCCGGTGGAGTTGCATGCCAAGCCGCACGAGAGCGGACGCGAACGCATCTCCGTGACGCCGATTCCGAAGCTCGATCCGCCAAAGCCGCACACAGGGCCATACGCCACTTCGCTGGAACGCATTCCGCGTGTAGATCAGACGGAGTGTGTCGGCTGCAATCTCTGTTCGCTGGTCTGCCCGGTCGAACGATGCATCACCATGGTGGAGCAGCCAACCGGACTCGCGCCCGAGAGTTGGGCAGAACGCACCAAGGCAACTGCGGAGTTGGCTGGGTAAAGGCTTAAAATTAATGGTGTCGGTTTTGAACTGTCGTTGCGGATGTATTTGAATAGAGCGTTTTGGGTTATGGGGTAGATCTTCGTGGAGCGAGCAACAGCAGATTCCTTCGCTTCGCTACGGAACGACAAACAAAAGAGGCTACGGAACGACAAACAAAAGAGGCTGCGGTATGGCGAACGAAAGAGGCTAGGCATGACGAACAAGTGATGCTATGGAATGACGGACAGATTGGGCTACAGCAATTTCGAAATCTCTCTAGTCCCGCTACGATGGATGCAGCGACGAATCGCCGAGTGAGGAGTGCGACGGATGGGTACATTGATTCAGGGCGGCAAGGTGGTCAGTGCGGCATCGACGCAGCAGGCCGATGTGCTGATCGAGGGCGAGAAGATTGCGCAGGTTGCGCCGAGAATCGACCCGGCGGGACACACGGTCGTCGATGCGACGGGCCTGTTGGTGTTGCCCGGCGGCATCGACGTCCACACCCATCTCGACATGCCCTTCGGCGGCACGATGAGCGCGGACGACTACGAATGGGGCACACGCGCGGCAGCCATCGGCGGCACCACGACAATCATCGACTTCGCCATTCAGTCCATGGGCAAGCCGATGTCCGAGGCTCTGGCGACGTGGCTGGCAAAGGCCAAGGACAAGGCCTGCATCGACTACGCGCTGCACATGGTAGTGACGGATCTGGGGCCGAACGATGCGTGGCTGGACGATATTGACCGCATGGTCGCCGAGGGCGTCACCAGCTTCAAGATCTTCATGGCCTATCCCAATGTGCTGATGGTCAACGACGCGATGATCTTCAAGCTGATGCAGCGCACGGCCAAGCTGGGAGCGCTGGTCTGCGTTCACGCCGAAAACGGCACGGTGATCGACGTGGTGGTGCAACAGGCTTTGGCGGCAGGCAAGACTGGGCCGCTGTATCACGCGCTGACGCGTTCGGTGCTGGCTGAGGCCGAGGCCGTGCATCGCGTCATAGCGATTGCCGAGATGGCTGGCAAAGCTCCGGTATACATCGTGCATGTCTCCTGCGCGGAGTCGATGCAGGAGGTCGCCGCAGCCCGCCAGCGCGGCCTTCCCGTCACCGCCGAGACCTGCATTCAGTACCTCGTCCTCTCCATCGAAGACGACATGGGCAAGCCGGGATTTGAGGACGCGAAGTACGTCTTCACCCCGCCGTTGCGCGAGAAGAAGAATCAGCAACCGCTGTGGCAGGCCCTGCATGACGACGTGCTACAGGTTGTATCGACCGACCACTGTCCGTTCCGCTTTGCCGATCAGAAGACGCTGGGGCTGGGCAACTTCACCAAGATTCCCAACGGCGGGCCGGCGATTGAGAACCGCATGCAGCTCACCTATCACCACGGCGTCAACGAAGGCCGAATGTCGCTGGAGCGTTTTGTGGAAGTGACCGCCGAAGCTCCGGCGAAGATCTTCGGGATGTATCCGAAGAAGGGGATTATTGCCGCAGGCTCCGACGCAGACATTCTTCTCTGGGATCCCGCTGCGCGGTATACGATTACGGCAGCGACCCAGAATATGCACACGGATTATTCCATCTTCGAGGGCTTCCAGGTGATCGGCAACGCGCGCCAGGTCTACTCGCGCGGCGAGCTGGTCGTCGAGGAAGGCAAGTTCATCGGACGCGTGGGACGCGGAGAGTTTCTGCATCGCGAGGTCGCCGCACGATGAGCATCTTCCCCGAGGGGCCGACCAGTCTGACCGACGCCTACGGCCTGCGCGCCGATCCGCAGCTCTACAACGCGGATCTGGCTCCGACGACGCCCGAACAGCGCACATGGGGAACCTATAACTACATTGCGCTGTGGTTCTCCATGTCGATGGAGGTGACGACCTATATGCTGGCGTCGAGCCTGATCGCCGGCGGCATGGACTGGAAGCAGGCCGTTGCGACGGTTCTGCTCGGCAACCTCATCGTACTGATTCCCATGCTTTTGAACGCCCACGCGGGAACGAAGTACGGCATTCCCTTCCCGGTCTTCGTGCGCGCCTCGTTTGGAGTGCGCGGCGCAAATATTCCCGCCATGCTGCGCGCTCTGGTCGCCTGCGGATGGTTCGGAATTCAGTGCTGGATCGGCGGACAGGCGATCTACGCAATGCTCAACGTGCTGTGGCCTGCATCGGCCACTATGCCGTTCGTGCTGGGCATCTGCTTTATCGGATTCTGGCTGCTGAACATGGTCGTAATCTGGCGCGGGGTCGAGTCGATCCGCTTTCTACAGAGCTTTTCTGCGCCACTGCTGCTGGGGATGTCGCTGATGATGCTCGGTTTTATGACGCATCGGGCGGGAGGCTTCGGCCCCATGCTGGCCGCGCCCAGCCACTTCCAAAGCTCGTCCAGCTTCTGGCACTTCTTCTTCCTCTCGCTGACCGGCATGGTTGGCTACTGGGCGACGCTCTCGCTCAACATCCCCGACTTTACGCGCTACGCCCGCTCGCAGGAGTCGCAGATTGAGGGCCAGTCCTTCGGCCTGCCCGTCGCCATGACGCTGTATACCTTTATCGGAATCGCGTGTACGTCGGCCTCGACGGTCGTCTTCGGCCACCCCATCTGGAACCCGATCACGCTGCTGGGGATGTTTCATCAGCCTCTGATCGCCTTTATCGCTCTGGTCGGCATTCTGATTGCAACGCTCAACATCAATATCGGAGCCAACGTCGTCAGCCCGTCGAACGACTTTTCGCATCTCGCGCCGCAGCTCATCAGCTTCCGCACCGGAGGCATGATTACCGGACTCATCGGCCTGGGCATGATGCCGTGGAAGCTGCTGGCGAGCCACACCAACTACATTCAGTGGCTGGTCAGCTACTCCGGGCTGCTTGGCCCGGTCGCCGGAATCATGATCGCCGATTACTTCTTCCTGCGCGGAACGCGGCTCGACACCGAATCGCTCTACCAGCGCAATGGCCCGTATGAGTACAGCAAGGGATTCAACCTGAGCGCGCTCGTCGCACTGCTCGGCGGAGTCTTCGCCGCGCTGATCGGCGTGATAGTTCCCGACCTGCACTTCCTCTACGACTATGCGTGGTTTGTAGGCTTTGGCGTTGCGGCGCTGATTTATATCGTGCTAATGGGAACGACGACACGAGCCGGCGGAGCAACCCCGCTCTCGCAGCGCATCTCAGTCAAAGGACTCGATCAGGTTCTCGATCCTTCTCTCGGCAACGGAGCTGGAGCAAAGGCTCGGACAAATTAGGCCGTATCGACCTATGTCCGAATACAGCGTTTTGATCCGCCGCAGAGCTATAGGGCGGGCCTTCAGCCCTTGGTCGTTGTGCTGTGCGTTACCCTAGGCCTTCGGGCCTGGGCTGGTATAGAACGGGCCTTTGGCCCTTGCCCGACAACGGCAAGGCAACGGCAACGGCGGATTCCTCCGCTGCGCTGCGGAATGACAAACAAAGATAGACAACAACAGAAGCGGCTTGTGGTGCGAACTGTATTCCTCCCACCCATCGCTGATGAAACCGCGATGGATGGGGCACCCGCTACATATTTCCACTTCACACCCAAAAACCGCGCCGCAATGCAAAGTGTATATGTCGATACCACCTAGAGGGGACGCGTGGACAGAAAGCAGGGAATCATCACAACCGCCATGAACAGTAGAGCTACCAGAGCATCATGCATTGTCGTTGTCTCGACTTTCCTTGTTGAGAGACTCGTCTTCCCTATTAGAGTTGCGCCTTTCTCGTGCGACGACTATCCCACCGAAGTCGCCTAACCACCCAACTTTCGTTGTAGATAGAGCTGCACGATCTACAGCATTTCCCTATAGGGTAGAGTGTCGCGACACAAGCAGAATGCCGGAACTCTTCCATTTCACTTCATTTGAGGGGAAGAATCACAAACGATTTTCAGGGACGTCTTGCTTTAGTTAACAAACCGGCGCATACGGATATTCATCACAATGCCCAGCGCGAGGAAGCTGAAGAGAATCGATGAGCCGCCGTAACTCATCAGCGGCAGGGGGATTCCCGTCACCGGCATCATGCCGACGACCATGCCGATATTCACCACAATCTGAAAGAGCATTACGGCGACCACTCCCATGATGATAAAGGCTCCGGGCACGTCGGAGGCCTGTTGCGCGTTCTCGATCAGGCGCATCAGGATCAGGAAGTAAAGCAGTAGAATTCCCATGCCTCCCACAAAGCCGTGTTCCTCGCAGAAGGCGGCAAAGATGAAATCGGTGTAGGGGATGGGCAGGAAATCCCCCTGCGTCTGCGTTCCCTTATTGGTTCCCTTGCCCCACAGCCCGCCCGAACCGACCGCGATCTTCGATTGCAGGATTTGGTAGCCAGCTCCGCGCGGATCGCTGCCGGGATCGATAAAGCTGGTCAAGCGCGCCATCTGATACGGCTTGAGGCGTTTTCCGCTGAGCCATGCGCCGCCGATCAGAAGGCTGAAGCCGAGCAGGAGAACCATCACCTGTCGGAAGCGGATTCCGCCCAGAAACAAGCCGACCAGCAGCACCGGAAAGTAGGTCAGAGCCGTTCCCAGATCCGGCTGGATCAAGACCAGCCCCATGGGTAGGCCGATCATAGCAAAGGCTTTGCCAATATCCAGCCAGCTCAGGTCTCGTCCGATGAGACCCCAGAAGTAGCGGGCGATGGCCAGAATCAGGATCAGCTTCACCCACTCCGACGGCTGAAAGTGGACTCCGCCTCCGAGGTTGATCCAGCGCCTTCCGCCCAGAACCTTTGTCCCGACCAGCTTCACCGCAACCAGCGAGAAGAGTCCGACTCCGTACGCCCAGGGAGCAATATCCACCAGCCGGTGATAGTCGATGCGCGAGATCAGAAACATCAGCACAATGCCCACCAGCAGAAACTCGATCTGCTTGTGATCGAAGCCGCGAAACTTGGTGTGCAGCGTTGCCGACTTGATCTCCAGCACACTGATGAGCGACATCAGCATCACCAGCGTGAACAGCATCCAATCGAAATCGCGAAATGAAGAGAATCGGCGCATAAGTTTATGTCTTGAATCAAGTCTGACAAGCTCAGTCTATTGTAGGTTCTAAATTCTCAAGGCCGGCTGACCGACGCAGCCTTTGCTTCTCCGGGCTTGGACGTTGGAGACAGCATCGCAGTCGGCGTACCCGGTGGATTCGGCGCGGCAGGCGGCGTGGGCTTGGGCGTCTCGACCGCATGCAGGTTGCCCTCAATCCTGCGCTGCTTGGTGATGTACGCGTTGACGACCTGTGCGACCACGGGAGCGGATCCCGCTCCCCAGCCGCCATGCTCCCACAGAACAGCAACGACGATGTCTGGATTGCGGCGCGGGGCCATGCCGACGAACCATGCGTTGGCGCGCGAGGCTCCGCTTCCCAGACTGGTTGCTCCCGCGCTGTGACTAATCACCTGAGCGGTTCCCGTCTTGCCGGCGAAGTCGATCCCCTCCATGTGCGCTGCGGCTCCGGTGTCGAAGCCTCCGGGCATCGTCGTCTGCGCCATGCCGTCGGTGATGGTCTCCCAGTTCTCCGGCGTGATGGGGACTACGCGGTCGCCGCTTCCCGGAAATGTATCTTTGATCGCCGACTGCATCTCCTCCGGCAGTTCGTCGGGGAAGACGACGTGCGGTCGCTTGAGCACGCCACCGGAGGCGATGCCCCCGAGCGCGCGGGCGATCTGTAGCGGCGTCACCGTGACGGCGCCCTGCCCGATGCCCACCGAGATGGTCTCTCCGGCATACCATTTGTCATGCATGGTCTTCAACTTCCACGCCGTCGAGGGCATGGTTCCGGCAGCCTCCTCCGGAAGATCAATTCCCGTCTTCTGCCCGATTCCGACTGAATTCGCGTACCTCGCAATCGTGTCGATGCCCAGCCGCTCGGCCATCATGTAGTAAAACGTATCGCAGGACCAGGGAATTGCGTTGTGGATGTCCACCATGCCGTGGTGCTGGTCGCAGGCGAAGAAGTGTCCGTAGAAGGTTGCGCCACCATTGCACATGACGCGCATGTCCTGAGCGATGCCCTCCTGAAGTCCGGCCAGCGACATGATGATCTTGAAGGTCGAACCCGGTGCGTCCTGCGCCTGAATGGTCTTGTTCATCATCGGGTGATTGGGGTCGTTGACGATCTTCGACCAGTAGTCCTTGGTCAGGTGCCCGGAGAACTGGTTCGGATCGAAGTTCGGGCGCGAGACCATGGCCAGAATCTCTCCGGTATGCGGATCCATCGCCACCAACGCTCCGGTCTTGCCCTCCATCGCCTGTTCGGCGGCGCGCTGAATATCCAGATCGATGGTCAACCGCAGATCTTTGCCCGGAATCGCGAGCTGCTGGCCGAGCTGGCCGACCTCCCTGCCGTGGCTGTCGACAACAACGTCGCGCGAACCGTCCGTGCCACGCAGCAGCGAGTCATAGGTCTCCTCAACTCCTGACTTTCCAACCACATCGCCGGGGTCGTAGAAGTCGTACTTCGAACTCTTCAGGTCCTCTTCCGAGACCTCTCCCACATAACCGATCAGGTGCGCCGCAAATCCATCCTGCGGATAGAGCCGCCTCTGCTCGTCGCGCGTCTCCAACTCTGGAAGCTCGTTGCGATGCGCCTCGATGAAGTCCTGCTCATCCTGCGTAATGTCCTGTTTCAGGGGAATCGACTCGTACTTGTGCGAGATCTCGTAGCGGTGCAACGTGGCCTGAATCTGATCGACCGGAAGATCCAGAGCACGCGCGATCATGGGAATATCGGACTCGATGTCTCTTCCCTGCCCGCGCAACAGATAGCAGGTAATCGAGGGATAGTTATCGACGATGATCCGCCCTTCGCGGTCGAAGATCCTGCCGCGCGGTGCCCTCACCGGATCCTTGCGAATACGATTCGCCTCCGCCAGCAGCCGGTAGTCGCCCACACTCAAAATCTGCAACTTCCACATGCCCGTAGCCAGCAGGGCAAGCATCAACACCACGACATACTGCATCGCGTGCAGCTTGTCTGCCGACACCTTATCATCGCGGTAATAAATATGCCGTTCCGGCTTAGGGGCGTGAATCACGTTTCAGACCTGCTCTTCTCCTCTAGTGTACTTCGTTCGCCAGATCATCCTTCAGCAAAGTCTGGCGCAGGATGGAGTCGCGCTCTGTAGCAGTCCATCGTTTTGAACGCGAGCGACTGCGATCCCGCCGTAAGCGCTTATTTTTAATACGATTAGAGCGATTCTTCTATCGAGGGACTGCGTTGCCTCCGCGAACGGAATGAGAGAAGAGGAAGATCTACACCACGGGAAAAACGGAACTGCGCAGCTCTGTCGCCAACTCCCACAGACGTGCGGAAGCGGGAACAGGGTTATCCAACAGCACTTCAATCTCACGCGCGATGCGGGTTCCCTCGTCGTAGCCATACATGCCGAGCGAGCCGGCCAGTTTGTGCGCAACGCTGGCAGCCTCGGCGTGTAGTTCTTCGCTCAACGCGCCCGTCCGGGCCACAGCGCCCGCCCGATCCAACAGTTCCAGGCGCTCCAGCACGACCGGGCGATAGCGCTTCCAGATCGCCTGCTGCATCGACCGAGTCTCGTCCTCGAAGTTGGGATCCATCATTTTCAATCCTTCCAGCCCAATTTCTCGGAGATCTGTTCAGCCAGCGTCAATGGATTGAAGGGTTTGAAGAGAACGGCGGTAAATCCCATTCCGGCGAAGCGGCGCTGATCGACTCCCTGCACCTTTGCCGTCAGCAGAAACACGGGAATTCCGACCAGAGCGGGGTTCTCCTGCATCTTGCGAAAGGTGGTGGGACCATCCATCCCCGGCATCATTACATCCATGAGAATCGCGTCGGGCAGAGGGTTGCAGTTGGCCGCAAGGAGGATCCCGTCGGCTCCGGAGCTGGCAGTCAGAATCTCCCAGCCCGCGGTCGTCTCCATGGAGAGCGCAGCAACCTCGCGAATGTCCTCTTCGTCATCGATAATAAGAATGCGCCGCATGGCGATCTACTTTATCACACAGCCAAGCGACTGGCGACAAGCTCGCAGCGCAACGGTTCTCCGCAAACACCCTCTGCATTTAGCAGTACGCGATCCATTTCGACCAAGAGCAGCTTCTCATCGAAGGGCTTCTGCACCCATCCCTGCACATCGCCGGAGTGCATCAATCGCTCCGAGGGAGGAACAACGCTGAGAATGATGACGGGGATCGCTGCGTTCGCCAGCGTTTTCTTGAGTTGTCGCAGCGTCTCCCAACCGCTGATTCCAGGTAGATATAGATCGAGCAGGATGGCCGAGATCTTTACAATCGATTCGTCCTGTTGGGTGCGCTCGTCCACCAGAGCGATAACCTCTTCTCCACTCTCGGCCTCCAGCACGTCATATCCCTTCTGACGAAGCTGCTCGGAGACGACCACGCGGACACCCGGATCGTCGTCGCAGATCAGAACGAGTCCTTCGCGCCGTCTGGCTTGCAGAGCGCTAGTTGTCGGCGAGACGATGTCGCCAGCGCGAGCCATGCGGGCAAACCGCACACAGAACGTCG
Organism: Acidobacteriaceae bacterium; assembly: GCA_031296325.1. Taxonomy (GTDB): domain Bacteria; phylum Acidobacteriota; class Terriglobia; order Terriglobales; family Acidobacteriaceae; genus Edaphobacter. The sequence goes on along the minus strand of JARLFY010000037.1, from coordinate 8,256 downwards.
CCCCAATCTTTGTCTTGTCAAGAGTCGCCTGCGCGTCGTCACCCAACGCCTCCAAAGCGCTCTGGTTCGACTCGGCCCAGATGACTCCGCCGTGTTGCAGAATAATGCTGCGGCAGATGGCGAGGCCGAGTCCCGTTCCGCCCTTCTTGCTGGAGTCCGACGACTCAACCTGCTGGAAGCGGTTGAAGATGCTCTCCAGATTGTCAGCCGGAATGCCGCGCCCGTGATCGATCACCTTCAAAAGCAGAGACTCTGGATCGGCGTCAATCTGCACCGAGACGACGGAGAAGTTGGGCGAGAATTTGATCGCATTCGCAAGAAGGTTGGTCAGAACCTGTAGGATGCGATCCGGGTCGGCGTCGAAGTAGATGGCGTCGGGCGCGGCGCGACAGTCGATCACCAGTTGAATCAGCGCCTCGTCCGCCATCGCCGTCATGGTATCGACGGCCTCGCGCGTCAGGTCGTACAGCGAGCAGCGGCGCAGAACCGCTGGAACGCGGCCAGACTCCATCCGCTCCAGATCCAGAATGTCATTAATCAGACGAATCAGCCGTTCCGCGTTGGAGGAAGCAATGCGCAGCAGATTCTGCGACTTGCCATCGACGTTGCCCATCAACCCGGAGGACAGCAGCCCAAGTGCACCGCGAATGCTGGTCAGAGGCGTACGCAGCTCGTGCGAGACCGTCGAGATGAACTCGTTCTTCTTCTGGTCCAGATCCGCCTGTTCCACGAGTCGCAGCCTCTGCTCCTCGGCGTGCTGCTGGCTGCGTCGCAGAGCCTCGTCCAACTCCTCATAGACGCACTGCTGTTGCCGTACCTTGGTCGTGAGCCATAGCACGATACCGCCGAGCAGAATTACGCACGCTACAAGCAGAGAAATAAACATTGGCATAGAGACCTCATCATCGAAAACCCAAAAAATCTGTAGAGTCCGACTCTGAGAGATCAAATTGTGACAAGTAGAACAGTCCAACTATATCGCGATTAAGCTACGACCGGCTCCGTAATACTGTTTAGTACTTTGGTCCACTTTTTGCCCTTGCGCGCTGCGGCAGCCTTCTTGTGCCACGCGTAGCCTGCAATCAGAGGCAGAGCCATCGTCGCCTCGGCGTAGACCATCTGTTCGTACGTGGTATCCACCTTACCCCAACTGCTGGCCTCTTTCAAGGTCGATCCCGACAGAGCGCCATCGCGCACATCGGCCACCGTCACCTGAATCGCATACTTGTGCATCGACGCATCCACGCCCAAAACCTCTGCCGCCACAACAATATCCTGGGCAAAGTTCTTCGGCACGCCGCCACCCATCATCAACAACCCGGTGGTAGGATTGGCAATCTTCAACTGCGTCAACTCATAGAAGTCTTTAGCTGAGTCAATCGAGACCATTGCCTTGCCCTGACGCGCGTGCTGATGCACCACAAATCCGAAGCCCGCCGAGCAATCCGAGAACGCCGGACAGAAGATCGGAACATCCTTCTCATACGCCGCCAGAATGATGGAGTCGTTGTTGCCCTGTTCCGGCGTCCTCCCATTGGCCTTCAGGTACGCGCCAAACTCGCGGATAATCTCGCGCGAGCTGTACGGACGAGGCTCCAGCGAGTTGATAATCTTCTCGGTCGTCTCGTCGCAGATGCGCAGTTCCTCTTCGTCGATGAAGGTATCGTAGATGCGGTCGATCATCATCTCGCGCAGATCCGCGTCGCCATTGCCGTACTTGTACTCGTCGCCCGCGATGTAGTGGCGATAGCCCAGCGCCTCAAAGAAGTCCTGATCGACGATGTTCGCCCCGGTCGAGACAATCGCGTCCACCATATTGCTGCGCACCATCTCGACGATCACCTTCTGTAGCCCCGCCGAGATCAACGATCCCGCAAGGCAAAGAATCACGCCGCAATCGGTATCGCGCAGCATCATATCGTAGATAGAAGCGGCGCGTGCGGTATCGCGCGAGCTGTAGGCCATCGCGGACATGGCATCCACCAGCGCGACGACGTTGTGCTGCGTGATGTCAAGGTGCTGAACAGGAGTCGAGAGCAGTTCTTTTTTAGTAGGCATAATCAGTTGCTATTCTATCGTGTCCGAGGCAATTCAGACACAACTTTCCAATGAATTTCTCCTGAAAACGCCAACGCCCCGCATCCTGAGGTCAAGATGCGGGGCGTTGGCAGAAAAAAAGCGTGCGTTAGAAGTGGTACGCCACGCCGATCGTCGACATGGAGAGAACCTCGTAGCGATTGGTGGCCAGATTGGAGAACCCGAAGGAAGGAGTTTTGACCAGCAATCCGCGATATTCGGCGCGAACGTCGAAGCTCGGACTCAGCTCGTAGGCCAGACCTCCGCCAAACAGACCGGCAAGCCCCTTCGATCCCACGGAACCCAGCCGATTCGTCTCACTGTCCAGAACCGGCGTAAAGACCATCATTCCGCCTCCAACCTCCAGAAACGGGTTATACCGCTTGTAGGTCTGACTAAAGACGTAGGCTCCGGTAAACTCCTGCTCCCGCGCGTGGAAGCGATAGCTGTTGGGATTGCCCACCCCAGAGGTCGGAGTAAAGCCCGGAACGCAATCGCCGCCGATGCAGTACTTCTGATTGTTCTGGGTGAAGCTGTAGTTCAACTCCAGCGCGCTATGCGGCGTCATCATGAACCGATAGCTGGTAAGAAGTCCGAGCGAACCGGTTGAGTTCGCCGCCACACCGTTGGCGTGAATCGTGGGTCCGAACAGCCCAGTGCCGCTGAAGCTCACGTCCTGCCGGCTCTCCTGCGCAAATCCTGCGGCGGCCGAAAGCATCAGCACACCCAACAAAATCGTCTTCTTCATTCGTCGTTCAACCCCTTCTTGATCCTTCGCGACTCTGCCCTGTCCCGCATAAGGCGATGCACCTCGCATCGCAACAAGCGCTGGCACGTTCACTCCTATCATTGTACCTGTAGCCTGCGTTGCGTGGAGCCTTGCAACACGAAGAAAGGGCCGAAGAGGCAAACTCCTCTCCGGCCCAACCGCAAATCCTCGTAGAAGTTACTGCGGAGGTCCACCGGCAGACCCGCCAGCATCGCCGCCAAATCCACCACCACCACCGAATCCGCCGCCGCCCGTGTTGGCAGGACGACGCTGCTGCATCTGAGCCTGCTGTGCGGCCAGATACTTGTCATACTTCGGCTTCTGGTCGTCGGTCAGCAAGGCCTTGATCTGGGTATTCTCGTCGGTGCGAATCGCCATCATCTTCGGGCGCATATCCTGCGGATTGCCGCCAGAGTTGCGCAGATCCATCATCTTCTTCATATCCGCGTCATAGATCGCCTTGATCTTGGTCTTCTGATCTGGAGTCAGCTTCACAGCCTTGTCCAGAGCATCGACGCGCTGATCGCTGGTCATCATCATGCCGCGACCGCCGCCGCCCTGCGCCATCATCGGCACCGCACACAGCGCGGCGCTACACAATGCCACTGCGCCTGCGCGCATGGCGAATTTACGAAACATCGTCATCTTCATATTTGACTGCTCTCCCGTGTCGATGCCGGACTATATTCTCCGGCGGACAAGTCTACCGCTACAGACGCACGAGACACCAGAATTGTTTGAGCCTGCCAAAATATATTTCACGCAGGGTCTAAAAACTCGACAGATCTCTCCATTCCGCAATGCATCGCCGAACGAAAGCCCAGTCCCGGGGGCTAAAGCTCTTTGTTTATGTGCCGATTTGGGTGTCAGGGCTAAAGCCCTGACCTATCTCAGAGACAAAAACAGTGGCAGAAATGCCATATTCCACAGTTTTAGGGCCTTTTTCGGTAATGGCTTTTTAGAGAATTTTCAGGAATGGGCAGACCGTAGCAGAGCGAACGAAATGCGGGGATTCTTCGCTTCGCTCAGAATGACAAGCTTATTTCTGGTCTATAGCAATTCCGACTAATGCCCAATTCCGATAGTGCCGTAGACAGCTTCTAGGAGCCCGCCGCCGAGTCTTCCCTTACTCCGCTCGCTCCGGCTGGAAGCAGTATGGATCGCCGTGCGCCTCGGCAAAATTCTCCACCACCTTCAGAAACGCTACTGCGGCATGAGAGAGGCTCGCCTGCCGACGATAGACCAGCCGCAGTTTGCGCTCCATCTGCAACTCCTTCACCCGCACCCGCACCAGCGATCCGCTGGCCAACTCGGTACGAACCGTCAGCGACGGAACCAGAGCCACGCCATTGCCCATCTCCACAAAGCGCTTGATCGCCTCCAGCGAAGGAAGATCGACGCCCATCTGCAACGGCGTCTTGTGCCGCCGAAACGCGTCGATCACCTTCTGGCGCAGCGGAGAGATAATGTTGTGCGCAATAAAGTTCTGCGTTCCAAGCTGCTGGATCGTCACCGCGCCAGCCTTCGCTAGCGGATTGCCCGGATTCACCACAAACGACAGGTCGTCGCGATAGACCACCGTCGAGCGAATCTCCGCGTCATCCGGGCGAAAGCTCAATACGCCGATCTCCACCGAGTGCGACAGAACCTCGTCCGCGATGCGACTGGCCAGAGAGCGCTGCACCGTCACCTTGATCCGCGGATTCAGTCGGCGAAACTCATCCAGCAACGGCAGCAGGCACAGGCAGGTGTACTCGTTGGCCGCGATGTTCAGGCGTCCGCGATGCAGTTCGCGCAACTCGCTCAACGCTCCCGCAGCCTCGCTGCGCAGATTCAGCAGCTTCACCGCGTACTCGCGCAGAACCTCGCCCGCATCGGTCAACGTGCCGTCGCGCGAAGAACGCTCCAGCAGCACTTCGCCCAGCTCTGCCTCCAGCTTGGCAATCGCCTGACTCACCGCTGGCTGCGTGCGATGCAGCCGCGTCGCCGCACGAGAAAAACTACGTTCCTCGCTCACCGCCAGAAATGTCTCCAACTGAAATAGGTCCATACTCCACCCCCTCAAGCAATGCCTACGATGGCCGAAGGCCCGACCGCTCCGCCCCGGCAGAACCTCTGCTTTTTGAATATATCAATTAGAAATAGTAATACTAGCGCAGAACAGTATAAGTGTGGGTTATTCTAAACCTCAAGGAGCCGAGGCCGCATCCAATGTCAGTGACAAGTCCCCAGATCCCCCAGCCAGAGTCGTCGAGCAAGCACGCCGAGCAGCCGACGCAACGCGATCACGTCTATTTCTTTGACACCACCCTGCGCGACGGCGAGCAGTCGCCGGGATGCGTCATGCATAGCAACGAGAAGTTGCGCATGGCCCACCAACTCGCCGCACTCGGGGTAGACATTCTCGAAGCCGGCTTTGCCATCGCCAGCGAGGGCGACTCGGAGTCGATTCGCACCATCGCTCGCGAGGTTGGCGCCAGCCCGAATGCGCCCGTAATCGCATCGCTGGCCCGCGCCAAACGCGAGGACATCGAAGCCGCCGCGCGCTCGATTGAGCCGGCCACGCGTGGACGCATCCACACCTTTCTCTCCACCTCCGACCTGCACATGGCCGCCAAGCTGAACATCACGCGCGAACAGGCGCTGGATCAGATCGGCGCCATGGTCGCGCTCGCCCGCACCTACTCGGACAACGTCGAGTTCTCTCCCGAAGACGCCACGCGCACCGACCCCGACTTTCTGGTCAAGGTCTGTACCGTCGCGATTCAGGCCGGAGCGACTACGCTGAACCTTCCCGACACGGTCGGCTATTGTCTTCCGCAGAACTACGCCGACATGTTTCTGAACGTGCGCGCGCATGTTCCCGGCATCGAGAACATCATCCTCTCGGCGCACTGTCATGACGACCTTGGCCTCGCTGTCGCCAACACGATTGCCGCGTTGCAGGCGGGGGTTCGCCAGGTCGAGTGCGCCATCAACGGCATCGGCGAACGCGCTGGGAATGCGGCACTCGAAGAGATCGCCGCCGTCCTCGTCACGCGTCGCGACCAGTTGCCCTACGAACACCACATTAATATGAAGCAGCTCTATCCGACCAGCCAGATGCTCTCCACCTGCATCAGCTTCGGAGCCGCGCCGAACAAGGCGATCGTGGGCAAGAACGCCTTCGCCCACGCCGCCGGAATCCACCAGCACGGCGTAATGGCGAACCCCGTGACATACGAGATCATGACGCCGGAGTCGGTCGGCGTGCCGCACAACTCGCTGGTCCTCGGCAAACACAGCGGACGGCGCGCGCTGGAGCATCGCCTCATCGAGCTAGGCCACAAGCTGAGCCACGAAGAACTCGATGCGGTCTACCATCGCTTCACCGAACTCGCCGACCGGAAGAAGACGATCTACGATCAGGACTTGATCAGCTTGCTACAGCAGACAAAGGCGACAGTGCCGGCATAAGCCGCGCATTGCCGTCCTGCTTTTTAGCAATTCTGAACGGAGTGAAGAATCTCCATATTTCGTCTTTATCTGTTCTCCTCCGTATTAGTTTTTGCCGTTGCAGTTGTTAGTTTTTAATTAGTTTTGCACTTGCAGTTGTTAGTTTTAATCCGTGTTCATCCGCGTAGATCCGTGGTCGAGTTTTGTTCTTGTAGTTGTCAGTTCTTAAAATCGGCTTCATCGGTGCAGATCGGTGTTAAGCCTTTGCCCTTGTAGTTATATTTTTAGGAGTGTCAATGCGTTTGAAGATAGCCATTCTCGCCGGTGACGGCATCGGTCCCGAAGTCACCAATGAAGCCGTCAACATCCTCAAAGCCGTCGCCGAGTTCGGCGGACACGACTTCACCTTTGTCCCGCTGTTGATCGGCGGCGTTGCTATTACGGCAACCGGATCACCACTGCCCACCGCCACGCTCGACGCCTGTCTGGAGTGCGATGCAGCCCTGATGGGCGCGGTTGGCGACAACAAGTTCAACGAACTGACGCCGGACAAGCGTCCCGAGGCGGGCCTGTTGCAGATCCGTCAGGCTCTTGGCGGCTTCGCCAATCTGCGTCCCTCGATTGCGTTCCCTGCGCTGGCGATCAACTCGCCGCTACGCCCCGAGATCACTGAAGGCGTCAACATTCTCTTCGTGCGTGAACTGCTCGGCGGCCTCTACTTCGGCTCGCCCCGTGCGTGGGACAAGGCCAAGGGCGAGGCATGGAACACCATGCGCTACAACAAGGCCGAGGTCACGCGCGTCGCTCGCGTTGCGTTTGAGCTGGCCCGCAAGCGGAGCAAGAAGGTCACGTCGGTCGATAAGGCCAACGTCCTCGAAGTCTCGCAGCTCTGGCGCGCGACTGTTACCGAAGTGGCGAAGGACTACCCCGATGTCACGCTCGAGCACCAACTCGTCGACTCGATGGCCATGCACCTGATGAACATTCCGCGCAACTTCGACGTCGTCCTCACCGAGAACCTCTTCGGCGATATTCTTACGGACGAATCCGCCGTCATCACCGGCTCGCTGGGCATGCTGCCCTCGGCCACACTCGGCGGCACGGTCAATCTCTACGAGCCGGTACACGGCTCTGCGCCCGACATCGCCGGAACCGGCAAGGCCAACCCATTGGGAACCATTCTGACCGCCGCCATGCTGCTGCGTCACTCGGCCAATCTGGAGCAGGACGCCGCCGCAATCGAATCCGCCGTCAACAAGGTTCTCGCCGCCGGACACCGCACCGCAGACATCGCGCGCGGCAACGCAGCGGGTCAGCATCTGGTCTCGACCAGCGAGATGGGCAAGCTGGTTCATCAGGCACTGGCTGAGATCATCGACCAACGCCAGTCCATGCACGCCGTCTAACCAAAGGCTTAACACCGATCCACACCGATAACACCGATGAGAAACAAACAACAACGAAATACAAATAGAGAAATCAATTCAGATTTGAACTGGGAAATATAGAAATATTTTTTGTTTTGTTAATATTTTTCGTTTTATTGTTTTTGATCGGTGTTATCGGTGCAAATCGGTGTTAATTATTTGTACTTTTGAACTACGAAACTCTATGCGCCGCCCACTCCAATTCGTCGTTGCGCTTCTGCTTCTGACCACGCTTGCTCCCGCGCAAACAGGGAAGAAGCAGAAGCCCGCGCGCGAAGACGTCGAGTGGATCTGGCAGTACACGCCCGACGACGTCAACAAGCAGGGCCGCGAGAACGACCTCGTCGAAGACACGCGCTTCCGACCCTTGCTCGAGCAGTTCCTCACTGCGCCGCAGACGTTCTGGGGCCAGCCCATCAATGGCAAGTACCGCTCGCTGGCCAACACCGCGCTCGACCACCTCACCGTTCCCGGCAGCGTTCTCGCGGATGAGAATCGTTACGTCTCCATCTCCGGCTGCGTGGTTCACTTCTGTCCAGCGCGCGGCCT
>JARLFY010000036.1 GCA_031296325.1 Acidobacteriaceae bacterium | reverse complement strand
GCCAAGCCCTGAGCTGCGCTTTAGGCCGTACCGACATCTAGCTCTTTTGCTATAGCAGAAGTCCTTGCCTGTTTTTTTTTGTGTTTGGGGGGGGGGGGGGGGGGGGCGCGGGCCACCTCGCCCCCACCCCCCCCCGCGGCCAAATCACAAACAAAAACAGGCAAGGACTTCTGCTATAGCAAAAGAGCTAGATGTCGGTACGGCCTAAAGCGCAGCTCAGGGCTTGGCGATGTCGATGGTTCCCATGTGTCCAGAGACTGCGTCGCGAACAAGCAATCGCAGGCGTTCTGGCTTTGCGCCCCCGAGTGGAACAGTGAGGTCGAAGACGGCTTCCGCTCTGGAGCCGTTAGGGCGAGTCGCGATCAACTCCTGCGCAACGTGGCCAAGCAGCTTGTTCTGCGCTCCGTACCAGGCCGCAAGCACCGTGGCCTCCGCCTGCTCGGACCTGCCATCGGGTGCGAGCCGCCATGCGATGGCGGTAGCGCGATCCGCTCCGCTCACGGTAATGGTGTAAGTCTCGGCTTTGCCTGCCCGCTTCCCTGCCGAGAGCTTCAGTGCGTTATACGACATCGTCGAGTTGACGGCATTCGACAGGTCGAGTTGAATCTGCGCGCGCGCCTGTTTGGGAGGCTCGCCCGTGGTCGGCGTAGGCAACGCCTCTGCCGCAAAGTAGCCATTGCGCGTGGTGGCGTGCAGATTGGGGTCCTTCATCACAATGCGGATGTTGCGGAATTGGCCTGCCTCATCGCTCTCGTTCGTGGGAGCGTAGGAGAGCGTGTAATAAGTTGCCCCGGATGCGATTCCCTCTCCAATCTCGTTGTGAATGTCGTTGCGCGAGAGAAAGGCTCGTCCACCGGTGGCAGGAGCGAAGTTGGAGAACTGAACCAGACCGGCGGAGGCCGAACTGCCGTTCTCCGTCGATGCAGTGTCGAGGTCGGCTGGCGTGGCGGCCTCCAGATCGTCAGGAGTGGCGACGGCCAGTGTGGTCGTGGTGTTTGCCGTGGGATCGATGCTGTACATCGTGATGCGCGCGGCCAGCAGCATGTCCGTGCAGCGACGCATGGCGGCCTCAATGGTCTCGGCGGTCTTGGGATCAAGCCCCACAATGTCCGACGAGGGAAAGCCGACGCCAACCCAGATCAGGTTCTTGCGACCGGGCGTTCCCGCCGAGGCCTGCGCAAGCTGCTCCAGCGACGCCAGCGTCTGCGCCATGCGCTCCACCGCCACCGGCCCCTGTTTGCCCCTCATCGCCTTGGACGGATACTCCGGCAAGTGACGTTTGATCTCGTTGAGCAGAGCGTCGCGGTTCTGCGTGTAGTCGTGCAGCTCAACGAATCGGGTGTTTCCTGCATAGAGAAGCGCGGTCGGCTGGGCAAGCACTGGCCCCTGAGTTTGCAGGTACTTCACCAGTTGATTACGCCCGTAGGACATGTCCTCGAATCGCGTGTTCAACTCGTCCAGAACGAGAATGGTGACCGGAGCCCTTCCAATTTTTGGCAGATCGGCGGCAGAGTGAACCAGATCCACCGGCTTCTCCGACGTGGAACCCGGCATGGTGTGCGCGGAGGGCGGCTCGAAGCTGCGAATCGGCTGAGGCACCCGATCCTCAAGAACGGTGAAGTCCTTCTGGCTGAGATTATCGATCAGCTTTCCCGCCTTGTCGGTCACTGTAACGTCCAGCACCACGATGCGAGCCTTCACCTTCAGCGTCGTAACCGCGTCGGCAGACGGAGTCCCACTCTGCGCGCGCGCATCAAGCCCAGCCATCGTGGCCATCAGAGCCAGAACGGGCAACGTCATACGAGAGGTCAGAGTAAATCGATTCATGCGATGCAATATCCCCGCTTTCCGCCCAGAAATTGTATTTTGCCTGACGGAAGTACACGTTGTCATTCTGGCTGGTTCGGGACATCCATTCTATGTGGAACCATTCAGTCCGCAAGCAGAAAACGACCACATCGAAAATTGAAGAAAAATAGAAGCGACCACGGATAGAACTGCTGATTGGGAAAACAAATTGTCGCCAGCAAGTGGAGGTTTCATTCGGAATCAGAGCATTATGTGGACGCATGAAACAGCCGTCACTGTTATCCTTATAAATGGAGTGTCTTGGAACATTTCAAGGAGCATGATGATTGACCTGAAGGGCAAGGTGGCCGTTGTCTTCGGCCTGGCCAACAAACGCAGCATTGCATATAGCGTGGCACAGAAGCTGGCAGAGGCAGGGGCGACCCTGGTGCTGTCGTATCAATCGGATCGGTTGCAGCGTGAGGCCGAAGATCTGTTGGAGGATCTCGGGCAGACCGGAGTCGGACGCACCTTTCGCTGCGACGTATCGCGCGACGAGGAGATCGACGAAGTCTTTGCGCAGATCTCCGCAGCATTTCCCCGAATCGACATTCTGATTCACTCGGTGGCCTATGCGCCCGCCGACGCACTGAAGAACGACTTCCTGCTGACCAGCCGCGAGGACTTCCGCATCGCCCACGACATCAGCGTCTATTCGTTGATCGCGCTGACGCGGGCTGCGGCTCCGCTGATGAGCGAGGGCGGAAGCGTCCTGACGCTGACCTACTACGGCGGTGAGAAGGTCTTCCCCAACTACAACGTGATGGGCGTGGCCAAGGCTGCGCTGGAGTCCGCCGTGCGCTATCTGGCGGCCTCGCTGGGTGGCAAGAACATCCGCGTCAACGCCGTCTCGGCTGGGCCGATTCGTACTCTGGCGGCGCGCGGCATCGGCGACTTCAACCAGATTCTGGACGCGGTTCTGGCGCGCGCTCCGCTGCACCGCAACGTCGAGCAGATTGAGGTCGGCAATACGGCGCTCTTCCTCTGCTCGCCCCTGGCCAGCGGCATTACCGGAGAGATCACCTTCGTCGATTGCGGCTTCAACATCACCGGCGTATAAATTCGGTTCACAATCCTGCTGTAACCGCAGGATTTCCAGCCGTTATTCTTGCTTCTGAGATACCCCTGCCGATAGCCTGGACATTCAATCCGGCCTACCGACAGGGGTTTTTCAGGCTGCAAAACATGCCTTCCCGTCCGCCCTGCATCGCCGAATCGTCGATGCAATAAGCATTTTTTGGTTGTCATTCCGTAGCGAAGTGAAGGAATCTGCTGTTGCTCGCTCCATAACGGGATACGCCATTACAGAAAATGCATTAAATCGATTCCAAAAGAGAATCATCGGCATCTGATAATTGGAACGGGAGAAAACCATGACCACTGCTGAACTACTACTTCAGGATTTCGACATCGAGATGGCCAGTACGCGGCGAACGCTGGAGCGCATTCCCGAAGACAAGGCCGCATACAAGCCCCACGAAAAGTCCATGCCGCTGGGCCAGCTAGCCCTGCATGTGGCAACGCTGCCGGGCTTTGCGAAGACCATCCTCACGACGCCGAGCCTTGATCTGGCCAGCGCGCCACGCCCCGACATGACCTTTCACGGACGCGAGGCCACACTGGCCACCTTCGACGCCCTCGCCGCAGAGGCGCGCACCGCTCTGGTTGCCTCATCCGACGCCGATCTCTCGGCGTCATGGAGATTCAGCTTCGGCGACCATCTCATCTCCGACGCTCCGCGCTCACTTGCCTTTCGACACATGTTCTTCAACCACCTGATCCACCATCGCGCACAGCTTGGCGTCTATCTGCGGCTGAATAATATTCCCGTGCCGGGAGTCTACGGCCCGTCGGCGGACGAGCCCTTCAAACCATAGCGCGACGTTGGATCGACGACGAACACAGTGAGGAGCATCGCTGACTTTTAGATCAGTGTGTAGACCATCGTCGAACGAGCAACAAGCAGATTCCTTCGCTTCGCTACGGAATGACAAACAGTTAGCTGCGGAAGGATTACGGAATGGCATACAAATTGTTCTATGCAATTCCTGAAATGCCTGATCAGGAGTCTCCAGCAATTAATCGTCTCTCCATTTGCCTGATGGCAGATTGGCGGCGACAATTATCTGCATGGACAAGAACAATTTTGAACCGGCGCAGGCGCATTGGTTCACTGTCAGACTTAGCCGTGCCGCTACTTCCCTGCCCCTGCTCTTCTCGCTGTTTCTGCTCTCTTCGCAGCTACTGCTCTGTAGCGGTGCGGGCTGGGGGCAGAGTGCGGACGTAGAGCCGATCTCGACCGACCGGCCCTCGGTCGCAACCGGAACCGATCTTGTTCCAGTTCACTCGATCCAGTTCGAGAACGGAGCCTCGTGGACGCGCGATCAAGGCACCAACGCCGCCGATGGGCCGCAGACCGAGGTGCGATTTGGCCTCTCCCGCCGCGTCGAATTGCAGGCGACGCTGCCCAACCTGCACTGGTCGGGAGCGTCCTCCGGCTTCCAGTACGACGACCTCTCGCTTGGCACCAAGCTGAAGATCGGCGGGGAGAATCGAGGCTGGCCGCTGGCTCTCGTCGGCAGCGTGAGCCTTCCCTCTGGCTCGCCGGAGCGCACCTCGGGCGGAGTTGATCCGACGATTCTGATGGCGACCGAACACAATCTGCCGCACAACCTACAGATCTCGGGTAGCGCGAACCTCGCCTCGCTCTCCACCAACGGCGGAGCCAGAGTCGCGCAGTCGCAGATGGCCCTCGACATGGACTGGTGCGCGCGCGCAACCACATGTTTCTACGCTGAAGCCGCGCCCTTCGTCAGCACCGCGCAGAACGCCAACGGCTACACGCTCGACGGAGGATTGAGCCTGCGCATCGCTCCTCTGATTCAACTGGACGGCAGCGTGGGAACTATGGTCGTCAACGGCGATCGAGCGTTCTTTGCGACCTTCGGATACAGCTTCCGCCGCGATCCTCGCCGATAGAGAATTTCTATAGTAGATTCCTAATGCTGTATTCCGTCGTCGAACGAGCGATAAGCAGATTCCTCCGCTCGCGCTGCGGAATGACAAACAACCCGCTCTACAGTCATTCGAGAAACAATCTAAATTTGTAGCTCCAGTTGTTCGCAGGCCAGATAGCGACGACAATGGTTTGCATGAATGTGAACTTTGCCGAGCGCGCGCATAACCACAACTGGAAGCTCGATCCCATCGTGCGGTCGCTGCTCGATACCGACTTCTACAAGCTGCTGATGTTGCAGTTTATCTGGAAGAACTTTCCCACTGTCTCGGTGACCAGCGAGGTGGTCAATCGGACGCTGCGTGTGCGTCTGGCCGACGAGATCGACGCGCCCGGGCTGATCGCGCAGATGGAGCATGTGCGCAGTCTGCGTTTCCGCCGTTCGGAGCTGATCTGGCTGGCGGGCAACACCTTCTACGGAACACGGCAGATCTTCGAGCCAGCCTTCCTCGCGTGGCTGGAGACCGACTTTCGCCTCTCGACCTACACCCTGAGCCAGCACGACGGCCAACTCTCCCTGCGCTTCTCCGGCCTGTGGACCGAGGTGACGATGTGGGAGATCTACGCTCTGGCGCTGGTCAGCGAGATGCGCACTCGGGCGGCTCTGGCGCGACTCAACGAGATGGAGCTTGACGTCCTCTACGCACGCGCGAAGACGCGGCTGTGGGACAAGATCGACCGCCTGCGAAGCGTTCCCGAGGTCAGCATCTCGGAGTTCGGAACCCGGCGACGACACAGCTTCCTGTGGCAGGAGTACGTCATCCAGACCATGCGCGCAACGCTGGGAACAAGCCTCTCCGGCTCGTCGAACACCTTCCTCGCCTACAAGCACGACCTTGAAGCGATGGGCACCAACGCGCACGAGCTTCCAATGGCTCTGGCCGCGCTGGCCGACGACGATGCAACCTTATACAGCGCGCAGTACCGCGTGCTGGAGCTGTGGCAGAAGAGCTATGGAGGCGAGTTGCTGATCCTGCTGCCCGACACCTTTGGCACCACGCAGTTCCTCAACGGCGCGCCGCAGTGGGTCGCCGACTGGACCGGCCAGCGCGTCGATTCCAAAGCCCCCTTCATCGCCGGAGACGAGTACATCGCATGGCTTGAGGCGCGCGGACGCGACCCGCGCAGGAAGCGGCTGATCGCCTCCGACGGCCTCGACGTGGAGCAGATTCTCAAGCTGCACGAGTACTTCAACGGGCGCATCCGCATCAGCGCAGGCTGGGGAACGCTGCTGACCAACGACTTTCGCGGATGCCATCCCCGCGGCGAACACGATCTCGAACCAATCAGCCTGGTCTGCAAGCTGATGACCGTCGAAGGCCGCCCCGCCATCAAGCTAAGCGACAATCCCCGCAAATCCACCGGCCCAGCCGACGAGATCGAGCGTTACCGCCGCGTCTTCGGCACTCCCGCCGGCGAGGCAACCGAGGTGATCGTCTAGTTGTGGAGAATCCGGTTTGTCATTCGAAGCGCAGCAAAGAATCCCCGCATCCTGCTCGCAATGCGACGATCCACGCTACTGGATAAATCACTGATTTTCAGGCGACGCTGAATCAGGCCGTATCGCCGCCCGCGTCCGAAATCTCGTCGGCAGAATCCTCTTCGTCGAGGATGTCGACGAACTCGGCGGAATCGAAGACCTCGCCACACAGTTGGCACTCAACAAACTCAACGTCTTCCTGACGGGAGACGACGCGAACCTTGGGATGTTTGCATGATGTCGGCATAAGAGAAAAAGCAAGGAAACATAGAGATTTTGCCTTTGCACAACCCGGTTGTCAATCCCGAATTTCAAAACACTGATTCTCGCGCAACGAAAAATAGTACGAAAAACAAAAGCAACCACGGATCAACGCGGATTTTCACGGATAAAACCGTCCGTAATGGGCCTGTCGTTGTTGAACGAGTCATAAGCAGATTCCTCCGCTGCACTACGGAATGACAAACAAAAAGGCTAGGAATGACAAACAAAAAAGGCCAGAAGATACAAACAATAGAGGATGCGGAATGACTATGAACTTGGGCTACAGTAATTCGAGAACGGACTAACGGCAGAACAGCCTTGTTTTATCCGTGTTCATCCGCGTTGATCCGTGGTTGGCTTTTCTCTCGCTTCGCTGGCGCTGTGGGATGCATAAAAAACAGTTTGCATCGCGGACTGATCTGGTCTTATACTAAATACGATCGATGCGGTCTGATTGGTTCTGGCGAACAGAAATCCTGTTCCGAACCGAATAACTCAAGCCTGCGAGAGAGAGAACCAGAATGCTGCGACTGACCAAAAAAGCGGATTACGGCCTGATGGCGCTCAAGTATCTGGCCGAGCATCCGATCCAGCCAACGGCTGCGGGAGCGTCCAGCGCCGCCGCGCCGTGTACGGGAGCGCAGAGCGCCAAGGACATTGCAAAGGCGTATCACATTCCCTCGCCGCTGCTGGCCAAGATTCTACAGACGCTGGCGCGCGCCGGGCTGCTGGTCTCGCACGCCGGAACCAACGGAGGCTATGCGCTGGCTCGTCCTGCTACGCAGATCTCGGCCTTCGAGGTGATTCGCGCCATCGACGGCCCGCTGTTTATCACCAGCTGCATTACGATTCATGGCTCGTGCGACCTTGCTGGACATTGCACGATCAAAGAGCCTCTGCGCAAGGTGAACGACTCGATCAAGGATCTACTCAGCAACATCTACATCAGCGATCTGGTGGAGACGTCCGATGCGATGCGCAATAACGAAGGCGTCGCAGTCGGCGGCGGACTGGTAACCCTGCTGACCTAGCGGCGGCGACCGAGGGTCAGGAAACGGTTTTACGGAGGAGCGACACAATGAGCCTACAGAATGGGAACGGACATAACGGCATTGCCACCAGCGACAACGGAGTAATCGTCACACGCTCGAAACATCCGCTGCCGGAGGGAGTGCATCTGCCGCTGTACATGGACAACCACGCGACGACGCAACTTGATCCGCGCGTTCTGGAGGCCATGATGCCGTACCTCACCGGCAAGTTTGGCAACGCCGCCAGCCGGAATCACCAGTTTGGCTGGGAGGCGGAGCGCGCGGTGGAGATCGCCCGCGAGCAGATCGCCAAGCTGATCGGCGCAACCTCCAAGGAGATCATCTTCACCTCTGGCGCGACCGAGTCCGACAATCTGGCTCTGAAGGGCGTCGCCGAGATGTACCACGAGCGCGGCAACCACATCATCACCCAGGTCACCGAGCACAAGGCCATTTTGGACACCTGCAAGAAGCTGGAGAAGCAGGGCTTCCGCGTAACCTATCTGCCGGTGCAGGCCGACGGGTTGATCGACCTCGAAGATCTCAAGCGGGCCATCGTCAGCGAAGGCCCCGATAAGACGATTCTGGTCTCCATCATGTTCGCCAACAACGAGATCGGCGTCGTGCAGCCCATCGCCGAGATCGGCAAGCTCTGCCACGAGAAGGGCATCCTGTTCCACACTGACGCGGTGCAGGCCGTCGGACACATACCGGTCGACGTGCAGGCGATGAACATCGATCTGCTTTCGATGAGCGGACACAAGGTTTACGGGCCGAAGGGCGTTGGCGCGTTGTACGTTCGCCGCCGCAACCCGCGCGTGCAACTGACCGAGCAGATCAACGGCGGAGGCCACGAGCGCGGCATGCGCAGCGGCACGCTCAACGTTCCCGGCATCGTCGGCCTGGGCGCGGCCTGCGAGATCGCGGGCGAGGAGATGGAGTCGGAGATCGTGCGGCTCAGCGGCCTGCGCGACTACCTCCGCGCCAAACTGGAAGGCGCGCTCGACTACGTCCACGTCAACGGCAATATGGAGCACCACCTCCCCGGCAACCTCAACATGAGCTTCGTCTACGTTGAGGGAGAATCGCTGCTGATGGGCATCAACGACATCGCCGTCAGCAGCGGCTCGGCCTGCACCTCGGCCACTCTCGAACCCAGCTACGTACTAAAGGCACTGGGCTTGGGCGACGATGTGGCGCACAGCTCGATCCGCTTCGGCCTCGGCCGCTTCAACACCAAGGCCGAGGTCGATTACGTCGCCGACAAGGTGATCGACGTGGTGAAGAAGCTGCGCGAACTCAGCCCGCTGTACGAGATGGTCAAAGAAGGAATTGACCTGACCAAGATCGAGTGGGCCGCACACTAAAGCAGTTCCCGTAATGGTGTAGACCGTCTTGAAGCGAGCCAGAAGCAGATTCCTCCGCTCGCTACGGAATGACAAAGAATCCGGTCTACAGTCATTCGAGAGATGCACTAAGCGATTGATCTACGCGTCGTCAAGCTGCACCGACGCCGCACCGAATTTATCGGGCCCTCATCCAATATTCAGCAACAAGGAGAATCGATATGGCATACAGCGACAAGGTAGTAGACCACTACGAGAATCCGCGCAACGTAGGCACGCTGGACAAGTCGTCCGAGGCCGTGGGCACGGGGCTGGTCGGCGCGCCGGAGTGTGGCGACGTGATGCGGTTGCAGATCCGCGTGAACCCGGAGACGCAGGTCATCGAGGAAGCCAAGTTCAAGACCTTTGGCTGCGGTTCGGCCATTGCCAGCTCGTCGCTGGCGACGGAGTGGGTCAAGGGGCGAACGATCACGGACGCGCTCACCATCTCCAACACCGACATTGTGAAGG
>JARLFY010000035.1 GCA_031296325.1 Acidobacteriaceae bacterium | reverse complement strand
ATCCCCTTGGGGGGAAATACTATAAAGACAACGGCAAAGACAACCGCAACGGCAAAAGCAGATTCCTCCGCTACGCTGCGGAATGACAAACAAAAGAGAGGCAACAGCAGCGTCACAAAGCAACGTGTATATGTCGATACGGCCTGGGCTGGTATAGAACGGGCCTTTGGCCCTTGGTTTAGTGCTGCGAATTAATGACTCGCGACGCTAGTAGAGTATTTTCGCTAAGGGTGTAGACCGTCGCGTAGCGAGCAAAATGCGGGGATTCTTCGCTACGCTCAGAATGACAATGATCTTGTTCTAGCCAAGGATGCTACCGCTCCTGCGATAACTTCCAACCCTCGGGCAGAATCTCGCTCTCGCTGTGGCAGGGCAGGAGTTGGGTGATGCAGGAGAGGTGGAAGTCCAGCAGTGCGGCCTTTTCGGAGGGATCCTCGTCCGGGGTAAAACCTACGACCAGATAGTTATTGACTGGCTGTGCCGTGCGGTTCGGATGCAGACGCGGGTGACCCTCTGTCGGAAGACGGAACTTGGCGCTCTCTTCGGAGAGAACCGAGAGGTATGGAATGTATTCGGTGGTTGGCATCGAATCCGCAACCGGCGGAGTGACCTGCTCTCCAAACCATCTGGATGTGATGACGCCGTTTTCTACGGTGAATCCTGCGCGAGCGGCTGTGCTGCGCAGGCCGACGAGGTTCGCCAGTCTTGGCAGCAAGTTTCTGACTCCGCCCTGCGGCGAGGCGCCCAGAATCGGAGGAAGCGATTGAACCAGATTGATGCGGTAGTCGCACTTCTCCGCCGTGCATCCTTCGACCGGAGCGCCCCAGCGGTTCCACTGCTGCATCATGCGCTGTGCGTCGGCCCACTGGCTGCGATCCACGTGGATCGAGCGAACGTCGGCCAGAAGTTTCTCTGCGCGCCAGCGAAGGAGCCATTGCGCTCCCTCGCCCGAAGCCCAGGAGGCGACGAGAAGGACAAGTAAGGCGAGAAAGAATTGGCGAGAGCTGTTGCGTGCCGTGTTCATAGATAGCAGTAGGATACCTCGTCAGAATGTGGTCGATGTTGGGGGCTGGCTCTGCTAGCATCGGAGTGGTTCTCTTGCTATGGAAGATTCTATTCAAATGGAACGTAGACAGACGTCTCAAACGGAACGCACCCATCCGGCGGATGTGGTTCGTGCAGAGGCTCGCGCACTTCTGGAACTGGCGATTCGTCTGGATGGGCCAATGCTTGCGCCCTTTGCGCGCGCGGTGGATCTGGTGGCGAAGGCGGCGGGCAGCGGCAGCCGCGTGATCCTGCTGGGCATGGGCAAGAGCGGGCTGATCGCGCGCAAGATCGCCGCAACGCTGTGCTCGACTGGGACTCCGGCGAACTTTCTGCATCCCGCCGAGGCGTTGCACGGCGACCTGGGAATGATTGCCGCAGGCGATCTGGTGGTTGCGCTCTCGTCGAGCGGCGAGACCGAAGAGGTGCTGGCGTTGTTGCCTGCGCTGGAGCGGCTGGGATGCGCGATCATCAGCCTGTGTGGCGCGGGCGGATCGACTCTGGCGCGGGCAAGCGCGGTGTGGCTCGACGCCAGCGTCGTGGCGGAGGCGGGTGCGCTGAACCTAGCTCCGACCGCATCGACTACCGTGATGCTGGCGCTGGGCGATGCACTGGCGCTGGAGGTGAGTCGGCAGCGGGGATTCGCGGCTGAGGACTTCGCCGAGTTGCACGCCGGAGGACGGCTTGGGCGGCGGTTGGCGCGGGTCAGCGAACTGATGCACTGCGGCGACGCGCTGCCGCAGGTTGCACAGAATACGCCGATGGCGCAGGTGATCCACGAGATGTCGCACAAGAAGCTGGGAATGACGACGGTCGTCGATGATCTCTCGGCCAATGGCGAAGCAGGCGCGCCGCATCGCTTGTTGGGAATGATCTCCGACGGCGATCTGCGGCGTCTGCTGGAGCGCGATGGCCCGAACGCGCTGGCGCACACTGCGGGCGAGATCATGAATACGCGTCCGGTGACAATTGCTCCCGATGCCTTCGCTGGCGCGGCGCTGGAGTTGATGGAGGCGCGCAAGATTACCTCGCTGATTGTGGTGAGCGATGGCGCGGCGTTGGGTGTGCTGCACCTGCACGATCTCTGGGTGAGCGCGCGAGCGTGAGAGCCTTTTCTCTGGTTTGCAGAGTGTCGCGGCACGGGAAAAGCGAATTCCTTCGCTTTGCTGCGGAATGACAAATAAAGTGGCTGCGGAATGACAGGCAGATTGCTTTGAAGCAATTCTGAAAGCGCTGGTGGGGACGAATTAGAATAGGCATGTGCCTACTTCGTCCCTATCCATCCCCGAGATTCGCCGCAAGGTCGAACGCAGCGAGCGGATCTCGCCCGAAGACGCTCTTATCCTGTGGCGCGAGGCCTCCGATGCGGAGATGCGCGAGCTGGCCTCTCTGGTGCGCGCGCGCTTTCACGATCCAGCATCCTGTAGTTATCTGCTGATGCGGATCATCAACACGACCAACGTCTGCGTGGCGCAGTGCGACTACTGCGCCTTCTACAAACTTCCCGGGCAGGCGGGTGGGTATGTCCTCTCGCAGGATCAGGTCTTCGCCAAGCTGGACGAGCTGGTGGCGCTGGGAGGCGAGTTGGCCGGCTTCAATGGAGGCTTCAATCCACAGCTCTCGATCGACCACTACTGCGATCTGGTGCGCGCCATTCGCAGTCGCTACGGGGATCGCATCGAGCTGTATGCGTTTACGATTGCGGAGTTTCTCTACCTCGCCGATCACGCCTCGCTGAGCTATGCCGAGGCCGCCGAGCGGTTGAAGCAGGCTGGAGTGCGCTGGATTACCGGAGGCGGTTCGGAGATTCTGACCGAGGACTTTCGTCGGCGGCACAGCAAGTTCAAGTACACCGTGGAGCAGTTCTTCGCGGCGCAGTCGGCGATCGTTGCCGCTGGACTGCGCACGACGGCGACCATGGTGATCGGCTTCGACGAGACGATCGAGGAGCGCATCGAGCATCTTGACCGGACGCGGCAATTTCAGGACGAGACGGGCGCGCAGGAGAGTTTTCTCTGCTGGAACTTCAAACCGTACTTCACGCCGCTGGGCGAACAGCTTGGCAACATCGAGATTACGCCGGCGGAGTATCTGCGCCATCTCGCGTTGAGCCGCATCTTTCTGGACAATATTCCGCGCATTCGCACCAGCGTGCTGACCCAGAACGAGCGCGCGCTGGAGGGCCTGCTCTACGGCGCGGACGACTTCGACCTGCCCATCGAGGACGAGGTAACGCAGAAGGCCGGAGCGACGATCAACCTGAACTTCGACAAGGTTCTGAATGTGGCGCGGAGTCTGGGATTCGAGCCGATGCGTCGCCATGTGGCTCTGGATCGGTTGGCGGAGAAGTCGTTGTAAGTGAGATAAGAATCGACCACGGATCAACGCGGATCTACACGGATTAAAGCAGTTCTCGTATGGGTGTGTCTTGTCGTTGAAGGAAGAAAAGCAGATTCCTCCGCTTCGCTGCGGAATGACAAACAAAGCGGTTCACCGTAATTCAGAAACGGCTCTCTCTACTTGCCGGAGAGGGTGTAGATGACCTCGCCGGGGCGGGTGTAGTGCAGTTCTTCGCGAGCCTGATGCTCGATCGCGTTGGGATCGTTCTGGAGCCGGTTCACATGGGCGCTGAGCAGGTCGTTCTCGTGTTGCAGATCGAGCATTTGTTGATTCAGAAGGCGCGTCTCCTGCCGTTTCTGCTCGTACACGGTCAGCCCGTTGGCTCCGAAGACGACGTGATACCCCACAGCCAGCGCGAGTACTGCCGCCGTGACGGTCGCCAGTCTTCTGCGATCATCTGCAATTCGTACGCAGATTGCGCGGAGAGACGTAATCCGGCGCTCCCACTTCGAAATAGGCAGACTCTCTTGCATGGTTCCAGTTGAAAGGGGAATAAGCGCGCGCGTCAAGAGGGAACTTTTCGTTTGCAGAGGGGGAATCAAGTTCGTACCGGGCTGTTCTGCCATTTATGGGGTTTTCTTGCGCTAGAATCCCTGCGTTTTTAGTGTTTTATGAGGCGTATCCACAACTGCTTTCGCTGGAACTGCGCACAATGGCGCGCAGCTTGGTATTCTTGTCATGACATTAAATAAATTTTCACTTACTGCACCACTCTGCCGAGGAACAGCCCATACATGACAGCAACAAGCACAGATATTCAGGAAATCAAGATCGCCCATAGTCCCGACTCCGATGACGCCTTTATGTTCTATGGTCTTGCCACCAACAAGGTGCGCGTTTCGGGCTTCAAGTTCAGCCACACCCTGACCGACATTGAGACGCTGAACCAGCGGGCGATTCACGATCCCTACTACGACGTTACGGCGATCTCCTTCCACGCCTACCCCTATCTACAGGACACCTACACGCTGATGGCTTGCGGCGGCTCGGTGGGCGAGGGCTATGGCCCGATGGTGGTCTCTCCGCGCAAACTCACTTTGGACGAGTTGAAGAAGACGCGCGTCGCCGTTCCGGGAACCATGACCACGGCCTATCTTGCGCTGAAGCTCTTCTATCCCGAGATTGAGACCGTAAATGTTCCCTTCGACAAGATCATCCCGGCGGTGGTTGCAGGCGAGTACGCTGCGGGACTTATCATCCACGAGGGCCAGCTTACCTATGGCAACAACGGTCTGGTCAAGATTCTCGATCTCGGCCAATGGTGGCGCGAGCAGACCGGCCTGCCGCTGCCTCTGGGTGGCAACGCCATCCGCCGCTCGTTGGGCGATGAGGTTATGCGCATCACCACCAACGCCCTGCGCGACAGCATTCAGCACGCGCTCGACCACCGCGAAGAGGCTCTCTCCTACGCCATGCAGTTCGCTCGCGATCTGGATCCAGCGCTGGCCGACAAGTTCGTCGGCATGTACGTCAACGAGCGCACGCTGAGCTACGGCGACGATGGACGCATTGCCATTCGCAAGCTGCTGGACATGGGCTACGAGCGGGGTATTCTGCCCATCAAGGCTAAGGTTGACTTCGTCGGCTAGTCTGCTCGCAGAACCTTCTGACCATTTTTTCGAATAATCAAACGATCCCCATGGGCCGATATGGCTATCCATGGGGATCGTTTGGGTTTGGGGCGAGGAAAGATTGCAGACGGCGCGGAAAAAGTCTTGCATTCTGCTCGGTTCAGGCCCAGAATGGGAAAACTTTCAGATCTGTATTGCACCACGTTGCATCACGAGTTCGCATGGCCAGTCCATGGCCAGTGAGGGCGGGAATAGTTGAGCAGGGAGCGTTGCAGTCGATGCGAATCTCCCGGTCGGTCTACGGGCCGCCGGAACAGAGAGCTGCGTAATGGAGCGGCTGGCAATCGGAGTGTGAATGGGTTGGGGGAATGGGCGGAGATTCGAACGATGCCTGAGAACGGCTCTACGGGCGGGTGGGGCGGCGTTGCTGTGTTTGATGGCTCTGTGTTCGACGGCGTGGGGAGCGGAACCGACGCTGGTGGCCGATGCGCATGTGAACAGCGCACAGCCGACCGTCAATAGCGGGGCAATCTCGAATCTGAACGTGGGCGGAGGGTATACCTCGCTGCTACAGTTCGACCTGTCGCTGTTGCCGACGGGGACGACCCCCAGCCAGGTCTCGCGCGCCGTCCTGCGGCTCTACTGCAACCGAGTGACGACGCCCGGACTGGTGAGCCTTGCTCCGGTGAACGCTGCCTGGGGCGAATATAGCGTGACTTATGCCACGGAGCCTGCGATCGGCAGTGCTACAAGCGTTTTTACGGTGAGTCAGGCCGGAGCGTACGTCGCGGTGGATGTGACGACGCTGGTGCAGGGGTGGATCAGCAATCCGACGACGAACAGTGGACTGGCGCTCTCGGCTGGTACGGCGAATGTGCAGTTCGATAGCAAGGAGAACGACCTGACCGCGCATGCAGCGACGCTGGATGTGGAACTGGTCGATGCAGGCGCAACCGGTGCGACTGGCGCGACTGGGCCACAAGGTCCGGCAGGAGCTACTGGTTTAACTGGCGCGACTGGGCAGGCTGGTCCATCTGGCGCGACCGGCGCGATGGGGCCGCAAGGTCTACAAGGTCCGACGGGGCCGCAGGGGGCGCAGGGAATTGCCGGGCCGATCGGCGCGCAGGGGCTGACCGGCGCGACGGGTCCGGCTGGCGCGACTGGAGCCACTGGAACTCAGGGGCCGACTGGCCTAACTGGTGCGACTGGTTTGCAGGGGCTGACTGGTGTGAGCGGAGCACAAGGCCCTGTTGGACCGACCGGCGCTACCGGCGCAGCCGGAGCCGTGGGAATGACTTATAAAGGCGCGTGGGTTAATGGAACCGGCTACGTGACGAACGATTCGGTGAGCTATGGCGGCTCGACGTACATTGCGCTGAGCGGCAATACGTCCCAGAGGCCGGACAATTACCCGGCGGTCTGGTCGCTGCTTGCTGCGCAGGGCGCGACTGGGTCTGCTGGCACGCCTGGTGCGACTGGCGCAGCGGGTTCTCAGGGGCCACAGGGTTTGCCGGGAAGTGTTGGCCCTCAGGGAGAAAAGGGAGATCAGGGCGCGCAGGGAATCGCCGGGCCTGCGGGCGCGCAAGGTCTGACGGGTGCGACTGGCGCGACAGGATTGAGCGGCCCGATGGGGCCGCAAGGGCCAGTTGGCCCGGTGGGACTCTCCTTTCAGGGGAACTATTCTTCGGCGACGAACTACGCGCTGGCCGATGGAGTTCGCTACAACGGCGCGGACTATGTTTCGCTGGCTGCGAACAACCATGGGAACACTCCCGACCAGAGCCCGACGTGGTGGTCGCTCTTTGCGCAGGATGGCGCGACGGGGCCGACGGGGCCTATTGGCGCGACGGGAGCCACTGGTCCAATCGGCGCGACTGGCGCTCCGGGGCCGATTGGATCAACCGGCGCGGCTGGCGCAACCGGAGCGGTGGGCGTGACATATAAAGGCGCGTGGGTCAGCGGCTTTGGCTATGCAGCGAACGATTCAGTGACTTATGGCGGCTCGACGTACATTGCGCTGAGTAGTAATTCGTCTGAGCGTCCGGACAATTATCCGGCGGTCTGGTCGTTGCTTGCGGCGCAGGGTGCGACTGGTTTGCAGGGGGCGACTGGCTCGACCGGAGCGCAAGGCCCTGTTGGCGCGACTGGAGCAACTGGCGCAACCGGAACTCCCGGAGCCGATGGCGAGACTGGCGCAACCGGAGCGGCCGGAGCGGTGGGCATGACTTATAAAGGCGCGTGGGTCAGCGGCTTTGGATACGCGGTAAACGATTCGGTGTTCTACGGCGGCTCGACGTACATTGCGCTGAGTAGTAATTCGTCTGAGCGACCGGACAATTATCCGGCGGTCTGGTCGCTGCTTGCTGCGCAGGGTGCGACTGGAGCCACGGGCGCGACCGGAGCGACTGGGCCGCAGGGACCAGCGGTGAGCTTTCGAGGTGTATGGCTGGTTGGGACGGCGTACGCATTGGGCGACGCGGTCAGCTACGGCGGCTCCAGCTACATCGCGCTTGCGGCGAACCTAGGGCGCGAGCCGGATGTGAGTCCGGTCTACTGGGGTCTGCTGGCGGCGCAGGGAGCAATCGGAGCAGCGGGGCCGACTGGCGCAACTGGCGCTCAGGGGCCAATCGGAGTTCCCGGTGCGACTGGCGCTCCCGGGTCGATTGGGCCAACCGGAGTGGCTGGCGCTACTGGAGCCGTGGGTCTGACTTATAGAGGCGCGTGGGCCAGCGGCTTCGGCTACGCGGTAAACGATTCGGTGACCTACGGCGGCTCGACCTACATTGCGCTGAGTAGTAATTCGTCTGAGCGTCCGGACAGTTATCCGGCGGTCTGGTCGTTGCTTGCGGCGCAGGGTGCGACTGGAGCCACGGGCGCTGCTGGTGCGGCGGGATCAGACGGTGTTGCTGGTGTGGCTGGGTCTGCTGGCGCGACGGGTGCGACTGGGCCGCAGGGGCCTCCGGTGAGCTTTCAGGGCGCGTGGGCGATCGGAACGGCGTATGCGCTGGGCGATGCGGTCAGCTATGGCGGCTCCAGCTACATCGCGCTTGCGGCGAACGTTGGACGTGAGCCGGACGTGAGTCTCGTCTACTGGGGTCTGCTTGCGGCGCAGGGTGCAACCGGCGCAGCGGGGGCGACCGGAGCAACCGGCCTGCAGGGGCCTGCCGGATTTTCCGGAGCGACCGGAGCGACTGGCGCTCAGGGGCCGGTTGGGCTAACCGGAGCGACTGGAGCGACGGGCTTGCAGGGTTCCGCTGGCGCAACCGGAGCGCAAGGCCCTGTTGGCCCAACTGGAGCAACGGGAGCAACTGGAACTCCCGGAGCCGATGGAGCTCCCGGCGCAACCGGAGCATCCGGAGCCGTGGGCATGACCTTCAAAGGCGCGTGGGTTACGGGAACCGGCTACGCTGCAAACGATTCGGTGACCTACAATGGCGCGACCTACATCGCCACGGGGAGCAACAACTCGGCTCAGCCAGACCTCAACCCCGCGAGTTGGTCGATGCTGGCGCAGGCGGGAAGCACGGGGCCGTCTGGACCGACCGGAGCTGCGGGAGTCGCAGCGACGGTGGCTGTTGGCACGGTGACGACCGGCGCGGCGGGAAGTTCGGCCTCGGTGACGAACGTCGGGACCAGTTCGGCGGCGGTACTGAACTTCATCATTCCGCAAGGCGCGGCGGGAAGCGGAGGAAGTGGCGGCAGTGGCGGCGGAGGAACCAGCGGGATTCCCTTCGCGTCGGTCTATCATATGCAACCGACTGGCGGTTCCCCAAACCTTACTCCTGAGTACTATTCGGTAAATAACTCAACCGCGAATTCGATCGAGTCGGCGGCGGTGTTGACCTGGGTTCCGGCGGGCTGTACTGTGAACTCACTGAGCGTCTACTCGCAACTGGCCGCACAGACCACGCTGACTCTGCGTTCTTTCGCGACGGCGATCAGTGCAGTGAATCCTAATCCGACGGTTACTGCGGTGCTTACCTGCACTGTCGCGGCGGGGCCTTCGAGTACTGCGTGTACCGTGCCCAGCGGTACACAAATTAGCGCAGGATCCTTCATCGACTACAGTGTGGTCAATGAGAACGCGCCTACATATGCAGCCGTGTGGACGGCGTTGGCCTGTAACTGAGGCTGTGGCCGTACCTTGTGTGCGCATGAGAGCGAATAGAAGTCTGTACGCAATCGATTCACAAAATACCGCTGGACAACTGCGCCTCTCTTCATCGAAGCAGAACAATTTTTTCTTGGTCTATAAACAATTCAAGAAACGTTCTGGATTTTGCAGGGGCTTCCTCTGCTTCATATCTATAACCGGATCTTTTGGCGACGGACTTGCAGTCGGTTTTGCTTCCGAGGGCGGGGTGAAGGGCGGGGCGTACTTACCTAAAGTGGTAGGTACCGATGAGGTGCGAGTGGTCGATAGTGTGTCTTCGATGAGGTACGCTTTATATACTGGTTGATTTCTCGCAATGCTGTGCAGGGTTTGGCCGTGCAGCCTTGATTCAAGAGGACGACCGACGGCGATGACTCCTCCAGAGATGGACGAAGAGGCAACAATGGACAATGAGAGTTATCCAACACGGGGAACGTATCCGTACGAAGGCTCTGCGAATGGGGAGGCAGACCCGGCATCGGTTGATGAGGATTCGTCTGTAGCGGCGGAGGAGGTCGTGACGATCCGGCCCAACAAGGATTTGCTGATCGCCCGTCCGCGCCCGCCGCTCCCTGAACCGATGGAAGATGGGATGGATCCAGTGGTGTCCATGTTGCGTGAGGCCTCCTTCCCCTCTTACTTCTCTCCCGAGATGCGTAGGGCTAAACAGGAGAAAGCAAGAGTTGAGAAGGAAAAGGCGGAGAAAGAACAGGCGGAGAAGGAACGAATAAAGAAAGAGAAGGCCGAGAAGGAACTTCTGGAGAAGGCGAGGATCGCCAAGGAAGAGTTCGAGAAGGAGCGGCTGGAAAAAGCGCGTCAAGAGAAGGAACTGTGGGAGAAGGCGTGTCTGGACATGGACGAGCTTTCTCGCGCTCAGGCAGAGAAGGCGCGAACAGAGAAGGCGCAGTTTGAGAAGGATCTAGCAGAGAATGTTAATGCCAAAGATGCAGAGTTCGAGGAGGTTGAAGCTGCCTCGATTCCTGTCCTCAAGTCGCTCTCTGAGCCGAAGCTCGAAGGCGTTTCCGTTCCCGTAACTGCGGCAGCACAGGGCGACTACGCGAGGCCTGCGAGGGTATACACAAAGATCGAGGACATTCGGTCGCAGATAGCAAGCAAAGAGGCTGCGTCGCCGGAGCATGACGAGGAGAAGTCTCATTCGCGCAGGAAGCGAATTCTCATTGCGGGAGTACTTGCCCTTGTTTGCCTGGTCATCCTTTTCTTGGTCGGGCGAGGTCTGCTTCGCTTCCTTGCGTTTGGGCGCACGGATCGGTTGATGGTTGCGTCGGTTGAGAACCAGACTGGCGACAAGACTCTGGATGGGGTTGTGGCGCAGGGGTTGGAGTTTGCCTTGCAAGAGTCTGCAACGCTGGCGTTTAGCGGAGACGATGCGCATCGCTGGGCGGTGCAGCAGGCGGCTGGCGGTGCGGATCGGCTGGCAAACGCAGCGCCTGCGAATGCGGCTCCGGAGAATGCGGCGTCAGCACGGCAGGCGGCTCTGGCTGTGGGAGCGAAGGCCTATGTCTATGGGACGATCCGCTCCTCGGGAGCGGCTTACACGTTGACCGTCGATGTATTCAACTCCAAAAGCAATCGCAAGCTGATCGAGGCACAGGAGACGGCGGCCAGTCGTGAGCAGATTGTTCCGGCGATCGATCAGATCGCGGTGAAGCTGCGCTCTGCACTGGGCGAGAAGAAAGACGTGGTTCTGCGCACGAGGATTCCGTTGAATCTGGAGGCGAGTTCGAATCTGGAGGCTCTGCACCAGTTCAATCTGGGCGAGGCCGCGCTGGTAGACGGCAAGATCGGCGACGCGACTACAGCCTTTCAATCGGCGGCAACGCTGGATCCGAAGTTCATTCAGGCGCAGGTCCAGCTCTCGTGGCTTTACGGAAGGCAACATGCCGAGGCGGCGAGCGCGGCTGCGGCCCAGATGGCCGAACAGGCTGCGGGATCGGCCAGCGAGCGCACGGTTCTGCTCTCGCGCTATGCCTATGACATTAATGCAACGGGAGATCTGGACAGTGCCGACGTGGCGATTCGTCGCTTTGTGCAACTCTATCCGCACGACTCGCAGGGCGCGCTGGGGCTGGCTCGCCTGCTGCGGATGCAAGGTCGCTCGATCGAGGCTCTGGACGTGGCCAAGCACGGCATTGCAGACGATCCCTATAATGCAGGGTTGTACGAGCAGGCTGAGCTTGCGCTGATCGGGCTGGATCGCACCGGCGAGGCGCTGGAGTTGGAGCAGAGGTCGCAAAAGATGGCTCTGGCGCACGATGGAGTCTCGCTGATGGCGAATTATCTGGCGAGTCAGACAGCGGCGTTGGAGGTCTCCATCGAGCGGGTGGAGCGGCCCTTGCGCAGTGCGGCGACGATGGCAGACTACGGAATCTATCTGGACGATACCGGGCAGATGGCCGCCGGTGCGACGCTCTGGAGGGCGATGGCTGCGGGGACAAACTCCGACCAGACCGCGACGGCGAGCGGGGCGTGGTTGCTGGCGCAGGGCGCGCTTGACCGCGCACTGGTGGGCGATTGCGATGACGCCTTGCAGATGGCGCGGACGGCTCTAGCGCCCGAACAAAAGCCGGGGATGACGACGAACTTCAACGCTGGATTGGCGGCGGCGCTGTGTGGCAACAACGCACTGGCGGAGCAGGTGATACCTACGCTGGAAAGCAACTGGCCCAAGGCGACGCAGGTCGTGGGCTTCGATCTGCCGGAGTTGAAGGCCGCCGTGGCGCTGGGCGAACACGAACCGCAGGTGGCGATTGCAGAGTTGGCCGGAGCGCGAGCCAACGATCCGACCCTGTTAACGAACTATCTGCGAGCGCTGGCCTATCTGGGAGCGCATCAGACGGCTCTCGCCGTGGCGGATCTTCAGACGGTGCTTGGCCATCGCGGCCTTGCGTTGACCGGGGGCAGCAATCTTTATCCCGTGGCACAGAGCGCGTTGGCCCGCGCTTACGCGGAAAACGGCGACAAGAATAACAGTGCGCAGGCTAGCCAGAAATTTCTGGAGTTATGGCGTGGGGCCGATCCGGCGGAGCAACTCCGGTTGAGCAGCGGCACAGTCGCGCATTGATGCAATAGCGCGGTGCCATAGCTTACGCTCTGAGCAGAGCGACGGCCATGCGGTTGAGCGGAGTAGGAATGCCGTGCTTCTCCCCGCGACGCACGATCACCCCGTTGCGCGCATCGACCTCCATGGGACGACCTGCGAGGCGGTCGGCGGTCAGCGAATTAATGGCCTCCGGCGGGCCGCTGCGAATGGACGCCAGAATGCGCTCGCCGATTGCATCGTCGAGTTTGGCCCCTTCGGCCCGCCCAACCGCAACGCACTCGGCGATAATTCCGAGCGCAAGTTCTCCCAGAGCCTCGTCGCGGAGGACGCCCGCAGGCTTGCTGGTCAGCGCAGAGATCACGCCAGCCGAGTTGACGCAGAGTTTACTCCAGGCGGCGGTAACGAAGTCTTTGATCAGCTCGACCCGTGCCTCGGAGCCAGCAAAGAGTTCTGCAAAGGCCCAACCTGCGCTTGTTGTCTCCACGCGCATAATGGCTCTGGAGCGTTGCAGGATGCTGCCATCATCGCGGCGTTCGGTCGGGACATCGACGATCACCGGCAGCACGTCCCATTCCGGGGCAAAGTTCTCGCGATGCTCCACGCCGTTCTGCACCACGGCGATCTGCGTCTTTGCGTCGCAGAGTTGGTTGAGCCACAGCTTCGCACCCGCGCAGTCGTAGACTTTGGTCGCGACCATCACCCAGTCGAACGGCGTTGCCTCAGCCGGATCGGTCAGGTTTGGCGCTTTCATGCGAATCACGCCATCGGGCGTCTCAATCGTCAACTGCGACAGCGGACGTCGCGTACACAGAACCAGCTCATGCGCGCCCGTAGTCTCTAGCTGCCCTGCGAGTACGCTCCCGATCGCCCCCACTCCAACCACTGCCACACGCGCCATG
The DNA here is from genome assembly GCA_031296325.1 of Acidobacteriaceae bacterium. GTDB lineage: Bacteria > Acidobacteriota > Terriglobia > Terriglobales > Acidobacteriaceae > Edaphobacter. The sequence goes on along the minus strand of JARLFY010000035.1, from coordinate 1,725 downwards.
CGAGACTCCTTGAGAAGCTACAAGATATATCGGCTCAGATCCTGATCCTTCACGATGCCGGCGACCTGCTGGCGCACGTACTCGGGATCGACCACGATAACCTTCTCGACGGTGCCGTCTTCCTTCTTGCGCTCGATGACGGGTAGTGGCGGCGTGGGCGTTTGTACCTCGCCGGTCAGCGAGACCGACGCTCCGATGTGAGCCACCACGCCCTCCTCGGTCGCTTCGGCGCGCGGACTCTTGAAGAGTTCTGGAGCCTGAAAGCTGATCTCGTCCAGCACACGCTCCATGATGGTGTGCAGGCGGCGTGCGCCGATGTTCTCGGTCGTCTCGTTGACGCGGAAGGCGAACTGCGCCATCTCGGCCAGAGCTTCGGGAGTGAACTCCAGTTTGAGGCCCTCGGTCTCCAGCAGTGCGGTCGATTGCTTCACCAGTGAAGACTTCGGCTCGGTGAGAATCCGCACGAAGTCCTCAACGGTCAGTGACTTCAGCTCGACGCGGATAGGGAAGCGACCCTGCAATTCGGGAATCAGGTCGCTGGGCTTCGAGACGTGGAAGGCTCCCGCTGCGATGAACAGAATGTGGTCGGTCGAGACCATGCCGTACTTGGTGTTGACCGTGGTGCCTTCGACGATGGGAAGAATGTCGCGCTGCACCCCTTCGCGGCTGATGTCCGGCCCATGCCCGCCCTCGCGCCCGGCAATCTTGTCGATCTCGTCGAGGAAGACGATGCCGGAGTCCTCAACCCGCTCGACGGCCAGCCGCGTCACCTGATCCATGTCGATCAGGCGCGACTCTTCCTCTTGCAGCAAATACTCAAACGCATCGACGACCTTCATCTTGCGCTTCTTGGTGCGCTGGCCAAAGAGGCCGGGGAGCATGTCCTTGAGGTTCATGTCCATGTCCTCGGGGCCTTGTCCGGGCATGAACTCGAAGCTCGGCTGATTGCGGTCGCGCACGTCCAACTCCACCATGCGGTCATCCAGCTTTCCTTCGCGGAACTGCGTGCGCAGCTTCTCGCGGGTGCGCTCGTAGCTGGTCTGCTCGTGCTCGCGAGCCTTGTCGTCGGCAATCTTCGCGGCGATCTTCTCTGCATCGTCGGTGTCGGGCTGCGCACTCTCGTTTGCGCTGATTGTCTCCTCGGCGGTGTCCTCGGGCACGCTCAACTGCATCACCTGCAACGTGCGCACACCGTTGGGAGTCATCATCACGGCGGTCGGCCCAGCGTTCTTCGCTGGAGTTGCGGCGGCGGTCTGGGTCGAAGGCGGCGGCAGCAGCAGGTCGAGCAGGCGATCCTCGGCGTTCAGCTCGGCCTTGTCCTCGACCTCGTCCATCTTCTCCTCGCGCACCATGTCGATGGCGATCTCCACCAGATCGCGCACCATGGATTCCACGTCGCGGCCCACGTAGCCGACCTCGGTGAACTTCGAGGCCTCCACCTTGATAAACGGCGAGCTGGTCAGCTTGGCCAGACGACGCGCGATCTCCGTCTTGCCCACGCCGGTCGGCCCAATCATGATGATGTTCTTGGGCATGATGTCTTCGGCCAGCTCGGGTGACAGCTTCTGCCGCCGCATCCGGTCGCGCAGAGCAATCGCCACCGCGCGCTTGGCCGCGCCCTGCCCCACCACATACTTATCCAGCTCCGCCACAATCTCACGCGGAGTCATCTCATCCAGCGCCAGCGCCTGATCGTCCGCCGTCCCCGGTAAAAATATCGCCATT
>JARLFY010000034.1 GCA_031296325.1 Acidobacteriaceae bacterium | reverse complement strand
GTTCTGGCGATGCTCTGGCGCACGGGGCGCACGCTCAACCTCACCTCGGTCTCGCTGGCGTTGATCCTGGGCGGAGCCATCGGCAACATGTACGACCGCATCCGCTTCCACCACGTCGTGGACTTTCTCGCGGTGAAGATCTACCACTACAACTGGCCGGACTTCAATGTGGCGGATAGCGCTATCGTCGTCGGCGCGTGCCTGCTGCTGTTGGAGATTTTTCTTCCCCAGTCCAGCGACTGCCAACACTGAGTCAGCCGTTGGTTGCAGTCGTAGGGCGGATCTTCAGCCCCACGACTTCCACCAACGACCGATAAACCCTGACAACAAACCGCAGCAAACCCGCATGTCAAGCTCCCGCGTCCCACCTTTTTCCCGTAAAGCAAACTTAATCAATAACTTACCACCTAAAATCAGTTGGCATTCCAGTTATGCCCAGAATCTTATAATTAAAGAAGCACATCAAAAAAGAGAAAGGTCCGGCGAGTGCGTCGGGCCTTTCTCTTTTGATGGATTCTGAATAGGAAAGCAAAGGTCTTAAAGTATATACCAAATCGTATATATCAAGAAATAAAGCACGCATAATCGTCCGCTACGGCGTGGTTAGAATATGCATCACGGGATCGGGCAGCGGCTGATCGGCATTCTTCAGCAGCAGCGTCACCTGCCACATCTGCGTGTCGCTGAGAACGTGGTTGTAGGCGGGCATCCCGGTCAACCGAATGCCGTTGGCGACCTTCCAGTAGGTCTCGCCGGGTTCGTCGTCGCTGACGCCGATTCCGGTCACGTTGTGGTGTGTATGCTTCTTCCAGAGCTGCGGTGCGGCTGGGTACATCTGCTTGGCGAAGGCGACGTCGTGGCCGGGCGTTCCGTGGCAACTGGCGCACTGCGTACGGTAGACGTGCGCTCCGCCCTCGTAGACGTCCTCGCCGACGCCGAACGGCGCGGTCTGCATCTGGCTACCGATGCGCGCCTTCAGCGGTACGCTGACGATCGCCTTCTCGTACGGGAAGGGCTTGTCGGCGGTCGCCACCGGCAGCGAACCCCAGCGCAGATAGGCGGCGGCGGCGCCTGCTACAAAGACGATGCCCAGCAGAAATCCGAGCAAGAGTTTGCCGGTACCGCCTCCACGGTTCGAATCTCTGCCGAAAGATTGGTGGTTTGCCATCGAAATCCTCTCCTTCTTCCCCGCTCCGTGCGAGTTGTCTACTCCATCGGGCGCATTGGATGTTCTAATAGGAAATGGTTGCGAGCGGACAAGTCCGTCGCACCGACCTCGTCTCCAGCAGTTCAAAATGGAGACGCACGCAGGAGTTCTCGTTGATCTTTCGTTCGCCGTTCCGCTTCAGTATAAGCATACAGAATTTGCTCGCAGTTCTGATGGTCGTGTTGCTGGCCTCCTCTTCCGCTTTGGCGCAGAACGCGCGCAAGAGCGGCCGCGAATCCAACGCCAATCGCAGGGCGCGCATCGCGCGACAGATCGCCGACACCTACGGCCATCGCTGGGAGGCGGCAGGCGGCGGCGGATACATGCGCTTCCGCTCCGGCGAGTTCACCCAGAAGAACAGCGAGATCACCTTCTGGGCCAACACGACCTATTACTTCACTCCGAAGCTCGGCCTGACCGGAGAGGTTCGCGGAGCCTACGGCAACGCCAAGATCGGCAACTACAATCCGTCTGCGGCCTACGTTGGCAACCCGCAGATCTCCGAATATCCGTTCCTCGTCGGCCCGACCTATCGCTTCCGCATGAAGGAGAAGACGGCTCTGAGCGCCTTCGTCCTTGGCGGTCCGGCCATCGGAAAATTCGATAGCGGAGCGCGCGGACTCTCCTCGGCGCAACTCGGCTTCTGGCCTTCGACCAACGCGCGCCCAGCCTTCTCGGTCGGCGCAAATCTGGATCTGAACATGTATCCCAACCTCGCCTTCCGCATGACGCCCAGCTACACCGCAACAACCTTCGGCGGAACGGTCGAGAACAACGCCGGCTTCGAGATGGGGCTGGTCTACCGCTTCGGGCGACAGAAGAAGTAGAGGCGCATCGTGAGTGCAGTCGCAACTCTGCCGTCCAGCTTTGAGGGCTTCCTGGGCAACACGCCTGCGGTCGACTCGCTACGCGCGGCGATTGCCTCGGGCCGTTTGCCGCATTCGCTGGTTCTCTCCGGGCCGAGCGGCGCAGGAAAGTACACGCTTGCGCTTCTGCTGACGATGGCCGTCGAGTGCGAACGCCAGCCCCGCGAGTTGCGCGCCGCCACGGATGACGCGCCCGAACAGCCGCTCGCCAGCTTCTGCGGCGTCTGCTCCAACTGCACTCGCATCGCCGCAGTCGGCAATCTGGAGGAGCAGGTCGCCGCCGCAGTCGCCGCCCGCGAAGAACTTCGCGAGACCGACAAGAAAGAGACGCGCGTCCTCATCCAGCCGCATCCGGATGTGCTGATCCTGCCGCCCGATCCGCCGCAGCTACTCATCAAGCTGGGGCAGGTGCGCACGCTGATCCAGCGCTCGCACCACATGCCCAGCGAGGCTCCGCGCAAGATCTTCCTCCTCACCGCCGCCAGCATGATGAAGGAGGCGGCCAACTCGCTGCTGAAGGTTTTGGAGGAGCCGCCGGACACCGTTCACATTATGATTCTGGCGGAGAATCCCGGCGAACTGCTGCCCACGATCCGCTCGCGCTGCGCCAATGTTCGCCTCGGCGCGCTTCCGGTCGAGGAGATCGAAGCGCTGATCGCCGCGCGCAGACACGAGGTTCCCGTCAAGCAGCGCACTTTGATTGCGCGCCTCTCGCAGGGAGCCGCTGGACGAGCGCTGGGCTTCGACCTCGACGCCTACACCGCAGCCCGCGCCGACGCGATGGTCTTCCTGCGCAACGCCGCCGCCGCAACCGGAGCCGCTGCGGGCGTTCGAGGAGCCGCCGCAGAGCTTGACCACAGCGCGCTCTTCAAGATGACCGAGAGCTACCGCGCCGGAGCCGACGGCCAGACCAAGACGCTCGCTCTGCTGCGTGCGCTCGCCCTGCTGCTCGAAGATCTGCTGCTCGTGGATAGCGGAACGCCCGAGCTTCTACGCAACACCGATCTGCGCGCCGAACTGGAAGCCCTCGCCGAGACGCTTCCCTTCGCATGGATCGAGCGCGCCAGTCAGGCTCTGGATCAGGTTCACTCCGGCCTGCGCCGCAACCTGCTGCGCAACCTATCGCTGGACGCCTTTGCCGCCCAACTCGCCAATCCCGCCCACGCGTAGAGCTTCTTCACGCGCCAGAGCGAGAGTCGAGCAAATTCCGAGTACTTCTGTACTCAAGCGGCCTCGTAAAATACAGCTTGTTCCCTCTCGGCAAGCGTAGTATTTTACCTACCATGATCCACGGTGCCTTCCCCATCGTCCGCCTTGCCTATCGCTATGGATTGTACGTCATAGCCGCGTGGGGAGCCGTCTACATCCGCAGAGGGCTAAAGCGCCGCCGCGAGGCGATCGCTCAAAGCTGGCCCTCGGTCGAAGGAATCGTTCTCGGCGGCGTGGTCACTGCCATCCCCAAGACCTCGCACTTCCACGCCACGCTGCAATACACCTATTTTCTCGAAGAGTACCGCGTCGGCAAGTACGTCCACGAGTTCTCCAACGAGCCCGACGCAGACGACTTCGTCCGCCAACTCAAGGACAAGCGCGTCCAGATCCGTTACAAGCAGTCCAACCCCAACAAATCCGTCCTCGAACAAAGCATCGTCGAGCAGAACTACCGGCCCACACCCCACCTCAACTGAATCCGCATGAAAAACGGGTTTTGCAAACGATCATCGTGCAGGATGAATCGTATAATCTTGCTATGCACACGCAACCAGAGATCCAGCCAGTTGTTGGCGTCATCATGGGCAGCCGCAGTGATTTTGCCGTCATGCGCGGAGCCGTCGAGATTCTGCGCGAGTTCGGCGTGCCCTACGAGGCTCGCGTCGTCTCGGCGCACCGCACCCCGGAGCTGATGTTCGCCTACGCGGATTCCGCTCTGGCGCGTGGCCTGCGCGTCATCATCGCCGGAGCCGGCGGCGCAGCGCATCTGCCAGGAATGGTCGCCGCCAACACGGTCATCCCTGTACTCGGCGTTCCCATTGCAGCGACGGCGCTGCAAGGTTTTGACTCGCTGCTCTCCATCGTGCAGATGCCCAAGGGAATTCCCGTCGGAACGCTGGCCATCGGCGCTCCCGGAGCGGCCAACGCAGGCCTGCTCGCAATACAGATTCTGGCGACTACCGACCCGGCTCTGCAAGCCAAGCTGATTAAATGGCGAGCAGCCCGGCGCGACGAGGTTCTAGCCCAGTCGCTCGAAGACGAGGTTCAGGCGTGAGCGTGACCTTAACTCCTCAGCCAGAAGCCGCTCAACCCGGCGCGGCGACCATCCCAACCATTCTTCCCGGCGCAACCATCGGAATCTTCGGCGGCGGTCAGCTCGGACGGCTCACCGCAATGGCCGCGCGCGGCATGGGCTACCGCATTCTGGTGCTGGATCCCGACCCGGCCTGTCCGGCGCGCTTCATCGTCGACGGATGCATCGAGGCGGGCTGGGACGACAGCCGCGAGGCTGCCAATCTTGCTCGTGGATGCGATGTCGTCACTCTGGAGATCGAGCAGATTGCGCTGGCCAGTATGGACGCCGCCGCGCACTATGCTCCCGTGCGCCCCAGCCGCTCCATGCTGGCCGTCATTCAGGATCGCATTGAACAGAAGGATTGGCTGCGCCGCAACCACTTCCCCCTCGGCGACTACCGCGCCGTGCGCTCGCTCGACGAGTTGCGCGAGGCCATAGCAACCCTCGGCGGCAAGTGCTTCTGCAAGAGCGCCACCGGAGGATACGACGGTCGCGGCCAAGGCAAGGTCGGCTTTGCAGCAGAGTCTACAGCCGCATCGGAAGCTCGTCCCACCGTCTCCGAAGAAGAGATTCGCGGCGCATGGGAGGCTCTCGGCGAAGGCCCCGGAGTCGTCGAGAAGGCCGTCGAACTGGATCGCGAGATCTCCATCCTCGTAGCCCGTTCGCCCAGCGGACAGGTCAAGGTCTATCCCCCCGCGCTGAACCACCACGAAAACCAGATCCTCGCATGGAGCGTGATTCCCGCTCCCCTGCCCGACGCCATGGCCGCCGAGGCGCGCCAGATCGCCGAGGCCATCGCCGAGGCCTTCCAGCTTGAAGGCATCCTCGCCGTTGAACTCTTCGTCACCCGCGACGGTCGCCTTCTGGTCAACGAGCTAGCCCCACGTCCGCACAACAGCTACCACGCCAGCGAGCGCGCCTGCGTCACTAGCCAGTTCGAGCAGTTTGTTCGCGCCGTCTGCAACCTGCCCCTGGGCGAGACGGATGTCGTCAAGCCAGCCGCCATCGCCAACCTGCTCGGCGACCTGTGGCTCAGCCCCGAAGGCTCCCGCGTTCCGAACTTCGACCGCGCCCTGGCCGTCCCCGGCGTCCGCCTGCATCTCTACGAGAAGCAGCGTCCGCGCAAGGGCCGCAAGATGGGCCATCTCTCCGCCGTCGCCCGCACCCCGGAAGAGGCCGTAGAGCTAGTCCTCCGCGCCAAAGCGCTGCTCTAGATCATTTTTTGTTTGTCATTCCGTAGTTTTTTGTTTGTCATTCCGCAGTGAAGCGAAGGAATCTGCTGTTTGCTCGCGCCGCAACACTCTACCCCATCCCCAAAAACGCTCTAGTCGCGCGGGCGTTTCTTGATCTCCACGTTCAATCGTTTGATCTTCTGATTGAGAGTCGAGAGTGGAATTTTGAAGTACTCCGAAGCCTCGGTCTGGTTCCAGTGGCAACGCTCCAGCCGATCAGTGATGATTCGCCGCTCGATCTCCTCCATCATGTCGAAGAGGCTGGCGTCGGGCTTGTAGTCGAGCAGGTCGGCCGAGTAGGTATTGCCCGTCAGCGACGCAGGCAGCAGGTCGGGAGTGATGGTCTTCGTGGTAGACAGAACCACGCCGCGCTCCATCGCATTCTCCAACTCGCGCACATTGCCCGGCCACTCGTAGTCCATCAGGATCCGCATCGCCTCCGCGTCAAGCTTCGGAACCGGAACGTCGTTCTCGTCGGCGTAAAGCTTGAGAAAGTGTGCAGCCAGCAGCGGAATGTCCTGCCTGCGCGCGCGCAGCGGAGGCAGTTCCAGACAGATCACATTGAGCCGATAGTACAGGTCTTCGCGAAATCTCCCCTCGCGCACCGCCTCCTGTAGATCGACGTTAGTGGCGGCGATAATTCGCACGTCCACCTGAATTTCCTCGGTGCCGCCCAGATGCATGAAGCGGCGATCCTGCAAGACGCGCAGAATCTTGGCCTGCATATCCATGCCCATCGTGCCGATCTCGTCGAGGAAGAGCGTGCCTCCGTTGGCGACCTCGAACAGTCCCTTCTTCGCCGCAATGGCCGAAGTAAACGCGCCGCGCACATGGCCGAACAGCGTGGACTCCAGCAGCTCCGACGGCACCGAACCCGTATTCACCGGCACGAACGGCTTATCCCGTCGCGGCGAGTTGGCGTGCAGCGCCTTGGCGATCAGCTCCTTGCCCGTGCCGCTCTCGCCCTGCACCAGCACGGTCGAGCGGCTGGGCGCAACCTGCGCGACCAGATCGAACAAACGCAGCATCGGCTCGCTCTTGCCCACAATGTTCTCAAAATTGTAGCGCTGCTTCAGCGCGCGCTTGAGCTGCACCAGCTCTTCTTCGGCGCGATGCCGCCCAATCGCCGCGCGAATGTCGGCCAGCAGCTTCTCGTTGTCCCACGGCTTCTGAACGAAGTTCTCCGCCCCTGCGTGGATCGCATCCACCACGTTCGAGACCTTGCCGAACGCCGTAATCATGATGACCGGCAGCGTCGGATGCATCTCCAGAATCCGCGGCAACAGGTCGATTCCGCTCTCTCCCGGCAACGCGAGGTCGAGCAGCAACAGATCGAACTCGCTGCCCGCCAACTCTTCCAGACCGCTCGGCCCATCGACGGCCAGCGTGACCTCGAATCCCTCCAGCGTCAGCAGCGTCTCCAGCGACTCGCGGATCGCCGCCTCGTCATCGATAATCAGAATCCGCGCCGGACCCACCACGCGAGCATCCGCCCCCACCAGACGCGGCTCCACCGCATCCGTATTCGGATCAGACCCATCAGAGTTCACTACAGCATTCGCTTGCGACATAGACCTTCTTCAACCTTCGCTGATCGCCGATTACAACTCCGGCTTCACAACCACTCTAAACTCCAACCGCGCTCCGTGCATCAGCAGCGGATTTATCCTCTCGATCCGCCGATGAAATGGAGGAGTCCGTCGCCGCAATCTCTGGGAACACCAGCCGAAACGTCGTCCCCACGCCTACTGTACTCTCCACCTGCATCTTGCCTCCATGTTCCTGCATGATGCCGTAGCTCACCGCCAGCCCCAGCCCGGTCCCCTTGTGCTGGCCCTTGCCCGGCTTGGTCTTGGTGGTAAAGAAAGGGTCGAAGATGCGATGCAGATGCTCCGCCTCGATGCCTCCGCCGAAGTCCTGCACCACCACCGTAACCCGTCCCGCCGCGTGTTCTGTGGCGATGCGCACCCTTCCATCGGGCCTGCCATGCATGGCGTCGCGCGCGTTCAGCAGCAGGTTCAACACCACCTGTTGCAGCTTGCCCTCGTTGCCATGGATGCGCGGCAGATCTGCGTCCAGTGCGGTCTCCACGCGAATCTGCGCCGTCTTGAACTGGTGATCTACCAACGTCAGCGTGTCGTGCAGCATCCGGTTCAGATCGACCGAGCCGAACTCGCTGCTCCCCGTGCGCGAAAAGTTCAACAGCCCGTTGACGATCTCCGACGCGCGAAACGTCTGCTGGGTAATCTTCTCCAGTACCGGAGCGATCCTCGCGTCCTGCTCCATCATCGGACGCATCTGCTTGGCCAGCATCTGGGTGTAGCTGCTAATCACAGCCAGCGGCGTGTTGACCTCGTGAGCCACTCCCGCCGCCAGCAGGCCAATCGACGAGAGCTTCTCAGCCTGCGTCAACTGCGCCTCCAGTTCCATGCGGTCGGTGATGTCGTCGATCAGCACGATTCTTCCCACCACGCTGAACTCCCGCGTCAACAACGGAGCGATCGCAATGTTGGCGATGCGCGTCTCGCCCGTCGGCAGAGCCAGACGAATCTTGTAAAACGTGTGCGTTCCCTGCTCTTCGCGCACACTGTCGAAGTGGGTCATGAACTCAGCCGGAAAGATCGATGCCAGCGGCTGGCACAGAGCCTCGCCCCGCGACCGCGCGTACATCGTCTCCATCTGCGTATTCCAGCTCTCAATCCGGTCGTCAAGATCCACCGCGAAGACGCCGATGTGGATTGATTCCACAATATTCTCGTGGAACTCCTTCAACCGCTCGAACTCGCCAATCTTCTGCTCCAGCCGGCGATAGAGCTGCGCATTCTGAATCGCAATCCCGATGTATCCGGCCAGCGAGTTCAGAATCTCCATGTCTTCGCTCGACAGAAAGTCTCCCGCATCGGTGCGTCCCAGGCCGATGATCGCCACCGTGCGCGTCCCTCCGCCCATGCGGTTGGCCACGCGACAGGGCAGGTAGTAGTTCAGGTCGAGCAGCCCGGCGCTCCTCTGTTGCTCTGCGGGCAGGCGCAACACCTGCTGCGGATTCTCCAGAAAGAGGTGGTCGGCAGCGCCTCTGCGGTCGAAGTCCAGAAAGCGCAGGTCGAGCGTGTGCTGCTCGGCCTCGTCCAGATTGGCCAGCCCATGCGATGCCGCCAGTTCAAAACGCTGACCCCGTCCTGCCAGCGCATAGACCCCGCCTCCAACCTCGGATGCGCCCGCCTCGCTCTCCGCCGCCAGAAAGACCGCAACCCGCGTCACCAGCAGCGTCTCCGGCAACCGCTCCACAATCGACTCCACCAGCGCGCCGAGGTCGGTCTGCGAGTTCAAGCTGCGTCCAAAGTCGATCAACGTCTCGCGATAGTCGAAGCTCTTCTGGTCGAAGACGCGATCCACCCGCGCCTGAATCATTCGCTTCACCGGGTCGAAGACCAGCCCGGTCACCATGATCGCCACCAGCAGCCCGCCCGCACCCAACACCGGCAGACGCGTATGTACGATCACTCCGCCCAGCGCCACCAGCCCAAAGTACAGACCCACCACCGCCGCCGTCGCCAGCGTGTACGTCACGCCGCGCTTGAAGATCAGATCCACGTCCATCAGCCGATAGCGAATGATCGCCCAGCTAAAGGTCAGCGGCAGCAGAACCAGAGCCAGCAGAACGACCTTCGCCAGCAGCGTTGGAACGGTAAAGCCCATCAGATAGGGAATCGCATACAGCAGCGTAAACGGCCCCACCGCCAGAAACGTTCCCCGCGTCAGCCACTTCAACTGCTGCCGCTCCAACCCCGCTCCGGCGCGCAGATAGCGGCGATAGAAGACCACCGCCGCCACCACATAGTACAACGCCATATAGCCCACGCCGATCTGGTCCAGCCGGTGGTTCAACACCCCCGTAGCCGACCACATCTCGATCGCCCACACCTGCAATCCCACCAGAAACGCGCCCGGAACATACAACAGCGTCGCCAGCAGACGGCGCGGCCTCTTCGCCTCAACCTTGTCGCCTGCCGCGTCCGAGAAGCTCACCGCAAAGTGCAGGAACAGGGCTGGCTGCAACATATTGGCGATCAGGCTGCCCCAATAGATAACGCTGTCAAACAGCCCCGGCTCGCCGGTCGACTTGAACGCGTACAGCACAAACGAGACCAGACAGAAGACGTAGAAGTGGGTGGACTTCGGAGCCGTCCATCGCCGCAGCATCACATATAGCCCAATCAGCAGGTAGACCAGCGCGATCAACCGCGATCCATGCGCCATGCTGCGATCCTCCGGCAGCAGGTAGACCTGCACCGGAAAGCTGGCAATCGCCTCCTGCCCGGAGGCTCCCGGCAGCGGTCGCAGGATCGAGTAACTGGCCGCGTGATCCCAGATTCCGTTGCGATACATCGCGCGCACCTGTGCAGCCAGTCGCGGCGTTGCCTCGCCGTTGATCGCCTGTAGAACGTCGCCAACGTGAATTCCCGCCTTGCTTCCCGGCGAGTCCTCCGCAACCCGATCCGCCCTCAGCCCGCCCTGCGCCTCGACCCACGTCACCCCGTCGGTCGGAAAATCCAACCCCAGCTCCTGCGCCAGATTGAAGCCCGCCAGGACGCATACTCCCAACGTCGCAAGAGCCAGCGCGACGGCAAGAATTCGTACCTGAAAGGCGTCTCTCATAATGCGTTCAAAAAATGTCCGAGTCTCGTACTCCCTCATGGAGGCGACGCAGCGCCGGAGTTAGAGCCGTTTCTGAATTACTGGTAGACCACTTTGTTTGTCATTCCGTAGCGACGCGGAGGAATCTGCTTCGCTTCATTCGACGACGGTAAACACCATACGAAAGCAGATGTTACGAGATGCAGCATATTAGTAGCCAAACAAAAAAACGCCAAACTCAAGAAATTCGGCTCCTGTCCCCCATCTGCCTACTAATAATCATATCCACTTCCAAATGGCATAGCGGCAAAACATAACCCGATGAATAGACAGGATCGACCCGCTCTACCGGCGAATCGATCCACCCAGTGCGGTCAGCGCGGCGATCAATCGGGCGGACCAATCGTTCAGCTCGTCCTCGCGCAGGGTTCGCAAATTCGACTGGAAGACGCAGCGCAACAACAGCGCGTAGCTTCCAGCGGAGCCAGCCTTGGCATCGCGGAAGATCTCGACCGGAGCCAGCCGCGTCAGCTCGGCAATGCCAAGCGCATGAATTGCCTCGGCGATGCAGCGCCACTCGACCGCGTCGGCGAAGGTGAAGGAGAAGTCGCGTTCCACGGCCTGAAAGCGCGAGATCTCCCGCGCCGTGGCACGACGCAGAGGCAGGCGATAGAGCGCATCCAGATCCATCTCGGCCAGATAAACCGGCTGGCGCAGCTTGCGCGCCTCGCGCTGGGTAGCCGCCAACTCGCCGAAGCAGGCGATGGGCACGCCACCAAGCAGAGCCGTCGCGCTGCGTCCCGCTTCGAGCCACGCAGGAGCGTCGTTCGAGAACGTCAACCCCGCCGCAGCGCTGCGTCCCAGCGTCTCCGGCGAAGCGGCAAAGAGCGAGAGCAGCGATTCGACCACGCCCTTCAGCTCGAAGATTGCGACGTCCTTGGCGCTGTGCAGACTGGTCGCGGCCATCTCGCCGGCAAGCCCGAGCGAGAGGCTGTGCGACTCCACCACCAACTCCTGCGAGCCGGTGAAGACCGATCCCTGCTCGAAGAGCCGAGCCTCGCGAACGTCGCGGTTCAGATTGTGCGCCAGCATCGCCAGCATTCCCGGAGCCAGCGAGGGCCGCAGCAGGCGAGCCTCGTCGGAGAGCGGGTTCTCCAGCGCAATCGCTCCGCTGGCAGTTGGGCAGACCGCGCGGAAGGTCGCTCCGTCCGCCTCCGAGGCAAAGCTGCTGGAGATCGCCTCCGAGTAGCCCAGAGCCAGCAGACGCGTGCGCACCGCCGCCTCCGCAGCAGCCAGAGGATGCGCCATCACCGGCAACGCCGTGGGCAGCGTGTTGGCAAAGCGATTGTAGCCGTAGACCCGCGCGACCTCTTCGATCAGATCGATCTCGCGTTCCAGATCGAGTCGCCAGCTCGGCAGCTTGACGGCAAAAGTTGCGTCAGCGGAGTTCGCATGAGCCGTCAGCTCGCAACCCAGCGCGGTCAGGTACTGGCGAACGATCTCCGCCGTCAGCGCAGACTGCTTTGGCTGGTCGTCCAACGTCGTGCCCAGGTGACGTTGCACCTGATGGATCGAGAGTGCGATGGGCGAGCGATCCGCCGTGCGCGCAGCAATCGCCGGGACAATACGATCAATAAGCTCGCCCTCGGGAGTACCGCCGGATTGCAGAATCAGCTTCGAGACGCGCGCGTTAGCGACGGGACAGGCGTTGAAGTCCGCGCCGCGTTCGTAGCGGTGCGATGCGTCGGTGTGCAGCCCGTGACGCCGCGAGCTGCGTCGAATACTGGCTGGATCGAACCACGCCGCCTCGACCAGAATATTCTTCGTCTCCGGCGTAATCATCGAATCCCAGCCGCCCATGACTCCGGCCAGCGAGAGCGCCTTGCTGTGGTCGGCGATGACCAGATCGTCGGCCTCCAGCGTTCGTTCGGTGCCATCCAGCAGGCGCAGCTTCTCGCCCTTGCGCGCCAGCCGCACTAGGATTCCGCCGTCGATCTTGTCCAGATCGAAGGCGTGGGTCGGATGCCCCATGCCTTGCAGCACGAAGTTCGACGCATCGACCGCGTTCGAGATCGCCTTCAGTCCCAGCAGCGCAAAGTATTCGGCGACCAGGCCGTTCGACGGCGCAATCGTAACGCCACGCAGAACGCGAGCCGTAAATCGCCCGCACACGTTCTTCGCATCGTCCGCAATCTCCACCGAGAACGGCTGTGCGACGGACTGCGCCGCAGGCAACGCGGTGTCGAACGGGACCAGCGGAAGGTTGTAGATCGTCGCCGCCTCGCGCGCAATGCCGTAGTGATTCATGGCATCGACACGATTGGTGGTGATGTCCATCTCGAAGAGATGCCCGTTGGGCTTGCCCTCGGTATCACTGCCAAGGTCGTGAACCCCCTCGACCGCGATGCCGCGCAGGGTAAGGTCTTCAGCGAGTTGCAGGTCGTCCACCGCAATGCCGGGAACGTAAGTGCGGAGCCAATTTGAAAGTATATTCATGGTTTTATGGGTGTTTCAGACTATACAGTCTTCCAATCTTTTCCTGGCATGATGCGCTTCATAAAGTCATCGAAGAGAGGAACGGTAAAGGCCGTATCGCCGTGACTCGGACTCCAGATCATACCTTTTAGAATTAGTTTTTGACGTAGAGGAGCAAGTGTACTGACGGCTCTTCCCAGACAAGATGAAATATCTCCAGAGCGGTGAAGCGGCTCTGGACCTAGCTCCGCCATCGCGCGAAGGTATTGTTTTTCGGTTGGAGTTAGGCGGTCAAATCGAACACGAAAGAAGCTTTCATCCAGCGCGGCAATCGCTTGCGTCGATGCAATTTTGACATCGTCCAACGTGATAGGACTTTCTCTGGCGACCTCCCAGGAGTGCTTTCCCCACTCCTGCAAGAAGTATGGGTAGCCCTTAGTCTGCTCGATAATTTCGGCCAACGCTGCGTCAGTAAACTCCGCCCCTTCATCTTGTGCTGGCTTCTGAATTGCGATCTGAGCCTCGCTGGCATTGAGCGGCCCAATCATGGGGAAATCAAACAACCGTTCTGCGTAGGATTTAGCGTCGCCTGCCAAACCGCGCAGTTGAGGCAGTCCAGCCCCAACAATCGTAATGGGAAGCATCGCTTGCGAGCATCGGTGCAATGCGGAGATTAGCGCGGCGAACTGATCTCGTTCAACGTACTGTAGTTCATCGAGAAAGAGAACGACAGCCGTTCCGCCACTCTGGGCAGCTCGACCGACCTCTTCGAGCAGTGCCGTGAGATCTCCTTCTAAATCGCCATTGTCTGCCAGCCCAGGTTCCGGATCCAGATCGAAGCCTAGTTCAATATCGCTGTACTTGACCTTGAGACTCTTTGCAAAACCAGCCAGAGCACGTAAAGCACGGCTTGCCTTGTCCTTAGCGGAACCGATCAGGCTAAGTTGCAGCAAAGCTAGGCGTAGCTGCGGGGCAATGATCGCAGGCAGGGAGCGATTCTCTGGAGCTTCCACTCGGACGGTGCAGATCTTCATAGCCTCCGCATCGGCTCGCATTCGCTCCAGCAGAACGGTTTTGCCAACGCCGCGTAGCCCCACCATCAGAACGCTCTTGGCAGCTCTGCCGATTCGCAGACGCTCAATGGAGATTCGGACTTGCTCACGCACTGCATCGCGTCCGGCAAGTGCTGGCGGCGGGGAACCTGCTCCAGGAGAGTACGGGTTGCGAATCGCGTCCACTATTTATTTATACCAAAGTTATCTAAATTAGTCTAAAAAGATAACTTCGCTAACTTTGGTATAAATCCGCACGAAACGCTATGCGAACTGCTCGAGGAAACGCATGTCGCCGGAGTAGAAATGGCCGATGTCACTGATTCCATGCTGGATCATGGCGATGCGCTCGACCCCCATGCCGAAGGCGAAGCCGCTGATCTTTGCGGTGCCGTAGGCGCGCGGCAGGCCCTGCGCCTCGCGCTGCTGGTCGACCGAGGCAAAGACCGCCGGATCGACCATGCCGCAGCCCAGCAGTTCGATCCAACCCGACTGCTTGCACTTGCGACATCCCTTGCCGGCGCAGAAGATGCACGAGATCTGCACGTCGGCGCTGGGTTCGGTGAAGGGAAAAAAGCTGGGGAAGAAGCGCGTCTTTACGCCGGAGCCGAAGAGCGCCTTCATCGCGTGATCGAGCGTTCCCTTCAGGTCGGAGAAGGTGATGTTGGTGTCCACGCACAGCCCCTCGACCTGATGAAACACCGGAGAGTGCGTAGCGTCTGCCGCGTCGTTGCGATGCACCTTGCCGGGAACCACAATGCGCACCGGCGCAGCCTGCGCGACCATGGTGCGAATCTGTACCGGCGAAGTATGCGTGCGCATCAGCAGGCGGTCGCGCGAGGGCCGCGATTGCTGGCCTGCGACGACCAGCGTGTCCTGCGTATCGCGCGCCGGGTGGTTGGGAGGAAAGTTCAGCGCCTCAAAGTTATAGAAGTCCGACTCCACCTGCGGGCCGAGCGCGGTCGAATAACCCAGATGGTGGAAGACCGCGACGATCTCGTTCATCGTCTTCAGCAGCGGATGCTGAATCCCCGACGCGCGCACCGCTCCGGGCAACGTAATGTCGATTCCGGCCTTCTTCGCGGAGGCGAGCGGAGTCGCCGTAGCGCCCGCGAGAGCGGCTTCGATCTGCTGCTTCAGTTGGTTGAAGCGCATACCCAGAGGCTTGCGCGCCTCGGCGGGCGCGGACTTCAGCCACGCATCGCTGACCAGCTTCAGCCGGCCCTGCTTGCGTCCCAGCCAGCGCAGGCGAAAGGCCTCGGCGTCGTGCGGCGTGGATGTTTCATCGCGAACCTCTGCGCCAAGCGTGGCGAAGGCAGCGTCAAGGGAGGTTTCGTCGTAGCTGGAAAGTTGCGGAATAGTCTCGTTCATGGTTGCTTTGGGCCGAGCAGATCGCCCTGTCATGCCTCGGCGTCTCTCTGCGGTATATGTCTATAGTGTACCGCGCTAGCTACAGCGCCGACAGAACGACGGCCACGACCAGAACGCCGAGTTGCAAACTGCGCTTGTCGGTGATGGCGTAGACCACCGGATCTTCGTGCAATTCGCTGCGCGAGGCTTGTAGCCACAGGCGGCTGAGCCAGAGCAGAAGCACCGGAACCAACAGCCAAAGTCGCACGCTATGCGCGTAGAGATTCTGCGCAACGTCGTTACCGATATACAGCGCGAAGACCACGACCGAGGCGTATCCGCTGGCCGTGCCGAAGCTGCGCAGTTGTTCGATGTCGCTGAGGCGATAGCCCCGCCCCTTAACCGCGATCGTGCCTGCGGCCTGATTGCGAGCGCTCATGCTCTCCAACTCGGAGAAGCGTTTGACGAAGGCCAGCGACAGGAAGAAGAAGATGCTGAAGGCCGCCAGCCACGGCGAGACCATCACGCCCGCCGCCGCCGAACCCGCCAGAATCCGAGTCGTATACAGCCCTGAAAGCACGATCACGTCCACCAGAACCATGCGCTTCAGGCGCAGCGAGTAGGCCGTCGTTGCAACGGCGTAGAAGATCAGCCACTCCAGAAAATTGCCCTGCCCATCGCCTAGAAACTGAGGCGACAAGGCCGCCAGAACGCGCGGAATCAGGAAGGCGATCAGCAGGGAACTCGCAAGAAAAAGAGCAATCGTAACCACGCCCGCAATCGGAGAAATATCTCCGGCGGCGAAGGGGCGGCTGCGCTTGCGCGGGTGGTGACGATCCGCCTCCAGATCCAGCAGATCGTTGAAGAGATAAGTTGCCGAAGCAGCCAGCCCGAAGCTCAGAAAGGCGAGCAGAGCGGCAGCCACCGGCCCCACCGTGCGCACATGAGCCAGCAGCAAAGGCAGAAAGATCAGAGTATTCTTGGCCCACTGATGCAGACGAATCGCGCGCAACCAGGCCTTCAGCGGCGAGGCGGCATCGATAAACGTCCGCACCGGCTTGACTTCCGCCGCGCGCAGGCCCGCACGCAGACTGCGCTGCGGATTAGCCACCATCGGCTCAACCGAGTGGATCAGCAGCGACAAGTCGGGTCGCGCATTGCCGATGTAGCTGAAGCCCTCGGGAAATTTCGCCTCAAACGCCGCTAGTTTGTTGCTCCCAATCAGGTTGACGCTGCCATCCGAGGCCAGAACTCCGGCAAACAGACCCAGATGCGCGGCCACACGCTCGGCCAGAAGATTGTCCGCTCCCGTTGCCAGATAGATCGCACGCCCCGCCAGATGCTGTTGTCGCAGATACTCCAGCAGCGGCTGGTTATACGGCAGATGAGCGACATCGAGCGCCGCCACCTGCGAGACATGACGTTTGAACGCAGCCTTGCCCTCTAACACCCATCCCGGAAATTGCAGCAGCGAGCGAGGACTCTGCCGCGCCGCAACCACCACCGTATCCAGCAGCGTGTCGCTCTTGACCAGCGTCCCATCCAGATCCACGCACAGCGGTACGCTCTGCGCTGCCACCGCGGCGGCAGAATCACAACTAGACGACAAAGGTGCGTCTTCCAAAGACAAGGGCCCTTCCCTTCTGGACAACGATCAAACCATCCGCTCAGCGCACACCACAAACTGCGACAGCGTCCTGCGCTGGCTTGGCGGAGAGAGGAATGCTTTGCTCTATTATCCCTTATCCCCGGCAACTTGCAGATAAACCTGAAACATTTCCGCCAGGTGCATCACGAGCCATTGCCGTTGCCGGGGGCATTGCCGTTACCGTGTACCATTGCCGGGGGCCATTGTCGGGTGCCCCATCCATCGCGCCCTTGTCTCTTGCGATGGGTGGGATGAATACAGATCGAACCGCCAGCCTTTTGCCTTGCAAGGGCCAAGGGCCCGCCCCGTATTGCTGGCTTATCTCGAGCGGCCTATGATCCTGCGATCATCATGCCTTCAATGCGCAGCGTAGGCGCAGCGCTGGACGAGCGGAAGACCAGATCATTGCCGATGGCCGAGATGTTCTGGTACATCTCCTTCAAATTGCCCGCAATGGTGATCCCCTCGACCGGATAAGCCAGTTCGCCATTCTCGATCCACAGCCCGGCCGCGCCCTGCGAGTAGTCTCCCGTCACCAGATTCACGCCAAAGCCCATCGTTTCAGTGACGTAGAGCCCGTTAGGAACCTCGCCGATCATCTCCTCTGGGGTCAGCGTTCCCGGCTGTAGGAAGAAGTTCCCCGCGCCGATTCCGGGATTGCTGGCCAGCGAGCGCACCGCGTTGCCCGTCGAGGCCATTCCCAGCTTGCGCGCCGTGTAGGCATTGTTTACGTAGCTCTTCAGAATTCCCTTCTCAATCAGAACCGTTCGCCGCGTCGGCAACCCTTCGCCGTCGAAGGGCGAAGTGCCGAAGCCGCCCGCCTTGATCGAGCCGCCACGATCCGTGTGATCGAAGACAAGAGTTCCGTCATCAATCACCGTGACATTCTCTCCCGCCACGCGCTCGCCCAGCATCTCGGCAAAGAACGTTGCATGGCGATAGATCGCGTCTCCGTTGGCCGCCTCGAAGATGTTGCCGATGATCGACCGCGCAATCTCCGGCGAGAAGACCACCGGAGCCTGCTGCGTCTTCACCTGTCGCGCGCCCAGCGAGCGCAGAGCACGCCGCGCGGCCTCTTCGCCGATCGCCTTGGCATCCTCCAGCAGCCGCGTCGTGCGCGCCGACGAGTACCAGTAGTTGCGCTGCATCTTGCCGTCCGCGTCGTGCGCAATCGGCTGCGCAGAAAAACCGCAGTAGCTGCGTCGATACTCGCCGACGAAGCCACGCGAGTTCAGCAGAATCTTGTGCGAGGTCGCCGTGTCGAAGTCGCCGCCGCCGGAGTTCTGAATGCGCGGGTCGTAGGCCATCGAAGCCGCCTCGACCGCGCGCGCAATCTCGATCCGCTCGGCGGGAGGCTGCTGGTTCACATCCTCGAAGTAGAGATGCTGCGCCGCCACATCGTGCTGGCCAAACTCGCTCTCCGCAGGCAATCCGGCGAAGGGATCTTCACTGGTAATCCGCGCCAGCGAGACGGCCCCATCCACCAGCCGCTCGATGGATTCGGTCGAGAGATCCGACGAACTCGTGCTCGCCGTGCGATGGCCGACAAAGACTCGCAGCCCCACCGCGCGCGAGCCGGACTCCTTCAGCGTCTCCACCTGCCCCAACCGCACCAGCGCGGAGAACTCGTCGCCCTCATGCACGACGACCTCGGCATCCGTCGCCCCAGCCTTCCGGGCGCGCGCAAGAACATCGTTAGCAATCTGCTTCAAATCGGGTGCTGCGGTTTCAGTGACAGAGGATGGCAATTTATTTTCTTTCTTTGTTTGGATTACAGAGATCGCATCAAGCTATAGTAGTTCCCAAATTGCTGTATACCAAAGTGTATTGTCATTCTGAGCGGAGCGAAGAATCCCCGCATTTTTTCGCGTTGTCACGGTCTACCCCATTACGGGATCCGCTCTAGCATTGAAACTCTCAGGCCGAGATCGCTTCGGCCAAGGGCAGTTGCACATCAATCCACTCGGCGAATCCGTCCTCGGGAACCTCGACCAGATGCGTAGTCGCAGCAGGAATCGCAGCGCCATCGAGCGCCAGCCCTTCCAGATGAAACTCCAGCGCCTCACGAAGATTGGCGCGCATCTCATCGAGCGAGTGGCCCGTGCTGGCGCAGCCGGGAACGTCTGGCGCAAAGCCGCTCAGATTCGTCGGCCCGTTTTCATAGACAACAAGATAGCGTCGCGTCATGGCTTCAACCCCGCTTGCTTCAGAATACTCTGAAGTGTTTTGGGATGGAACTCATCATTTGAATGTCTGGGCACAGTAACTGTTTCAGGTTTGTCGGGATGCTTGAACTGGCGATGGCTGCCACTCTGTCGAGACAAATACCAGCCATCGTCGCTCAACTGCCGCAGGAGATCGCGAACTTTCATCGAATCATTCTACCGAACCGGATGCTCCGACATGCGTGGCAGACGTCCGTCGGTGGCCTTGCGGAAGTAGAGTCCCGCAGGGCAGTACTCCGAGTCGGTCTTCAGCTTGTGCGCAATGTGCGGCGGCGGCGCGCCGGGGACGTGATGCCGATGCAGCTTGACCGCGCCCGTGCAATCCGAGCAGCGAAACTCCGTGTCGTCGTCGATCAGCGCCTCGGTGACGGTCTTCAGCTTCCAGAAGGGTTCGTATCCCCCGCCAACCTTGAGCCGGCGACGTTTGACCTGACACTCATAGATTTTTTCCGATTCGGCGGCCATAATGCTCCTTTGGATGCTGCGTTGCCATACTTGTTGTGAGCGTACATATCGCGCTCCGCCTCGATCGAGCCGAGGGGAAGACAAGAGCGCATTTCAAAGATTCTCGTCTTCGAGTAAAAAGATTCCTCCCTCTTGCAAGAGGTCATGCGGAATCGATTAGACTTGACCGACTTGAGAAAACGTCACCGGCCTCTACTGCACCGGGTGTACCGAGGGCCTCGCCTCGCGTCCGTCGGTTGCCTTGGTAAAGAGCAGGCCGCTGGGGCAGAACTCCGCGTCGGCGGGTAGCTTGTGCTCGACGTAGGGAACTGTTCCGGCCTTGCCATTGCGTCCCAGCAGCTTCACCGCACCGCCGCAGTCCTTGCAGCGAAAATCGGTGTCCTCGTCCACCAAAGCTTCGGCGACGTTCTTCACCTTCCAGTAAGGCTCGTATCCCCCGCCTGCCTTGATCCTGCGGCGGCGTACTTCACACTCGTACATCTTTTCCCGTTCAACTGCCATTGGAGTACTCTCCTGATTCTGCGGTTTATCCTGCTCTACATGCCGCCTTGTTCACCAACGACGCCACACTGCCCGTACACATCTCCGATACAAACAGATGCTTAGAGCATTTTCCAAATGACTGTGGACCATAAATGAATTGTCATTCTGAGCGTAGCGAAGAATCCCCGCATTTTGCTCGATCCATGACGGTCTACACCATTACAGAAAACGCTTTACTGCCCCGTTCCACCGACCGTCATCCGGTCGAGCTTGGTCGTTGGCATTCCTACTCCAACCGGAACGCTCTGCCCAGCCTTGCCACAGGTTCCGATCCCCTCGTCCAATGCGAGATCGTTGCCCACCATCGACACATACTTCAATGCCTCCGGCCCGCTTCCAATCAGCGTCGCGCCCTTGACCGGACGCGTCACCTTGCCGTCCTCGATCAGGTAGGCCTCGCTGGCCGAGAAGACAAACTTGCCGTTGGTAATATCTACCTGCCCACCGCCAAAGTTCACCGCATACAGCCCGCGCTGCACGCTCTTGATAATGTCCACGGGATCGTCCGTCCCGTTCAGCATGTAGGTATTCGTCATACGCGGCATGGGAATGTGGCGATAGCTCTCGCGCCGTCCGCTTCCCGTGTTCGGCGAACCCATCAATCGGCTGGACAGTTTGTCCGACAGATACCCCTTCAGAATCCCGTTCTCAATCAGCACGGTCTCCTGCGTGGCGTTGCCCTCGTCGTCCATGTTGATCGATCCGCGCCGATTCGGAATCCGCCCGTTATCGACGACCGTAACCTTCTCGCTGGCGACCTTCTGCCCGATCAGTCCTGCAAACGCCGAGGTCTTCTTGCGGTTGAAGTCTGCCTCCAGCCCATGCCCGACGGCCTCGTGCAGCAGCACTCCGGGCCATCCCGGCCCCAGAACCACCGGCATCTCTCCCGCCGGAGCGTCAATCGCGTCAAGCTGTAGAATCGCCGTCCGAGCCGCCTCCCGAGCAAAGTGTTCCGGCGAGTGCGTCCCTTCAAAAAAATCCATCGTCACTCGCCCGCCGCCGCCCGAGGTTCCCCGCGTCGTGCTGCCCGCGCCCTCGTTCGCTCTTGCGTCCTTGGCGATGACGAAGATATTCAGCCGAGCCAGAGGCTGTGTGTCCGACGCAAAAGTCCCGTCCGAAGCCGCAATCAGAATCCGTCGCAGTTCGTCGTTGAAGCCCGCTCGCACCTGAGTAATTCGCGGGTCGTACTCCCGCGCAGCCTTGTCGGCGCGTTGAATCAACTCCAGCTTTGCGGCAATCTCCGCGTCATTCGTCGCCCCCGCAATGGGATACAGAGCAGCCTCGGCCGTCGCATGACGAAATCCCGCAATCGGCTGCTTGGCTGGCCCGCTTGCAATCAGCGCAGCCGTCCGCGCCGCACGCAGCAGACGATCCGAGGAGAGGTCGTCGGTATAGGCGTAGCCCGTTCGTTCGCCCGATAGAACGCGTATCCCGCAGCCCACGCTGATGCTCTGACTCGCGGTCTTCACCAGCGACTCGTCGATGCCCAGCGAGGTCGATGTCACCGACTCAAAGTAGAGGTCGGCGTACTCGCCACCGGCCGAGAGCGCCTCGCCCAGACACCGTTCCATCAGCCGCTCACTCAGGCCCAGCTTCTCGATGAAGTAACGTTTGTGATCCGTCGGCGGAAGAGTTCCGTTGTCATGAGGAAGGATAGGCACTATTTCATTCTAGTCTTCCATGTGGGTCGCAGCAAATAAAATGCGAATAAACCCATCCTATCCGTGATGCATTGACATATTCTTCGCATTTGCCAAGAGATACGCAGCCCCGCACACTGGGACGCGGAAGTCCAGCCGCCGCTCACCGCAGTTTTGCCTTGTGGGTGTGAAGCTGTGATCTTCACAGGCAACAAATTAATGCGTTTTCATTATTAATGTAGACCATTTCGCTTGTCATTCCGTAGCGAAGCAGAGGAATCTGCTTTTGCCTTTCGGAGGGAGCAGTGGGCTTTAGCCCCGGATCTTTTGCTCGTCGCGCCAAAATCGAGTTTTGTCGCAACCTGCTTATCTCAGAATGCGATTGCTGAACTACTATGGTTACATCGCTCTACTGTTTGCCACAGTCCAGAAGCTCAACCGCAAAAGGGAGTCGCGCCACATGCCGAAGATGAAGGAGTTTACCGTAACCATTGCCGACGAACCGGGAGCCTTGGGGGCGTGCTTTCTCGCGCTGGCGAACCGTGGCGTCAACATCCTCGCCTTTCAATCCTACGTCGAAGAGGGCGAAAGTCTGGCGCGCCTGCTGGTCGACGATCCAGACAGCGCCAAGGTGGTACTGGGCAGTCTGGGCATGATCTTCGAGCAGACCGAGGTGGCTATCGTTCGCCTCGCGCACCACACCGGAGAACTGGCGCGGGCAGCCAACCTGCTGGGCGAGGCGAAGATCAACATCGACTACTCCTACAGCGGTCTGGAACCCGGATCGGCGCTGGCTCTGGTGGTCTTCGGCGTAGATCATACGACCCAGGCAGCAACCCTGCTGGACACGCTCTCCAGCAAATAGAGCTTCTTCACTCTTGCTATAGGGTTACATGGTTTGTCATTCCGCAGCCTCTTTTGTTTGTCATTCCGCAGCGAAGCGAAGGAATCTGCTTCTCTTGTTCCACGAACGTCTACTCCATTACTGAAAACGCTCGAATCCCCCGCGCAAGTTCATCAGGGAGGAAACAAGCTACGGATGGCTCGGCGGCGCAACTGGCGAAGCGGCCTCCCCATCGGCCCAATAGCCGTTGCGCGCCGAGACGTTCATCCCCTCATACCCCGGCACAGCCAGTCGTATGGAGTGAAAGCCCACATGCGGCGACTCCGGCTGAAAGCTCAGCACATAGCGATTCGGCAGGTGGTTGGAGATCGTCTGTAGACTGCGCTCCAAGCCCTTCTCGTTGCCCAGTTTGAAGTACTCGCCGCCAGAGAGCCGCGCTACGGTCTCGGGAATATTCTTCTGCAACGCCTCGATAAACGCCACCGCAGCAGCCTTGGCCAGCGCAATCGGAGGAGCCAGCAGAGTCAGGCATCCGTAGGCCTGCGCCGCCGCACTCTTCGTCAAGTCCACATTCGGATCGTTGGGATCGCGGCTCATGCATCCCTTCGCCGGCCCTGGCGTCGACGAGCCGAGCGCCTTGGCGGACTCGTTCTTCAACTCGTCCCGCCCGCTGGAGAATCCCAGACTATAGATCACCGTATTGGTATCGCTCAGCTCGCGCAGAGCCTCGTTGAGCTTCATCTTGCTGCCGTGGTCATTGGTCTCGCTCACCAGCAGGATCGCTCGGCGATACCCCGGCGGCTGTTTGCGCAGCATCTCCACGGCCATGCCCAGCGAGTCCAGAATCGCCGCGCCCTTGTCGCCGCTATCGTCGTCGACCAGCGTCTGAATCCCGTGCGCAGCAACAACCGTATCGGGAGTAAAGTCCTGCACCAGCACTGGCGAGCTGTCGAAACCGACCACCGCAATCTTGTGCGGCACATCGCCCACCACCGCGCCCAGCATCGAACTCAGCGCGCCGAACTTGCCGAGTTGATCCTCCGCCGCTCCGCCGCCCTCGACCACCACCACCAGAGCCAGCGGCTCGCCGCCCGTGTCTTGCTCCAGCTTGAGCGTCTGCCGAACCCCATCGTCGGTCAGCACAAAGTCCTCGGCCTTCAGGGTAAAGACCAACTCCCGCGCCTTGTTCCGCACCAGCGCCGGAACCAGAACCAGCGTAGACCGCGCCGTAAGCGTACTCACCTGCGAGTCCTCGGTAGCCGTCACCGACTGCGGAACGCCAGCCGACTGCGCCAAGGCAAGCGTCGCCGTCGCCCAAAGCAGACAGACGGCCACTAAGGAGCTGCCTATAAACTGCGAAATCGCGCAACTCCCGCCACTGTTTTTGTCTCTGAGATAGGTCCGGGCTTTAGCCCGGACACCAGAATCAGCGCACAGACAAGGGGCTTTAGCCCCCGGGACACGGCTTTCGTTCGGCAAACCATCACGGAATCGAGAAAACCATCGAGTTATTAGACGGATTCTAATACAGCAAAACTCCTCATGATTGCCCTCAAGACCAGTCTATCCGCGAGCACCCGTATCGCCACACTCTCAGGACGAAACGATCAGCGCGGCTCCCAACCGCGCAACCATCGGCTCTGCATTCTCCGGCAGCCGATCCACGCTGGAACGCTTCTTCCCCTCGGGCGTCAGCGTCAGCGTCTGCTCCTTCTTCTCGCGCAGCACGACGACGACCAGCGACCGCCCTCGCCCATCCTTGATCGCCCGCGTCCAATCCGCGCTGCTTGCAACGGGCTTCGCGTTCACCCGTACCACCACATCGCCCGCGCGCAGACCCGCCAGCGCCGCCGGAGAGTTGGCCTCGACCGAGCGCACCAGCAAACCACCTCCGTTGGACGCGCCGAAGAAGTCCGCAAGCTGCGCGCTCAACGTCTCCAGCATCGCCCCAGTGTAGGGCGTGCTCATCAACGCGCCGCCGATAAAGCTGTTGCCATGCGGCAACGGAGCAGGAACCATCTCCACCGAGTACTCCCCGCTGAAGCTCTCGACCGCGACCGGAGGAGCAGGCTCCGGCACTGTCATGTGCTGCTCCCAAGCCTCGCGCTCCACCTCTTCGCGATTGGCTGTCTGCGTAGTCACGGTCATCTGCTGTCCATCGCGACTCACTACCAGCACCAGCGTCGTTCCCGGAGGAGACTCGCGCAGCACCTTGCGCACCTGCTCCTCGCCCTCGACCGGCAATTTATTGATGCGCAACAGCACGTCATGCTCGCGCAGACCAGCCTTGCCCGCCGGAGCGTCGTGATCCACCTGAATAATCTCCGCACCGCGCGTCTCCTTCAACTTCAGCGCGACAAGCTGATCCGCGGTCACATCGCGCAGATCCACGCCAAGATAGCCTGAAACAACGACGCGCCCCGCAGAAACTCCCGCACTCCGCGCCTGCGCGTGCAAATCCGCGGCAGCCAGAGCCAGCAGAAGAATCATCGCGCAACCAGAAGCCCTCTTCATCGCAGCCTATACCTCTGGAACTTTTACAGAATTGCTATAGACCATAATTATTTGTCATTCCGTAGCGAAGCGGAGGAATCTGCTTTTCTCGTTGCGCCACGATCTACGCCATTAGGCGAAATACTCTACGCCCAACCCTCGAACCTACTGTATATCCGCCGTACCCTCCAGCGCATGGGTGCTGACCGTGCGAATATAGGGATTCTCGTCCGTAGTCGAGACCGTTCGCATCACCTTGCGTACGCTGGAGTCCGACTCGACCGGCTCCAGCAGGCTGATCGCGCGCGTCCGAACCTCCGGGCTTGCGTCGTGCATCAACGCCTCCAGAACGCCGTCGCGTACCCGCTGATCCTGAACCACGTAGGGCTGCAATCCCTCCAGCGCGTTCAGGCGAACGCTTGCGCTCTTGTCGTAACGCAGGCTCACCAGCAGCGCCCCGCGAATCCCGCCTCCATCCGCTCCGCCGACGCACTGGCGTCCCGCACGACACTCGTTGGCCAGCAGCGCAACCGAATCCGTCCGCACTCCATTGGTCGCCGCGGCCTTGGTCCCGATCAGCAGCAACTGGCGAATCTGCGGATCGTCCAGCGATCCCTGCACCGTCTCTGGAACCACGCGGTTGTACGTCACCTGTACAACCTCCGAGTTCGGAGTCTGCACAATCCCGCTGATGTCGGCAATCGTGCCGTTGGTCGAGTTGCTCAGAACCACTGGAGATGGCAGCTTCGGCTGATGCGCCACCTGATAGCGATAGGAAAAGTTTCCTCCCAGAAATCCCACCCCCAGCAGCAGCGTCGCCAACGCCGGAGCGCTCTGTAGATGCCCCATCCAGCCAAAGAAATTAGTTCGGAGCCGAGTCACCAGACCATGCGGAGGAATCGTGTCCAGAGCCTCATCGAGCCGCATCCGCGCACTCGCCAGAAGGTTCGGCGTGGGATCGACCAAAGGATTCAGGGCCAGCGCCTCATGTAGCGCCAGCGTCGCCTGCAACTCGCCAGCGCATACCGCGCACCCGGCCAGATGCTCCTGTAGCGCTGACATCTGCTCATCCGGCAGCTCGCCGTAGGTCACCAGAACGATATTTTGCTGAGCCTTTTCGCACTTCATTGCTCTACCTCAACCAGCCTCGAAGAAATCCATTTCACTTCGGGTCTATAACCATCCGCCCGTCTTCCCAACCGTCTTGCCTGAACCCTTTTCCGAATCGCTGTAGCCCCGAAATAAGTTGTCATTCCAAGCGTCACTTTTTTGTCATTCCGAGCATCGCTTGTTTGTCATTCCGTAGCGAAGCGGAGGAATCTGCTGTTGCTCGCTCCACGATGGTCTACCCCATTACCCCAAACTGCTCTAAAACCCAAACCCTGCTCTACCCCCGAAAATCCGACAACTCGGCACGCAACTTGCGCGTCGCACGGAACAGCGTGTTCTTCGCCGTCTCCTCGGTCGTGCTCAACATCTCTCCGATCGTGCGCAGCTTCAATCCCTGATAGTGCTTCAGCTCGAAGACCGTGCGTTCGCGCGGCGTCAACTTGTTCAGCGCGTTTTGGATGCTCACGCCCATATGCTTGCGGTCGAGTTCACGCGCCGGATTTGCCATCGCCCGCGTGTCGCTGACGTTTGCCAGCAGATCCATCTCATCGCCCTGCGAGTCCAGCGCCGTAGCCGGATCCTCGCGCCGACTCTTGCGCCGCCGCAGATGATCGAGGCAAAGATTCGTCACAATCCGGTAGAGCCAAGTGTAGAACGAGCACTCGAAGCGAAAATTCCCCAAATAGCGATAGGCCTTCAGAAACGCCTCTTGATGCACGTCCTGCGCATCCTGCTCATGCCCCAGCATGTGCAGAGCCAGTCGCAGCACCGGCTGATCGTAGCGTCGCACCAGCGAATCGAAGGCGCTGCGATCTCCCCGCTGCGCCTCGCGGATCAGGTCATCGTCCTCGGTGCGCTGCTGGGCGCGCGCATCCAACTGCGCCTGCGTCAGCTTGCCGCCGTTCCTGTTCTCGGACTGTATAGCTTTCCCCATCGCTGGGGATGATTCTATCTTCCCCAGCGTTCCCGTGCAGCCCGAAGCCGCCTCCAGCAGAGCAGTCAACCGCCCAGCCGCAGCGAACTCGCTCGCCCCGCGCCCGCGACCACCGCCCATTATTGCCGACAACACAGGGGAAACGTCCCCGCCAGCGTCCAATCCAATTGCTTCAGCATTCATCGTCTCTGACTCCGGAGTCAGGTTATCTATCCACTTCAATAGACCTCCGCGCGGGTAAAAGGTGAGCGAGATGGATCCCAACAAAAAACGGGCGAACCCATTGGGTTCGCCCGTTCCCTTACTGCAAAAGACCACTATTTGACTGCGACTGCCTCTGCCGCACCAGCCTTCAGAGCCGCAACCTTGTCGGTCGCCTCCCAGGTGAAGTTCTTGCCGTCGCGTCCGAAGTGACCATAGGCCGCCGTCGCCTTGAAGATCGGACGACGCAGGTCGAGGCTCTCGATGATGCCCTTCGGCGTCAGCAAGAAGTTCGCCCGCACCAGAGCCTCGAGCTTATCCTCGTCGATCTTTCCCGTACCGAAAGTGTCCACCAACACGCTGACCGGCTCAGCCACGCCGATCGCGTAGGCCAACTGCACCTCGCAGCGATCTGCCAGTTCAGCGGCAACGATGTTCTTCGCCACATAACGAGCCATATAAGCCGCCGAGCGATCCACCTTGGTCGCATCCTTGCCGCTGAAGGCTCCGCCGCCATGCCGGCCCATGCCGCCGTAGGTGTCCACGATGATCTTGCGTCCAGTCAGTCCGGTATCGCCCATCGGTCCGCCAATGACAAACCGCCCCGTCGGATTGATGTGATACTTCGTGCCCGCGTCCAGCAAATTCGCGGGAATCACTGCCTGAATCACATGCTTCAAAATGTCGGCACGCAGTTCCTGATTGCCCACAGTGTCCGCGTGCTGGGTCGAGATCACAACCGCGTCCACCCGAACCGGCTTATTGTTAGAGTCGTACTCCACCGTAACCTGACTCTTGCCATCGGGGCGCAGGTAAGACATCAGCCCAGACTTGCGAACCTCGGAGAGTCGCTTGCTCAGCTTGTGCGCCAGCGAGATCGGCATCGGCATCAACTCCGGCGTCTCGTTGCTCGCATAGCCGAACATCATTCCCTGATCGCCAGCGCCGCCCGTGTCCACGCCCATGGCAATGTCGCCCGACTGCTTGTTGATCGTCGAGATCACCGAGCAGGTATTGGAATCAAAGCCATACAACGCATTGTCGTAGCCAATTGCCGCGACGGTACCACGCACCACACTCTGGAAGTCCACGTAGGCCTGCGTCGTGATCTCGCCAGCAATCACCACCAACCCTGTGCAGGTAAGCGTCTCGCAAGCTACCCGGCTGAACGGATCCTGCTCCAGACAGGCATCAAGAATCGCATCTGAAATCTGGTCGGCAATCTTGTCCGGATGCCCCTCGGTCACAGATTCACTAGTAAACAAATAACGGTCGCGCTTTGCCAAAACAATACCTCCACAACTTCTGTATCAAATTTCCGTACAACTTGTAAGTTTACCCTTGCACAATCTCTGCGGCAAAGTTTTCAGGCTGTCAGGCGAGAATCAATCCCCGAACCGCGTGATTCTGCATTGATCGGCGAACACGTCTCTCGCCTCCGCTGGCCGGATTGCCCCGTTCGGCACTTCAGATACAAGTTCGGCGCCTGTCCGTCAAGACAGGCGCCGTCTCCTTGCATCCGAAATTAGAAGCTGACTTTACCGCCAACCTGCAGGATTCTCGGATCCCGCGCGGAGGTCGCTTGTCCGAACGTATTGCTGGTCGCATCCGTTCCGATCGTAGCGAAGGTGGTGTGATTCAGGACATTGAAGCCCTCACCCCGCAACTGGAACTCAGATCCGCGGTAGAGTTTGAAGTTGCGGAACAATCCAACATCCAGCCGGTTGAAGCCTGGACCGGTAATCACTCCACGATGCTCGTTGCCGATTTGGAAGGTTGCAGCCGAAGGAGCAAGGAACGCCGTCTGGTTGAACCAGTGCTGACGTGTGCGCATGCTCGCTTGACCGTTTCCGCTATTCGGATTCGAGATCTGGCTGGGACGAAGAGTCGCCATGCTCGTGCCAAGAATCCCCAGCCCGGCAGCATCGCTCGCCATACCTCCATTGGTCTTCCCGTTATAGAGGCTGGTCAAACCGCCATAGCTCACCGTTCCGCCAGCGTCCATCGTCGCCGTAAGCGGCAGACCGGAGCTTACGGCATAGATGCCGGAAACCTCCCATCCACCGACCACACGTCCCACAATCCCCTTCTGCTCCTTCATCCAGGGCAATTCCCATATTCCATCAATGGTAAGAACTTCATTGCGGTTATAGGCGCTCGGACCGTACTCGGCGGCCAGATTGTAGCTGTTCTGCGGTGCAGAACTGTAGTCCGACGGAGCGTTGGTAAGGCTGCGGCTCCAGGTATAGTTCGCGTCCAGCATGCTCTTGCCACTGAACTTCTTGGTCACCTTCACCTGTAGCGAGTTGTAGCTCGAGTTGAAGATATTCTCGACATCATTGATCGCAGAGTAGCCCAGATACGGACGAATCTGGTTCAACGGGGCCTCACACGCCTGACTGGTGAATCCATTGCAGCCCGCGACCTGCGAGTAGCCGATGCTCGTACTGGTAAATGCTCCCGGCTTCGCTTCATTGATATCGACAACGCCCTGTAGGTGTGTTCCGTGATTTCCGACATATCCCAGATCCAGCTTCAACGTCGGAGTAATCTCCTGCTGCAAGTCAAGCGAGTACTGCTGCACATAGGGCGTCTTGTAGATCACCGGAGTTGCGCGCAGTGACGGCGGTACCAGATTGGACAGAGCCGTATTGGAGTTTGGAGTATCCAACTGCGATGCCGTATATCTTTCTACCGTGACATAGGGAAGATTATTGAATACCTCTTGCGCATAGATACTGGTGGGCGACTGGTCGTACACCATGCCGTAGCCGCCGCGCAGCGAGGTCTTCCCATTTCCGAACACGTCATAGGCAAATCCAACTCGAGGCGCGAAATCATGCTTCTCCGCCTGCCCGATTTCCTGCCCATACAAAGAGGCATGAGTATCGATCGAGGGTGCGCCCGACGGCTCAACAAAGGGATAATTGAGGTTGTTGTCGTAAGTCACAGCGCTGATGTAGTCCGTACCTCCGAGACGAATGCCGTTCAATGGATCCGCAATCGTATTCGGCTGGTACGCATTCAACCCATTCGCATTGGGGCAATCCGCAATATAGGTCGTTGTTGACACTGTCCCGCCGGTAAACGACGTCACCGCCGTAGTCTGTCCGGCCGTGGTGCAGAGGCTTCCGGTGCTACTGATCGTCTCTGCATTGATCGAGCTGAAGCTCGACGGATCGAAGTTACTCAACTCGTTGTTGATGTCATAGGGCTGGCCGAAGTAGCTATAACGAACGCCCAGATTGACCGTCAAGCGCCGCGAAACCCTCCAGTCGTCCTGCGCGTACAATTCAACCAGATCTTCATTGAGGTTTGCAGTCGGCGCAATCGATGCCTGCGTGTATCCTCCGTTCGCATTTCCGATGAGGAAGTTTGCAAACTCCGAATCGAAGGTGCTGGGAGCGTTCGCGCCCATCGTTGCCAGAGTCTTGGCGGAAGGAGCCGTCGCAGGACCAAAGCTGAAGCTGCCCTGGTTGCCCGTGCCGGTTGCGCTCTCTAGCTTCTGGTAATGGTTGTACGAAATGCCGAGCTTCACGGTGTGTTCCCGATACACCTTCGTAATACTGCCAAACCCATTGTGGTTGACATTGGATTCGTTGTAGTTCCCATTGCTGGTGATCCCTGAGATGTTTCCTGAGAGATAGGTGATCGACGGAACCACGCCAAGCGTATTGGTAAAGGGCAGGCTCGGATTGACGCTGGGAGAGTTGATGCTGGACACGGTTCCGATTGGCGTACTCTTGATCGATCCCGAGCTATAGGCATACCCCATGTCGAGCAGAAGCGTCGGATGGGCGGCGACCGTCAAATGCCCCATGTGCTGCGTTCCGGGCGACTTGGTCGAGGTCGTTGACACCCCGGGCATCCCTCCACCGATAAACAGTCCGCCCCCTTCGGTCGTAGGCAGATCATCATGCAGGAAGCGATAGTACAAATTCGTCTTCGGCCCAAAAGTATGATCGATCCGGGCAAACTCCTGATTGTCGTTGTAGACATTCCGCATATTATTTGTCAGCGTATGCGGGTCGAGGCCCGCCGCTAGATCGGCAGCGCTTTGCGGCGGCAGAACAGTGCTGTAGACCTGATTGACGTACGCCTGTGCCGTCTTCGAGATCGGCATATCTCCATTCGTACCGGCTACCGTGGCCTCGTTGTACTGGGTACATACCCCCGTTCCGATGGTGTAGCTGGAGCACACGGCGACCGGTCCGGTCGCGCCAGTGTACTGCCCCGCCGAGTTGGTCAGGTAGCTATTGGTGAAATCTCCGCTCAGTTCCGCAGGAGTAGGAGCATACGAGGTTGCACTCGCGTAGTTGACTACCCGCCGGAACTCCTGCGAATAGAAGAAGAAAGTCTTGCTCCTACCGTTGTAGTAGTGCGGAATGACCACCGGGCCGCCCAGCGAGAAGCCGAAGTCGTTATAACGCAGATTGGGACGCGAGACTCCAACCAGATTATTGAAGTAGTTGTTTGCGTTCAGAACGTCATTGCGGAAGAACTCATACGCCCCTCCATGCAGAGCGCTCGTCCCCGACCGGGTCACCACGTTCACCTGGCCGCCTGCATTCCGTCCATACTGCGCGTCATAGGAGCCGCGCAGCGTCACAAACTCCGAGATCGCGTCCACACTGGGATGCGTCAGCAACGTCAGGCCCGCACCGCGGTCCACATTGTCCGCGCCATCGATCGTCCAGTTGTTGGTCGTCGGGCGCAATCCATCGACCGAGAAGATCACCTGATTCGGCTCATAGGCTGCCGTCGAATCCTGCGTCAGCGGCTGCTTCAGGACGATGCCTCCAGCGAAAGATCCACCGGAAAACAACTGATCGCTTGCTCCGCCATAGGACACGCCGGGTTGCAGCGTCAGAAGTTGCTCATAGTTCCTGCTGCTAAGCTCCAGTTCCCGAATCTGCGTTCCTGTCACCAATCCCGAAGTTACGCCGTTTTTCAGGTTCACCATCGCCCAGTCGGCCACAACTTTGACCGTGTCGCCAGCGCTTCCTGCCACCATCTTCTGATCGATGCTCAACGAATCGTTGGCGTGCAGAACCAGCCCCGTAACAGCAACCGTCTTGAATCCGGTTGCCGCTATCGATATGGAGTAATCTCCGAGAGGCAGCGAGGTCGTTGCAAAGTAACCCGCTTTGCTGGTCTTCAAGGTCCGCTCAACGTACGCTCTGTCGGTGTTTGTGAAGGTCACGACAGCATCCGCCACAACGGCTCCCGCTGTATCTACAACGGTGCCGCTGATGCTCCCTGAAACCTCTTGCGCACGAGCCAAAATCGAACCCGTCATCAACAGTACAATCCACACCGCACCGCGTACCCAGCGTCTAGACAGCGTCATCATCATCTCCTGAAGAACCAACTTACATAACTTCCGACGGGCTTTGCCGACTTTTTTCTACGTAAAACCTTCTGCGTAAAACCTCAGCTCGCCTACCCCCGACACACACAAACGTCGTAGAGCGGTCATGCCGTAAATCCATCGCGCCATGGAAAAATAATTCTCAGCGCGAGCTAACCAACAATTTCATTCGAGGAAACAGTAAATTACCTTGAGCGTTCATTGTCAACACTAGAGTTCAAAACCACCAAAATTCCCGGGATTATTGGTACTTTGCGATGGCTCGCAAACCTCCATCCGCACCACCCCGCCATAGCCAGAGCCACCAGCAGAGCAACCAGCACCAACCACATCAGGCCCATCCGACGACGAATTCCCGACCGACCGTTCTTAACATTTTCCGCGAATCGACCCCACTCCGCCACCGTCGGCTCTCTCAATCCGCTCTCCCGACAGCTCTGCTCGAACCGCTCCAGCCATACGTCTTCCTCCAAGCCGAGTACTCCCAGATAACTGCGAACAAACCCACGCCGAATGACGCCTCCGGGCAGTTTCGCGAAATCCCCCGCCTCCAGTGCGCGAATATGCTTTGCAGAGATCTTCGTCGCGGCGCAGATGGCCTCCACAGACACCCCCCGCCGTTCGCGCTCCCGTCGCAACTGCTCGCCGAATTCCGCCAATCCGCCCTCTCACACCATACATCTAGCCAGACCCTGACAAATCAATACAATAAGCGATTGCACCCAGCAAAATCAAAGAAATTCCGTTAACTCTCTCCCCAGGAACCTGACTCGCCCACCCCTGCCATCCTCCCGCCTACGCCGAGTCCTGTAGACGATGAGAGCCTCACCCGGAATTTCACCCCCTGACAGCCCATTCTCGCCCGCTCTAGCCCCACTCGAATCTAGACTACATACCGAACCTTCACGCACACTGCTTTGCTACACTCGAAATTAACTGAGTGCGCCTCCCCTTCCCAGAACGAGTCCCGCTGAACCGCGCCGCCCTCTTTGCTGCGGCGCTCTTTATAATCCAGACTCTGGAAGGAACAGCCCTATACTTCAGCGTCGGCTGTGTCGCCTTTCTCCTGATCGCGGCTCTTGCCTTCAACGTGGCTGGCGGCCTCACTCGCGCTGCGGGAGCCTACATCTTTTTCTACTCCCTTCTGGTCGTCGTCATCGGCCTCTGCTACAAGGCCTTTCTCGGAGAGCCGGCTGACTCCAATCTCCTTGATCCACATACAGACATCGAAGTCTACGTTGGCGGAGCCACCTCCTTACTCGTTGCCGCTCTCCTCAGCCGTCGCTTCGCGCGCAAGACCGGCCTGCTGCAAAACATCCTCAAAGAATCCCTGATGTATCGGGCTTCTGTGGGCTGCTTTGTATTCGGCATCGGTGGCGCATTTCTCATCGCCATGCTGGGAAAAGGTGGAGAGGGGCTAAACAGCGCCTTCACGCAACTCAATCAGTTGCTCCCGTTGGGCATCATCATCGGCGTCATGTATGAGATTCGTCAGAGCGGAGGGAAACGCAGTACCAATTTTTTTATCTCCTTCGCAACCGTCTTCTACTTCTTTTTCTATGGCCTGATCGCGTTCTCCAAACAAGGCATGCTGGAACCCATGGTATGTTGGGCTGTCCCCGTCTGCGCACTGCGATTCCGCCTCTCCCTGCTACAGATAGGCTCTTCCTTGCTGGTGGCATTCATCGTCTTTTACTGTCTGGTTCCCTACTCGCAATACGGACGGAGTCGCCTCGACAAGACTCAGAGTTTCAGTCAGCAACTTGATTACCGGCTTAGCCTGCTCGAACACCCCGACAAGCTTCGCACGGAGTACAAAGAAGATACGGCGAATGACGCTTCCTACTACAACAAACCACAGGGCTTCTGGGATCGTCTCCAGTTCATCTCCGTCGACGACGGCCTGATCAACATCACAGACCAGGGCAAGGTCTTCGGCCTTTCGCCCATCAAAGCTACGTTGTTCAATACAATTCCCCACTTTATCTGGCCCAATAAGCCAAACCTGAACTACGGCAATCTCTATGCCCACGAGATGGGGGGAGCGATGGACGAAAATGACACGTCCACCGGCATCTCCTTCAGCCCCACCTCGGAGGCCTACCACATGGCGAAATGGGTTGGCGTTCTGGTCATCGCTCCGCTCATCTGGGCGCTGTTGTTCTTCGTCCTCGACTCCCTCTTCGGAGACATCCGAGCAACCCCCTGGGGCCTCCTCGCTCTCGTCATGATCAGCCATTCCGCTCCCGAAGGTGCGCTGACTGGAGCGATTAGTCTCCTCACCTTCGGGATGGAAATTCTTATTTTCTGCGCCTGCTTTGCCGCTTGGGTCGCACCATTCTTCGCCATCCCCATCCTCGGCTCGCCGCGCCGCAGCTCAGCCGCCGTCTGAGCCGTTGTTTTTTGCCTCTGTAGAGCCGCTGCTTTTGCCTCCTGAGAGAGGTCTGGACTTTACAAACTGCAAGATCCAACTTTCACTCACACGCGACATGGGCGAAGATAGCAACAGGAGAGCAATCGCAATGCCTATAAGCAAGATCGACCCAAGCCGCACAAAATCACCCGCTCTCGCCGTTCCCAGCCTCTTTCCCGGTCGCCAGTGGCAGCAAGTCCTGCAGCGCGACGCCAGCGCCGACGGCCAGTTCTTCTTCGCCGTCAAATCCACCAAGGTCTACTGCCGACCAAGCTGCACGAGTCGTCGCCCCACGCGCAAGGATGTCAGCTTCTTCCCCACTGCCGCTGCCGCCGAGCTTGCCGGCTTCCATGCCTGCACGCTCTGCCAGCCCCAGAGCGCCGTTCCGCGCCCCGATCCGCAGGCCGCCGTCATCGCCGCCGCCACCGAGTATCTCTCCGAGCACGCCACAGAGCGCACCAAGCTCGACGACCTCGCCAAGGCCACCGGGGTCGGACGCTTGACCATTCTGCGCGGATTCCGCCGCGTCCTCGGAGTCAGCCCGGGAGAGTTTGCCCGAGAACAGCGCGCAGCCCGCCGCAAGGACGCGCCACGCCTCGCCAGAACGCCCAGCAAGGCGATCCCCGACGGAATACAGCCCAAGCCCCCTTCCGCCAGCGCCAGCCCCGTACAGCCCAAGCCAGCGCTCTCAGCTAAAGCTCGACGCAACGCCGTCATCGAGCCGCCGCCAGCAGCGCCGCAACGAATCCAGCGCGCAGGCGGAGCCGGTCTGCTCATCCGCTACGCCACAGCGCCCAGCCCGCTGGGACGCCTGCTCGTCGCCGCCAGCGACGCCGGCGTCTGCGCCATCGCCTTCGGACGCGACGACGCCGAGCTGATCGCCGACCTCCGCCAGCGCTTCGACAAGGCCCAACTCGTCTCCGCCAAGGGCAACACCGGCTGGCTCGCCGAGGCCATCGCCTTCGTGCAAAGCCAAACCACCGACCAGCCGCTGCCCGCCGCCTTCCCGCTCGATCTCCGCGCCACCGCCTTCCAGCAGCGCCTATGGACGACACTCCAGCAGATCCCGCGTGGCCAAACCCGCAGCTACTCCTCGCTCGCCCGCGAACTGGGCAAGCCCACCGCCGCACGAGCCGTCGCCGCCGCCTGCGCCGCCAATCCCGTCGC
Source organism: Acidobacteriaceae bacterium (assembly GCA_031296325.1). Lineage (GTDB taxonomy): Bacteria > Acidobacteriota > Terriglobia > Terriglobales > Acidobacteriaceae > Edaphobacter. The sequence goes on along the minus strand of JARLFY010000034.1, from coordinate 16,043 downwards.
CATCGCCATTCCCTGCCACCGCGCCATTGCGCAGGATGGGTCTCTCTCCGGCTACCGCTGGGGCGTCGAGCGCAAGCGCAAGCTCCTCGCCGCCGAATCTAAAAACGCCTAACACCCTCGTATTCGCTATCGGAGAACTGAACTATGGAATCCCTCAAAGGCAAGATCATTCTAATCACCGGGGCCAGCTCCGGCATTGGCCGCGCAACGGCGTTTGCATTCGCTGCGGCGGGAGCGCGCCTGCTTCTGTGTGCGCGTCGTCTGGAACTTCTACAGCAAATGGAAGCGCCTCTGCGCGAGGCCGGAGCCGCAGACGTCTCCAGCTTCCTCCTCGACGTGCGCGACCGCGACGCAGTCAACTTCGCCCTCGCAAACCTCCCCGACGAATGGGCCTCCATCGAGATTCTGGTCAACAACGCCGGACTCAGCCGCGGCCTCGCCAAGCTCTACCAGGACGATCCAACCAACTGGGACGAGATGATCGACACCAACGTAAAGGGTCTGCTCGCCGTGACCCGCGCCGTGGTTCCCGGAATGGTTGCGCGCAACGCCGGACACATCATCAACCTCGGCTCCACCGCCAGCCATCTCACCTACGCCAACGGCGCGGTCTACTGCGCCACCAAGGCCGCCGAACGCGTCCTCAGTGAGGGTCTCAAAATCGATTTGATGGGAACAGCCGTGCGCGTCACCTCAATCGACCCCGGCATGGTCGAGACCGAGTTCAGCCAAGTCCGCTTTCGCGGCGACGTAGAGCGCGCAGCCAAGGTCTACGAGAACATCACGCCGCTCACCCCGCAGGACATCGCCGACGCGATCCTGTGGACCGCCAGCCGCCCTGCGCACGTCAACATCCACAGCATCCTGCTCACCAGCATCGACCAGGCCAACTCGATGGTCTTCCATCGTCACTAGCCATCGCGCAAACGTCGATACGTCCGAGCCAGACCAATGCGTTCAGCCTTTGCAGAACCACTCTTCAAGCGGTTCCGGCCATGCAATCCCTCTGCTACAGGTGGATTGTCCAGCCCAACTCAGCGAGCTTCTCCTCGATGTCCGCCAGCGCATTGGCCAGAGCCGTGCGGCGGTGCGGGTTCGAGGTGCGCTCCGACAGAATGCGCTCGCGCTGCAACTCGAGATCACGACGTTTCCGTTTGAGCTGGGCCTCGCGCTCGTGGGCAAGGGCTGGGTCAACCTGTGGCTGCTGCTTCTCTACCGATTTGCTCTGTGATCCGTCTGACATGGTTTTATTTTACGCCGAACCGCGAAGTTGCATCCGGGCAACTTCGCCCTGCCAGAGCTAGAGCGTCTTCCGAACGGCTATATCCCAATTTGCTTGTCATTCCGTAGTAAAGCGAAGGAATCTGTTGTTGCTCGCTCCACGTCCGTATATCCCAGTACCGAAAATTCCATGGGGCAAGAATAATCGGCTCTGTTTCAATCATGCCTCCGCATCGCCCTCTGCATTAGACTGAGTGCTTGGACACCGCATCGACATCACAACAATCCGAGCCAAGAATGTCCGGGCCAAGCGCTGACTCCGCGCCATTGCCCAGGTCGTTGCGACTCGTCTGGGCGTGCTCCTTGGCGCTTTCGGCACTAACCCTGCTGACAACCTGGGCAAAGATGCATGCCGGAAGTCTGGAGGGCTTGTGGAATCCGCTGGTCGATCCAGCGTTCTGCGATCTGATGGAGTTTCCTCCTGTCTTCCGCTCGCTGCACACGGCACAGTTTTTTGCCTGGGTAGGGCATTCGCGATTTTCCTATCCACCACTCGGCGCAGTTCTCTATGCGATCCTCTACGGATCGGGGCATCCCGTGGCGCTCTATCTGGGAACGGCTGCGGCGTGGTTGACGGCCTGCGGTTGGGCTGTGCGACGCAGGTTTCTGGCGATGAAAATTGGCAGCATGGCCGCAACGCTGTTTCCGCTCACCCTGATCCTGATCTCGTTCCCCATCGTAGGAATGCTGCATCAGGGCAACATCGAACTAGCCTTGTGGATCTTCACGGCCGTTGGCGTGTGGGCCTATCTACAGGACAGCGATGACATGGCGGCAGTTCTCTGGGGATTGGCCGCTGCGGTGAAGTTGTACCCGGTACTCCTGTTGATTCTGCTCCTGCCGCGCAGGCGCTGGAGAGCCTTTGCGCTAGGTATCGCGACCTTCGTTGCATCGTCGCTGCTCTCGCTCTGGTGGGTCGGCCCGACGATCGGGGTTGCATGGAGAGGATTGATTGAGAGCGTCTTTGGTTATCAGGGCGGAAGGATCCTACAGTGGACGATGCATGAGATCCTGCCCAACCACTCCGTCTTCAGCTTTGCCAAGCTGGCCATGCTCACCTCTGGCCTTCCCGTAGCCAAACTCATGCGGCCCTATTATCTGGCGGGGATGGGAATCATGGGACTGGCCTTCTTTGCCAGACTATGGAAGATGCCGGCGCTGAACCAACTGCTCGCCGTCACCGTGTTCATGCTGGCGTTTCCACCGATCTCCTACTACTACACGCTGGTCAATCTATACGCTCCGTTTCTGGCGCTGCTCTTTCTTGCCCTTCGCGCGAATCAGACAGGAGTCAATATTTCTGGTTTGCAGACGACGCTGCTTCTGTTTGTGCCCCTCTTTGCCCCCTTCACCCTGTTCACCTTCCCGCGAATCTTCCTATTTGGGGGACTGATCCACGCAAGCTTTTTAGTGGCTCTGTTCCTGTGCGCGCTGCAATATCCCTTCGCAGAGCCGACGAAAGAGTAAGCCTCAGAACTTGCCTCAGAGCTACAGTTCTTGTCTCAGAGCCACGGTTCTTGTCTTTGGCAATAGAGCTTTTGCTGAGTTGCTATAGACCTCATTATTTGTCATTCCGCAGCGAAAGCGGAGGAATCTGCTTTTCTCGTTGCGCAACGCTCTACGCCATCAGACGAAATGCTCTATGTCGCTGATTTTGTCTCTCATGCCGCTGCTTTTGTCTCTCTGTGCCACGATGTTTGTCTCTGAGATAGGTCAGGGCTTTAGCCCCCGGGACACGGCTTTCCCTTGGCAAGACATCGCGGAAACGAAATTGCGTCCGCAGCTTGTTGAACTGTGGACGCAACGATCTTTTCGGCGCCTTGCCGAATCAAGCGATGAATAGAGCTTTCAAACAGCGGCTCTAGGGTTCCATCCGAAGGGTAAACTCTTCGATGACCGGATTGGTCAAAACTTCGCGAGCAATGCGCTCAACTTCAAGCTGTGCCGCAGCCGGGTTCGAGGCAAGGGAGTCCTCCAGTGTCAGCAGGAAGTACTTCCCCTGCCGAACATCGGCAACCCCATTCAAGCCCATGCGGCGGAGCGCTCCGGCAACGGTCTGGCCCTGAGCATCGAGAACGGTACGCTTCAACGTGACATAAACATGCGCCTTCATAGACTCTGATTATAAACTTGCTTCGCTTCCTGTAGACAGCGGCGGGGTGTAAACTACGTTGGCTAGGCGAAAAAGGCGAAATCAACCTCGCTTTTTGGAAGAAAGAGTTGGTTTTTTGTGAATCCTCAACAGCCCACACAGGCTCAGATAAAAGGAACCTACTCAACAATCTGGATGCATGAACCGGCAACACGCATCTCTCCATTCCGTACCAAAGTCCTCTGAGCACCGCTTTATGTTGTAAATCTTCCTTGAAAGACGAGAGAATTCTTCCATGACGAATTATTTAGAACTACCGATCGGGGAGCACTGCCCCGAAGTAATCAACGCCGTCATCGAGATCCCTCTCGACGGCATCAACAAGTACGAGTACGACAAGAAGCTGCATGTATTCCGGCTGGATCGCAACCTCTACTCGCCGGTACACTATCCGGGCGACTACGGATTTATTCCCAGCACCCTGGCCAGCGATGGCGACCCGCTGGACTGCCTGGTGCTGGTCGACGCACCCAGCTTTTCCGGATGCGTGCAGGAGGTTCGCCCCATCGGCATGATGGAGATGATGGATCAGGGCGTGCCTGACGAGAAGATCCTCTGCGTTGGCAAGAACAACCCGCGCTACAACAGCGTCTTCAGCTACTCGGAGATCTACCCCCACATGCTCAAGGAGATTACTCACTTTTTCTCGATCTACAAGGATCTCGAGGGCAAGCGGGTCGAGGTCAAGGGATGGCGCGATGCCGAGGTCGCGCGCAGCAAGGTGATCGAAGCAAAGCAGCGCTTCCTCGACAACAAGATCAATCCCGAACCTCGTCCCGTGCTGAAGTAGAACGAATCGAGCCTTTTCCAATTGCTATTGACGGAACAAACAGGAGTTGTCATTCTGAGCGCAGCGAAGAATCCCCGCATTTCATCCGCAGTGCGACGGACTATCCCATTGGCTAAAACGTTTTAATTCCGTGAAAACGTCAAAGAGAAATGAATAAGGGCCGCCCGAGTGGGTGGCCCTTATTCATTGATTCGCTGTCGCTATTCGCAGTGGATGAACCTACAACTCCTCTTCAAGAGTTGCCCCCACTCGCCGCTCTAATTACAGGTGTAGAGTGTGTTGAGTCCGCAGAACGTGACCGTGGCGGTGGAAACCGTTGAACCATTGACGTTAGCCACCAGAGTGACGAGCGGATAAGTCGAGGGAGCTACAGTCGGGGCGGTGTACAAGCCAGTCTGGCTGATGGTTCCCCAAGTAGTAGAACCCGCCGGATAAGTAGTCGTCGCATGACCGGCGCTCATAACACCGCCAACTTCTGGAATTGCGCCCGATGTATTTGGGCCAACATCCCAGGTCACCGAATTGATCGGGGTCCCCGTGGGGTAATACTGAGCATATGGAATGTCGTTGGTAGGCGCAACATAGCACTCGGTCGTAGGAGTCGTGACATTGGCAGCGCAAGGTCCAGCGGCGACACCAAAGCCGGTGAACTGATAGGTTCCGCCAAGGGGAATCGAGATATTGCCTGGCGTCAAAGTGAGAGCAATCGAGCTGTAGTACTGAATCAGTTGATACGCCGTATCAACTTTGGTGGGGTCGCTGGGATCGATCGGCACTGTGGCCGCAAGCAAGATGTCGCCCTGCGGAATGCCCGTCTGCGGCACTCCGTTCACGGTGTACTGCATGGCGTTGGCCTGCGCCAGAGCCGCACCAGTCCAGACCGGACGACCGCTCGGCGAACACCACATGGCGCTGGGACCGACCGCCGTCTGATTCAAGCCATTTGCAAAGTTACCCACGGCCGAGGTCCCCTCAGCGGGCGTCCCAGTCGAAGACGCAATCGTTGGATCATATAAGTTCGGCGTCGGATAAAGGCTCCACTGAACATTGGTTGCCGGAGCGTTTGCAACGATCGCATTGAACAGAGTACAACTTCCCTCAGTCCCGCTCGTGGGAACCATGAGCGTCGTCGGAGTCGTGGCACTATAGATGTTTCCAGCGCAGTCAGAACACTGCGGAGACAGGGTAACGGTCACATTCTGATAGCTGAAACCTGAAGGGGCCGCGCAACCGACCATGGCATAGGTGGTGGAGGCGATGATGGCGATGGCGAGAATCTTCGAGCAAAGTTTCATTGGGGGAAATCCTTTGTAATCCGGAACCAGAGAAGCATATCTAAAATTTAGCGTTCACGAAAGTATTATTTTTTGCCGGGGGCTGCTCCAATCCATACATGGCCGCCAGCAAACGATTTTCTTAGTGACAGGAACTTTATCACTTCGACATCACAACGCGCTATAGCAACTTTACGCAAAGACCGTTCATCAACAGATACTCCCTCACCAGAAATCAATAACAAGCACAACAAGAACAACTTACAGACTAAGCACAAATCAACGCGCCCGAGACAAAAGCTCCCGGCCAATTGGATCATTTTCCGAATTGCTATAAATCCATTTGTTTGTGATTCCGTAGCGTCTGTTGTTTGTCATTCCGTAGCGAAGCGAAGGAATCTGCTGTTGCTCGTTCCACGACGGTCTACATCTAGTACAGGAAATGCCCTGGCTCTACTCGCGCTGCGCCTGAAGCTGGGTTCCCAAATCCTCCCAGCGAACCATCAAATCTTCATGTTCTTTGCGCAGCCGATCCAGTTCTGCCGCCTCGCGAACGGCGTCTTCCGCCGTCCTATAGGCACCCAGCGCGCTCTCGGCGGCGGCGATCTTCTCTTCCAGGACCGGGATCGTCTCCTCGGCCTTCTGCATCTCGTCTTCCAGATGCTTCAGCTTGATCGGGTTCAGCCGTTTGACCGGAGCAACCGCCTTAACCGGCTCTGCAACTGGCTCCGGAACGGCGGGAGCAACGGGAGCTGTCTTTAGCGACGTACTCAGCGAGGTCGAGACCTTCTCCGGCCCTCCCGACTTGCGCCACAGATAGTCCTCGTAGTTGCCCGGATAGATGTGGACGCGGTGATCCTCCACCTCGAAGACGCGCGTAGCCAATCCGTCGATGAAGTAGCGATCGTGCGAGACGAACAGCACTGTTCCGGTAAAGTTGGCGATCGCCTCCAGCAGAACGTCCTTCGCCCGCAGGTCGAGATGGTTGGTCGGCTCGTCCAGCAGCAACATGTTCGCCGGAGACACCAGCATCTTCGCCATCGCGTAGCGATTCCGTTCGCCGCCCGACAACACTCCGAGATTCTTGTACACATCGTCGCCCGAGAACATGAAGCAACCCAGCAGCGAGCGCAGTTCCACCACCGGAACCGTGGGCGCAATGCCACAGATGTCTTCCAGCATCTGCGAGTTCGGGTCGAGCGTCTTGTACTGATCCTGCGCAAAATAATCCGCCAGAACGTTGTGTCCCAGCTTGATCTCTCCCGAGGTCGGTGGCTCCAGGTTCGACAGCATACGGATCAGTGTCGATTTGCCCGCGCCGTTGGCCCCCACCAGAGCGATGCGGTCGCCGCGATCGATCTGGAAGCTGACATCTTCCAGAATCTTCTTCTCACCACCATCGGGAGTCGGGTAGTACTTCGAGAGGTTGGAGACCTCGATCACCGTGCGTCCCGACGCAGGAGGCTGCGGAATCGTGAAGTGGATCGTCGCCTCCTCCTCCGGAACCTCAATCCGCTCAATCTTTTCCAGTTCCTTGATGCGCGACTGCACCTGCTTGGCCTTGGTCGCCTGATAGCGAAAGCGGTTAATAAACGCCTCCAGCGCGTCAATCCGGTCGCGCTGATTCTTGTAGGCGTTCATCAACTGCGTCCGCCGCTCGTCCTTCTGCACTAGATATTTCTCATAATTCCCGTGGTACACGTGCATCCGCTTGTTCCAGATCTCGATGGTCTTGTTCACCGTTACGTCCAGAAAGTAGCGGTCGTGCGAGATCATGATGAAGGCGTTCGGATAATCGTGCAGATAGTTTTCCAGCCAGTTGCGACTCTCCAGATCCAGATGATTCGTCGGTTCGTCGAGCAGAAGCAAGCTGGGTTTTTGCAGCAGCAGTTTGGCCAGCGCAATCCTCATCTGCCAGCCGCCGGAGAACTCCTCGGTCCTGCGCTCCCAATCCTCCGTAGAGAAGCCCAGCCCACCCAGCACGGCTCCCACCTGCGAGTCCAGAGTGTAGATGTCGTGAACATGCAGATGGTCGGCGATGTCGGAGTAGCGATCCGCCGCCGACAGATACTCGCGCGACTTCGGATCGGCGGTCGACAGCACGTGGGTAATCTCCTCGGCCTCGCGCTCCAGTGCGCGCAGGTGATCGAAGACCGATAGACACTCCTCGAAGACCGTCTTGCCGCTCATAACCAGCCCGTCCTGCGGCAGGTAGCCGATGGTCATGCCCTTGACCGAGGTCAGTTCGCCGTAGTCCAGCGTCTCCTGCCCAGCAAGAATCTTCAGCAAGGTGGATTTGCCTGTGCCGTTACCGCCGACTAGGCCCGTGCGCTCATCCGGCGTGATCAGCCAGTTGACGTCTTCAAAGAGGAGTTTTTGGCCGAATCGCTTACCGGCTGAGGAGAGTTGGAGCATCACTCCCATTTTCTCACTATTGAAGAGGATGCACTACTTTCGCTGAATGCCCACCTTCACGCCTGAAACCCAAGTCTCCCATCTCAAACTGAAACCGGGTGCCATCTTCATGGCTGAAACCGGGTTCCCCATCTTCGCGACGGTCTTATCGTCGCTAAGGTGGGGTCAGCAGAAAACTTCCGGGTGCCCCACTCATCGCGGCAACATCGCGATGGGTGGGAGGAACAACGCTCGCACCAACTGTCTTTGCCGTTGCCCTTGCTTTTGCCATTGCTCGTTTTTGTTTGTCATCCCCGAAGGGGATCTGCTGTTGCTTTTGCCGTTGTCTGGCAAGGGCCGAAGGCCCGTCCTATACCAGCCCAGACCGAAGGCCTAGAAAAACACCCGACACAGCGACCAAGGGCTGAAGGCCCGCGCTATAGCCTGTCAACCCCATCCCCTTCAATAATCCATATAACACAATCCAAACAAACAACTTACCGAATACAAATAGTTGGCATTCCAGTTATCCCAAACGACTATACTTTAAATCGGGAAAGAGATAAGCGCCGGACAGACAACAGCAACACGTTGATTCCATAGACTTTACAAATGAAGTATTCAGAATGAATACCTTACCCAAGGAATACCAACCGCGCCTCCCTGTTTTCCCCTTTATTTTGAATATTTTGAGACTTAGATACCGATGGGGGATCGGCACCAGATGACGACAAGTTCCAGCGAAGGTCCAGCGCAACCAGTCCGCAAGCCGCAGCTTCCTGCGCTCACTGGTCTGCGCGCCCTGCTTGCGCTCAGCATCATGCTCTTTCACTTCACCCCGCCGCACCTGCAACTTCTTTCGCCGCTCATCGACAACGCCTTCGTCTTCGTTGGTTTCTTTTTTCTTCTCTCCGGCTATGTGATGACGTACAGCTACTCTGATCGGCCCGGACCTCTGCTCCAGCGAGATTTCTGGCGCGCCCGTTTTGCCCGACTCTATCCGGTCTACCTGCTCTCTCTCGCGCTCTCGTTCGACATGCTTCGCACCGAGTGGCACGCCCACTCCCATCTGGATTTTTTGAGCGGCGTTGTTCTGACTCCGCTGCTTCTTCAGGGCTGGAGTCCCTCGCTCGCCACCTTCTGGAACACCGTGGCCTGGACGCTCTCAACCGAGGCTCTCTTCTACGTCGCGTTCCCCTGGATCATCCGCCTGCCCTGGCCCAAGTCTCCGACGCGCCTGATCGCTCTTCTGTTCGCCATCTGGGGCGTTGGGCTGCTCCCCCACACGCTCTACATCCTGCTCAACCCAGACCACCTCGCCGCGCCGCTCGATCGCTACAGCTACGGCTACTGGCTGCGCGCGCTCAAGTACACGCCGCTGGCCTACCTCGCCACTTTTTTTGTTGGCACGACGCTGGGCAGGCTTCACTCCAGCCTCGTACTCAGCACCCTTCAGAGAACCCTGCTGGCCGCCGCCAGCCTGCTCACCCTCACAGTCTTCTACGCCAAGGCCATACCTTACATCTCCTACATCCTGATGCACGGAGGCCTGATGACGCCGCTCTTCGCCGCGCTCATCCTCGGCCTCAGCGGGCAGAACCTTATCGCCTCCGTCTTCTCCTGGCGCCCTCTGGTGATGTTTGGCGAGGCCAGCTACTGCCTCTTCCTGCTGCACTTCAACTTCATGAACCTTCTTCGCCACTATCAGGTCTGGGAGCGGCTGCACCTCGCCGCATACGATCCCTGGATCTCCTACGCCGCCACGATTCTGCTGGCCTTCGCCGCCCTTCATCTGATCGAGAATCCTGCCCGCAAGGCGATCCTGCGCAGGAGATCCATTCCGGCAAGATGAAGCACCGCCGCATCGCTGAAATGGCTCTAGCGTCCTGTCACTGACAGTTCAATGCGAGTATCAAGGGCGAGAGCATTTTGGGGATTGGCTATAGAGATCTGTCATTCCCAAGCCTCTTTGTTTGTCATTCCCAAGCATCTTTGTTTGTCATTCCGCAGCGCAGCGGAGGAATCCGCTTTTCGCTCGCGCCACGGAACTCTATCCCCTTGGGGAAAATGCTATAAAGACAACCGCAACGGCAAAAGCAGCCGCTTCTGTTGCTGTTGCCTATCTTTGTTTGTCATTCCGTAGCGAAGCGGAGGAATCCGCTTCCCTCTTGTCCTGCAAACTCCCTAGGCAGAAAAGCCCCCATTTCAGGGGGCTTTTTGCAATCATCAGTGCCAATCAAGCTGATTACGGAACGATGGTCTGCGATGCGTGCGAACCATTCGCCACAACCGTCAGACAGGTTGGCTGTCCAGAGCCGGTGAAGGGAGAGTTTTGAACGGCCGTCAATCCGCCCGTCCCCGTATTGAGTCTCTCGCCGGTCACCGTGTTGTCCAGACTGTCCGAGGTGAACAGGAAGTTGCCGATTGCAGGATCGATGGCCACGCAGGTTGGTCCTGCTCCCGTCGCAGTCGCATACGCCCCGACTGCCGGCGATGCTGTTCCGGTTGCCGAATCGATCGCATAGCCCTGCACGGAACTGGCGTTATAGTTCACCACATAGATCAGCTTTCCAGTCGGATCAATGGTGAGGTTCGCCGGATAAAGTCCCGTGTTGAACGGCCCATTGACCATCGCCAGAAGATTTCCGCCGTTCTGCACCGAGTAGCCGATCAACTGGTTCGAGGTCTGATCGGTCACATAGACGAACCGCGAGGTCTGATCCTCGGCGATTGCGCTAGGGGTCACGCCAGCGGCAAATCCAGAGACCAGCGAATTGCCCGCCGTTCCGACAATCGATGTTCCCGAGACCGTCGTCAACGCACCCGTCGTCGTGTTCTGCGAGAAGCCAAGAATCATGCCGGACGTCGAAGTCTGCTGATCCACCACGTACACATAGTGGTTGAAGTAGCTCGTCGTAATCCCCACCGGATTCTTGCCCACCGGCTGAAGCGAAACCGACCCCAGCGAGTTGTCCGCATTCACCGGGAAGATCGACACCACGCCCGTTCCCGTGGAAGCGCCTGCCACGTAGGTGTTCGTCACGTACAGGAACGCTCCCTGCGGATCAATCGCCACCGCCGTCGGATGCGCTCCTCCGGTTGCGTAGACGTTCTTCGAGGCGAGCGTACCATCGCTCTGCACCGCGAACTCCTGCACCGTCGAGTCGCCCTGATTGACCACATAGATGAACTTACCGCTCGGCGTAGCCACCAGCGTCACTGGATTGTTGCCTGCGGCGATCGGGGTGCCGATCTCCGAGAGCGCGCCCGAGTCAAAGTCGATGGCGTACTGATCGATCAGCCCCGGATTGCTCTTGTTCGTCGTCATGTAAACGTACCCGACCGTATAGTCGAGCGAGCAGGACGCGAGGCCCAGAACCATCGCCAGAGAGACCACCGAGAGCTTCATCGTACGACTGATCGTATGCAAGTTCATCTGATTCCTTCATCCCGGCAGCTTGCGCCGCCTGCTGAAAATCCTGTCCTGCCTGTTGCCCGTCCAGCCGCAACCTCTGCAAGCCAGCGCATTACCCAAATCTCTCTACCGCAGCGAGAACTACCGCAGCGGTAGCGCCGGAACGATCACCGCACAGGTCGGCAGAGCGCTGCCGCTGAACGGAGTTCCCTGAATCTGATCCAGACTGCCATCCTGCGCATTCAACTGCTCGCCTGTAATGTTTCCGCCAAGCTGATTCGATGTATACAGATACTCCGCGTGACTCGGATTGGCGTTGCTCGGCGCGCCATTGACCGCGATGCAGGTTGGCCCCGTTCCCGTCGCCGAACTCGCAGCCACGGTTGAACGTACCGGTAGCCCATTCGCGCTCAAGGTATATCCATCCACAGCGTTCGCGCCGTAAGCCGCCACATAAAGATACTTCCCGCTCAGATCGAACGACATTCCCATGGGATTCGCATCGGTCGGAGTCTGGCCAATCCAGGTCGGAACGCCGTTGTTCAGCGTGTACGCGGCCACGACACCCAGCGTCTGATCGGTGACATAAAGATGCGTTCCCGTCTTGTCTTCGATCATTCCATTCGGAGCCGAACCCGACGGGAAGCCGGAGGAAGCGACATTGCCGGAGTTGATCGTCTGATTCGGAAGCAAAGTCAACGCGCCGGTCGTCGAATACTGTGCAAAGCCCAGCAGATTGGCCGAACTGGCCGAGTCCTGTTCGATCACATAGACAAAGTTGCCCACCGTACTAGTCACAATCCCCACCGGATTTCGTCCCACCTTCACCGTAGTCGGAGTTCCCAACGTATTGTCCGAGTTGATGGGGAAGATGCTGACTCCGCCTGGCCCGGGATTCGCAGGAGAATACAGTTGCGATCCGTCGGCATTGTTCTGATAGGTGAATGTCACATAGAGAAACTTGCCCGCCGCGTCGATTGCCGCCGCCGTAGGAAGGCTTCCCGAAATATTGTAAGTATGCTGCGGATACAGCTTGCCGTCGGTTCCAATGCCGAACAACGTTACATCGGAGTCAAAGTTATTAACCGTATACAGGAAGAGGTTGTTGGGCGCGGCCACGATAGCGACCGTGTCTCTCCCGCCGGCGTCGATCGGCGAATCGGCCAGCGGCAATAGCGAGCCTGACTGATAGTCGATCTGATAGCCATTGATGAAACCATGGGGCAGCGCCTTCGACGTCGCCATATACAGGTACGCGACGGTGTAGTCATTACTGCACGCCGTGAGGCCGAGCGCCATCGCCAGAGACAACATCGAAGCCGTCACCACACGGCCCATCGGTTTCAACTTCATAGCATAACTCCGGGGCAAACAATCTCCACCCCCATCCCGCTCGGAAGGGGCGACCATCGCCTTGCTTCCGAGCACCTGCATCCTGACGCTTCCACTGAACAGACGTTTCGACTGCAACCCGATGCGAGCCACGGAACAACTGAGCTAATCAACGTTTCCGCTTACAATAAGACACCCTGCCGGGCCCGAGAATGCGGTAAACGACGAACCACGCGTCAGGCTCGTGAGCTGACCGGTGTTCTGATCGATCAATCGTCCAGTAATCGTTCCGTCGTTATTGGACGTATAGAGATACTGGCTCGATGGATCCTCCACCATGCACACTGGCCCGCTTCCGACTGGGTAAGGATTGCTGCTGTCCGATACCGGCTGCAACTGGCCCGTCGACTCGATCACATACGCCGAGATCGTGCTGTTGGCGTAGTTCGTGTTGGTACTGCTCTGGTTCGCTACATAGAGATACTTGCCCTTCGAGTCGGTCAAGCTGTAAGCCGGCTTGGACGTCGTCGCCAGATTCGACACCGCGCCGCCGGACTGCACACTCAGCGAGCAGTTCGCTCCGGGCGTGAAGGGAATCACCGTTCCCCCGGTAGACAGCGACGAGCCTGAATCCGTTACATAGATGCTGGTGCCCGTAGCGTTGATCGAAGTCGCCTTGACCGTATTCAAAGGAATCGACGAGCTGGCCTGAAGCGCAAGCTGGCCATTGCTGCCAATTCCATAGGGGAAGACCGTCTGATCCGAATCGAGCGTGTAGATGCAGCTACCGCTGCTGCGCATGGTAATCGGAGCCTTGCCCACTTCAAAGTAGTTCAACTGTTGCCCAGCGCTGTTCTTCTGCAACTGGTTCGGCACAAGCTGCAAGCGCCCCGTGCTGCCGTCCACTCCGAAGACCGTGATGTCCCCATTGCCAGTGGTCGCATAGTCCGGAGCCTGCGAGTCGAGAACGTACAGGAAGCTTCCCGTTCCATCCACCGCCGCCCAGATTGGCGCATTTCCAGCGGTGCTGTACGAGTTCTGGAAGGTCAGAACGCCGTCCTCGCCTACCGCGAAGACCGAGACGTTGCCATCTCCATTGCTAATCCCGCTGGCGTTCAGGGTTCCCTTGTTCACGACGAAGACAAAGTTCCCCGCCGCTCGCACCACCAGAGACACCGGGTTGGTACCCCCTGAGGAGTAGGGCGAGTTGACCATCGCGGTCAGATTCCCCGTGTAGTCGTCAATCTTGAAGCCAGCGATCTGGTTGTATTGCGTACCCAGAACCCACATGAAACCGGCCGTGTAGCCGCCACAAGCCGACATGCCCAGCACTACCGCCATGGATACGACCAAGGCCCGCGAAATCCGGCCAATCCTGCTCAACGTCATGCGCTTCCTTAATCCTCGCTAGCGGCCTGACTGCGACGCGCCCTATGCTGCGAGCAACTCTTGGGGATACGAATCCTGTTCTATTGTAGAAGCTACGGAGACTTTGCGCCACTTTCAACAGAACACTTTCGATAGAAACAGTTATCTACAGCCAGATGGTTCGGGAACATGCGAAAGATCCTTCCCCCGCTCCACCTAGAAGATCTTCATGTGAATCGTCAGATACTTCTTGGGATCCTGACGAATGGTCGTCACCAGCGTCGTACTCTCGGTTAACAATTTATTCAGATTGGTATACGCCGTATCGTCGGTCGCCAGTTTTCCCAGCGTTCCCTTGCCATCGTTGATGGCCGTCACCAGCGCATCCGTCTTGGTCAGCGTATCGTTCAAACTCCGGGCGAAGGCAGGATCCTTGATCAGCATTCCAACCGATCCCTTGCCCGCATCGGCATCGGCCAGAATCGAGTTCATGTGAGCCAGCGAAGCGTTCGCGTTGTTATACAGCGACTCGTCCTTCAGCAGCTTACCCGCCGAACCCTTGCCACTGTTCAGTTGCGTCGCAATCTCATCCAGCTTTCCGGCAGCGTCGTTCAACCGGTTGTACATAGTGTCGTCGGTCATCAACTTTCCCACCGAGCCGTGCCCTTCGTTGAGGCCGACCTCCAACTTGTTCAACTGATCGACCGTCGTCACCGCCTTGTAATACAAATCTGGGTTGTTGATCAGCAGTCCAATCGACCCCTTGCCCGACTGCATATTGTCGACGATGACATTCATCTTTCCCAGCACCACGTTCAGGCTCTCAATCGTTCCCTGACTGGCCTTCACCACGTCCTGAATACTGGGCGTCTCCAGCGTCTTCAACACGGCTCCGTCTTCGATCGTCGGCCCTGTTGCCATCTGGCTATTGATGTCAACGACCGTGTCTCCCAGAACGCCCACCGTGGACAGCGCGGCGGTCGAATCCGCATGCAGACTTTCCTTATACTTGCTGTCGATCTGCATAACCACCTCGACCGGAGTCAGCTTGCGCTCTCGCTCCGTGGTGACAAGAATCTTCTTCACGTTTCCGATGGTGACGCCTTCCAGATTTACCGGCGCACCAACCTTCAACCCAGCCGAGTTCTCAAAGTACGTCGTCACCATCAGCTTGTGCGAGAAGACGCCCAGCCCCGACGTGCTCGTCATCAGAAACAGAAGCACCGTCAGAACCGCGACCGCCACCAGAACGATCACGCCAACCTTCAGCTGCGACCACCGAACCTCCTGTTCGCTAGGCATATATCTCCTCAGTCCTCTCCGTCGAGAGAGCCTAAACTACTCCATCAAACTAATGTAGGCCCTACTGTGAAGGGTACCATCCAACAACCGCTCTCCGCATCCTGCATAAGCCGCGCCATGCCAATACTCGGGTAGTTTCATAATTACTGTAGTCCACAGTATTTGTCATTCCGTAGCAAAGCGGAGGAATCCGCTTTTTATTCGACGACGGCATGCACCATTACGAGAACTACTCTGATCGGAGAACAGGGAGCCCCTTCCTCATGAAGAAGAGCCAACAGCCTACAGACTTGAAGCGGTCTGTAAGCTGTTGGCTCCATGTTTTGCCGATCACTTCAGCAACCGGCGGTTAGAAGACCAGTCTTCCCGAGAACTGGAAGGCGCGTGGGTCGCCGCTGGCAAAGTTGACCGTGCCAAAGGCGGACGAGCTATCAACATTGACGCCGATCTGGTTGTTGGCGGAGTTGTTGCCAAAGGTGACGTGATTGGTCACGTTCTGGCAGTCAACCCCGAAGACGAACTTCGTCCGACCGTATACGTCAAACGTGCGACGAAGCGCGCTGGTCAGACGATAAACGCTCTGTCCACGTAGGGCGTACGGAGCGATACGCGGAGCATCGCCGATCATGAAGCTGCCAGAGTCGCAGAACGGTCCGGTTGAAGAGGCGCATGCAACTTTTCCTACCCCATTGCCTGCCCCAACCGAGTTGAGACCGCCGGAGAGATACTGTAGCG